>VDMG01000142.1 GCA_006514895.1 Beijerinckiaceae bacterium
ATCAACCACGCCCGCACCAACCTCGACAAAGCCGAGGCCGCATGAATTATTTGACGGCAATTGAGAGTCGGGACACTAGCTGTATTTGCCTGTCCGCCACGAACACGCCGGAAGTCGATCGAGGTGTGGCGGTTTACGTGGGTTGAAAAAACTCGATCAATGGCCCTTTTCCACGACCGGCTACCCGGACTTCAGATCCGGGGCCTGCGAATTCACTATATCGAATTGTTGTAACGAGCTGGTAGAGGCCGGCTGGGATATTGGTGCCTACGCCAGTGCCATCGCTCGCGGGTACAATTGTTACATTGTCGTATTTTAGCGGAGATCCGCCCGGGGCAAACACCGGAAAGCCCGGTACACGTATAGCCGGCGGTAAAGGTGGAACGGTAGGCAGGTCAATCGGACTGACAGGATTGAGAAATGCGTCAAGCATCCAAGCTCCGCCAATTGAGCCCCCAGCCGTTTCCCAGTGGAACGCCAGGCTCCAAGGGTCTGCAGCGTTCGGAGCGCCTAGTGTGCCGACCGTAATAAATCTGGCCGCGCCCGGAGTAGCCCCGAGGTTGGAGACTATGCCTAGGTCATCAATATCTAATGGGAATGATATTGTTGAAATTATCGGCATATTCTTTCCTCCTAATTGCGAGCAAAATCCTCATCTGTTCCCTCGAATGGAAGGATTGGATGCCGGAGGAGTGACCGGGCTGGATGTTGGCCGCCTCCGGATTCCGCCCTAAAAATTCAAAGTCCAATCATCGAATGATTATACAAAAACCGGTTCGGCGCGCCCTCTGTTCAGGGGACGCAGTTTCAATATTAAACGCGCCATGCTTCCGCGATTCCAAAACAGTTGTAAGATCGCTGGTCATCAATACCGAGGCGCCGCCGCTCGGCCCATAAGTTCGTTTGAAGCTTGGGCGGAAGCCAACGAAGCGCCGCGGCGGGAGGAGACGATAATGTCCGGGAAGATCTATCCAATCGCTCCAGGCTGGAAGCAACGAGCCTATGTCGATAGCGCCAAATACCGAGAACTCTATGCCCGCTCGGTCACCGATCCGGAGTCATTCTGGGCCGGCGAAGCCGGCCGCATCGATTGGATCAAACCCTTCACGCGGGTCAAAAACACGTCTTTCGGCCCTGGCCCCGTCTCGATCAAATGGTTCGAGGACGGCACCACCAATGTCGCGCAAAATTGCATCGACCGGCATCTGCTCCGGCTCAAGAACCGCACCGCGATCATTTGGGAAGGCGATGACCCGAAGGATTCGAAACATATTACCTACCAGGAACTCTACGGCGAGGTCTGCCGCCTCGCCAATGTCCTCAAGGCGCATGGCGTCAAGAAGGGCGACACGGTCACGATCTATCTGCCGATGATTCCCGAGGCGGCCTGTGCGATGCTCGCATGCGCGCGGATCGGCGCGATCCATTCGGTGGTATTTGGCGGCTTCTCTGCCGATTCGCTCGCCGGTCGGATCGAGGATTGCCACTCGAAACTCCTCATCACCGCCGACGAAGGGCGGCGCGGCGGCCGCACGACGCCACTTAAGGCGCACGCCGACGAGGCTGTCGCGAAAGCAAGCGGAATCGTCGAGACCATGCTTGTTGTCCGGCATACCCGCGGCACTGTTGCCTGGATGGACGGCCGCGACGTCTGGTACCACGAGGCCACGGCAAAAGCTGCGATGGAATGCCCTTGCGCCGAAATGAACGCGGAAGACCCTTTATTTATCCTCTATACATCGGGCTCGACCGGCACGCCGAAGGGCGTTGTGCATACAACGGCGGGCTATCTCATCTTTGCCGCGATGACCCATCACTATGTTTTCGATTATCATGACGGCGACATTTATTGGTGCACCGCCGACGTCGGCTGGGTAACCGGGCACAGTTATATCGTCTATGGTCCGCTCGCCAATGGCGCCATCACACTCATGTTCGAAGGCATCCCGACCTACCCGAGCGTGTCGCGCTTTTGGGAGGTCGTCGACAAGCATCGGGTCAATATTCTTTACACGGCGCCGACCGCGATCCGCGCGCTGATGCGCGCCGGCGACGCGCCGGTCAAGGCAACGAGCCGTGCCTCGCTGCGGCTTCTAGGTACGGTCGGCGAGCCGATCAATCCGGAAGCCTGGGAGTGGTATCACCGCGTGGTCGGCGACGACCGCTGCCCGATCGTCGATACCTGGTGGCAAACCGAGACCGGCGGCATTGTCATCACGCCCCTGCCCGGCGCGACGGATCTAAAGCCTGGCTCGGCGACGCGGCCCTTCTTCGGGATCAAACCGGAAGTGGTCGATACCGAAGGAAAAATCCTCGAAGGCCCTTGCTCGGGCAATCTGGTTATCGCCGATTCCTGGCCCGGCCAAATGCGCACGATTCATGGCGACCACGAGCGCTTCGTGCGCACCTATTTTTCAGCCTACCCAGGCAAATATTTCACCAGCGATGGCTGCCGCCGTGACGCCGACGGCGATTATTGGATCACCGGCCGCGTCGACGATGTCATCAACGTCTCCGGTCACCGGCTCGGCACTGCGGAGGTGGAGAGTTCCCTCGTCGCCCATGAAATGGTCGCGGAAGCCGCCGTCGTCGGCTATCCGCACGACATCAAGGGCCAGGGCATCTATGCCTATGTCACCTTGATGATCGGGGCCGAGCAGAGCGAGGAACTCCGCGCGGAGCTCGTCGCTTGGGTGCGCAAGGATATTGGGCCGATCGCCAGCCCGGACATCATTCATTTCGCGACGGGGTTGCCGAAGACCCGTTCCGGCAAGATCATGCGCCGCATCTTGCGCAAAATCGCCGAGAGGGAATTCCATGCACTCGGTGATATTTCGACTTTGGCCGATCCCGCTGTTGTCGAAGAATTGATACGCAACCGAATTGGTTGAACCACGTTTAGGAGGTGTAACCGGAAAAGCTCTATTAACCGCATCTTAACCACTGCTGGAGATTGTCGCATGGATTGTCCGTAGCCGTTAATATTTTTGAACCAAAGCTCCGCTAAACCCGGCTCTCAATGGTTCCTTCAGTATTCGATTGGCACGTAGATGATTAACTACAGAATTAATCTTGGCCGCGGTGTCGACACGATCCGTATTGGCACCGCTCTTTTCGCGGGCTTGGCAGTTTGGGTGGCGGCGGGAGAGGCGAGAGCGCGGGAAGTTGTCGCGTTTTCTCAAAGCTATCCAGCCGGTACGATCATCATCAAGCAAAGCGAGCGGAAGCTTTATTTCACCACGGGAACAGGGACCGCCATTCGCTATCCGATCGCGATCGGCCGGGCGGGCAAGGCGTGGCAGGGCGAAACCTTTGTGCAAGGCAAGTTCGTCGCGCCCGCTTGGGAGGCGCCCTGGGTCGTTCTGCGCGATCATCCGGGGCTTTCGAGGGTTATCCCCGGCGGCTCGCCGCGCAACCCAATGGGCGCCGCCGCGATCACCCTGAACCTTTCCGAGGTCGCGATCCACGGAACCACAGTGAGCATGCGCAGATCCGTCGGCACCGCCGCTTCCTACGGGTGCATCAGGATGTATAATGAAGATGTGATGGACCTTTATCATCGCGTCGACGTCGGGACTCCGGTCGTCGCGATTCCGTAACACGCCTTCAATCCGCATGCGTTCGGATAGAAGAAGCAGGCTTCGCTTATAATCCCTAGGCTGCTCATTTTACCCTAGACCATGATCGCTTCAAGATGAAGCGCTCATGGTCTCTATGTATTTGTTTTCTCGCATGATCTTATCCAAAAAGTCTGCAACTTTTTGGGATCATGCTCTAGCCTATGGAAACCACCGGTGCATTGCCGCACGCGGGGACTTTATTTCCATCGCGGATTGGTCTAACCAGTTTCTCCGGTCTGGATGTCCCGCTTGTGCCGGTATCCAGCCAGGGCAGACTCATTGTTGCGGCAATGCTGCTTACCGGCATTGCTGGATAGTTGCGTTTGATTGGCGTAGTGTCCGGCGCGGACGCCTTGATCTATGCCCCGCGGGCGGGCCGCCGGGGGCGCGATAGGCGGGCCTATTGGTCATTTGCAGGGAGTAATCGGTGGAAACGAAAGCCCTCGATCATACCGAGCTTGCCAATCAGATCATCGACGTGATCGTCAAGGAAGGAATGGTTGACCGTGAGAAGGCTACCCTCGATGCGACGATTGAAAGCCTGGATTTGAAATCGATCGACATCGTGATGATCTTGACGGCCATCGAGGAAAAATTCGACGTCTATATTCCGATGGATGGTCCTTTCCATGAGGCAAAGAACATTGGCGATTTGATTGACGCCATCGCCGCCTACATCATCAAAGAAAAAAACTGAATGACTGACGCGCGGCGAATCGTCGTCACCGGCATCGGAGCTGTTTCCGCCGCGGGAATGGGCGCACCGGCTCTCTGGCAGGCCGCGCGCGACGGCCGTTCCTGTGTCGGCGAGGCGCGCTTCGCAAGACCCTACCGGGGCCGCATAAGGATTGCCGCCCAAGTCCAGGATTTCGATCCTTCCGCCTATCTTACGGCAAGCGAATTGCCCTTCTGCGATCCCGTCACGCAATACCTGCTTGTGGCCGCCGACGAAGCGATCGGCCAGGCCGGACTTGCGTCCGCCAAACCCATGGGTCCGCGCACCGCCACCATCATCGGCACCGGCATTGGCGGCATGCACACGATTGAAAACGGGCTCTATCTGACGCTGGTTGAACAGGGTCGTCCGGATCCCTTGACGATCCCTCGTCTGATCCCGAGCGCCTGTCCCTCCCTCCTGAGCATCCGCTATGGGTCGACTGGACCATGCTTTGCTGTCTCGAGCGCCTGCTCCTCGGCGACGCAGGCGATCGGTATAGGCGTCCATCTCATCCGCTCCGGGCTCGCCGATTGCGCCATCGTCGGCGGAACCGAAGATTGTGTCTCCAATAGTGCGATGTTGGCTTGGGAAGCGCTGCGGGTGCTCACACCGGACACTTGCCGGCCTTTTTCCAAGGGCCGCAACGGCATGGTCCTCGGCGCCGGCGCCGCTGTGTTCATCCTTGAAGAAGCGGAACTGGCCGGCGCCCGGGGTGCCGAAGCACTCGTTGAAATCGCCGGCTACGGAACCTCGGCCGATGCCAAGGATCCCGTGCGGCCCGATGTTGACGGAGCCGCCGCATGCATGCGCAACGCCTTGGCCGACGCCGAGGCCGAAGCCGAAGAAATCGACTATGTCAATGCGCATGGAACCGGGACGACCGCGAACGACGTTACGGAATCAGAGGCGCTGCGGCTTGTTTTCGGCGGGCGGCTCCCGAACCTGCCGGTTTCCTCGACGAAACCTATCCACGGCCATGCGCTGGGCGCCGCCGGCGCCCTCGAGCTTGTCGTGACGATCGGCGCCGTCCGCGACAATGTTGCGCCGCCAACCATCAACTGGCGCGAGGCGGATGCCAAATGCCCCGTCGACGCCGTGCCAAACGAGGCGCGTCCCATGCTGATCCGGACCGCCCTGACCAATTCCTTCGCTTTCGGAGGAATTAATGCAAGCCTCATCGTCCGTCGCGCCACCGCGGCATGACCGAGCGCGATCCTGCGCAAACTGGCGCGAGCGCCTTGGCACCGGAGCCAGGTACGGATGCGCCGATTTGCATTCACCCGATCAGGGTCAGGACCGAGCCAGGCGAGGTCGCCAGATTTTCGCGCGAGACAGGAGGCATCGGGACCGGCGATTTCGTCCCTCTCACCTTCCCGTTCCGCTGGCTTGGGCTTCCCGCCATTCGCGGCGTGATCTTGCAATCGATCGGCGGCGAAGGCTTTCTGCCGGTTCATGAAGCGCAAAGTTTTGCCTATGAATCGAGCCTGCGGATCGACACCGATTATGTCCTCGCCGTCGAGATTGGGTCCAGTGACAAGCCGCCGCGTCTGATTGTGACAATGGTGGTTTCCACCCTGGAGGGGGAGGTTTGCGCTCGTCTCGAAACCGTATTGCGGATCGTGCGGCTCACTCAAGAGACACCATCATGATCGCAGCCGAAGGATCGCCGGCGCCACTGGACTGGCCAAACGCCGGAGAGGCCATCGGCGGGCAAGATTTTGGGCCTTTCGAGCGTGAAACGCTCGTGCGTTATGCGTTGGTTTCCGGCGACGACAATCCGCTGCATCTCGACCCGGAAGCAGCAAAGGCAGCCGGTCTCGCCGGGCCGCCTGTCCACGGAATGCTGATGCTCTCCTGTTTCGAGCCCTTGATCATGGGATGGCGGCGGGATCTCTTCATCACGCGGCTTTCGGCTAAGTTTTTACGGCCGCTGCTTGCCGGCGAAGGCATTCGCGTTTTGGGCCGAGTCCTGCGCAGCCAGAAAGTCCCCAAGCTTGAACTCGTTCTGCGGTTGACCGCGCGGGGTCCCAATGATGACCTTGTGATTTTGGCGGAAGCGACGGTTCTGCTCAAAAACACAAGCCCGCTTAGCTGAAATGCAGCCGCGATCCATCCTTATCACCGGCGCATCTAGCGGTATTGGCCGCGCGCTCGCGCTCGTTTACGCGCGCCAGGGAATCTCCTTGTCGCTGATCGGGCGCGACCGCGAACGGCTGGACGCCGCCGCCGCCGCCGCCCGCGCGCGAGGCGCCGAAGTGAGCCTCGGCCAACTCGATGTGCGCGATCAAGATGGCATGGCGCAATGGATCGAGGCGGCCGACACGCGCCGTCCCTTCGATCTCGTCATCGCCAATGCGGGCATCACAACCGGCCTCGCCCCTGGAGACCTCGCCGAGGACCCGCGCGCGGTTCGCGCCATAATTGGCATCAATCTTATTGGCGTCTTGAACACGGTTGAACCGTTGATCACGCCGATGTGCGCGCGCGGGAGTGGCCAAATCGCCTTCATCGGCTCGATCGCGGGGGTGCGCGGCTTGCCCTACGCGCCTTCCTATTGCGCGACGAAGGCGGCGGTCCATGTCTATAGCGAATCCTTGCGCGGCCGCATCGAGGCGCGCGGCGTGCGTGTCAGTCTCATCATCCCCGGTTTTGTGAAGACCCCATTGAACGATCGTATTGACGCCATGAAACCGCTCGAAATGACTGGCCGGGAGGCCGCGGTCCTCATTCAGCGCGGTCTCGAACGAGGCAAGGCAGTCATCGCTTTTCCGAGGTCTCTCTATTTGCTGGCGCGCCTCTCCCGCATCCTGCCAGTCAGGTTTGTGGACAAAGTTATGGCGCATTTCAAAGTTAACATACCGAAGACACAAGAGCGTATTCGTTAAAGAATTCTTATGTCCTTCCTTTCCCCGGGGAAGCGCCTTTACGAGTCCTTAAAGTTAAACACCCCAATCACTCAATTTCTGCAACAAATTGTTGCAATTTGTTTGTTGTCGCAACCGCGCTTTTGGGCTTCAAAGCTTGAGTAGTGTCCATTCTTACGGCTCGTGCGAAGGGTCACGTTGCTTGCTCAACCGGCCGCGCGGCCCTCGCATCAAACAGTCCGCGCGGAAAGCCCGGTTCAGGCGGATTAAAGACGCGTTCAGAAGTTCGAGGCGTTCCTAACGCATTCAAAGACCCAGCCATGGGCGAGGGTAGTAGACCGGAAGTGACCGTGTCACGGGGGGTGGCCATTGAGTTTTCTGGAACTCTTCAGAATCGTGTGCGAGACCGGCTTCCTTGCCGCCTTTTGCGGGCTCCTCTTCGTCGGCGGAGGTTTTGTGATTCTGATCGGGATCAATATTTTCGAACAAGCGACGGGCAGGCTTCTCGGCAAGCGGCTTTCGACTTCAATTCTGAGCGAAGCCGACCTCCCGCATGTTCTGGTGCAAATCCCGGTTTTCAATGAACCCGCGATGGTCGCGTACTGCTTACGGTCCGCCGCGGCCCTAGAGTGGCCCCGCGCGAAACTGCATATTCAGCTTCTCGATGACAGCACCGACAGGACGACCGCGATTGCCAGTGCCGTCGTCCGCGAATTGCGCGACCAAGGCTACAATATTGCGCATCTTCACCGGGCGGCGCGGCGCGGCTATAAAGCCGGCGCCTTGGCAGCTGGCCTCGCTCAGTCGAATGCCTCCTTCGTCGCCATTCTCGACGCCGATTTCCGGCCGCCGGCAAATTGGCTGCGGGCGGTCGTCCCGGCTTTGATCGCCGATCCAAGCGCGAGCTTCGTGCAATCGCGCTGCGAATTTGCGAACTACCGGACGAATTGGCTGACCCGCGCGCAAGGCCTTATGTTCGATGCGCATTTCGTGATGGAACAGGCGACGCGCTTTCGGGCCGGCTGGCTGTTTCAATTCAACGGCACCGGAGGGGTTTGGCGCCGTGCGGCGATCGAGGCGGCCGGTAGCTGGTTGGGCTATTCGCTCTGCGAGGATCTCGACCTTACCATTCGCGCCGAAATCGCAGGATGGCACGGAATTTTCGCGATGGAGCCGGCCGTACCCGGACTTGTCCCCGAAAAGGTTTCCCATTGGCAGGTGCAACAAAGGCGTTGGTCCAATGGCTTTGTGCAAGTCGCCCGCAAGATGCTTGGCGAGGTCTGGACGGCCGAATGGTCCGTTTGGCGCAAGCTGTCGGCGAGTTTCCTTATCCTCATCCAGACGTTTTATCCGTGCGTCGCGCTCGCCTGCCTTTGCTTGGCTCTATGCACGATCATCCGGGGCGGCGATCTCGCCCCTTACGTGCCAGTTATCGCGACGATCGCGGCCTTGATCCTGTTCATCGGCATTGGCTTGACGCTCGTTCCCTATGTCATTTTGCGGCGAGGCTCGTTTAGGCGCTATCTCGCGACCCTCGCTTCGCTGATCCCCTTGATGATCTATATCAGCATCTCCAACGCGCCATCCATCCTGAAAACCGTTTTCGGTGCCTCCGGCACGTGGAAGCGCACGCCGAAGACGACACCATTTCTGGACGATTTGCCGGTGGCCGAGCAGCTCAACGAGGCCGGATAATCGACCTCGCGGCAGCGCTGCGATCGACCCGCGTGTACAAGGTGAATTGCGGGTCGCAGATGAATTTGAGCAACAGCCCGCTTAATGATTTATGCGTCTTCAGATTGGCGTAAAATTCCGGTGCCATCTCTTTCAGCCGCGGCAGCCGTGACCAGGGCACGTCCGGAAAATCATGATGCTCGTTGTGATAGCCGATGTTGAGCGCGACAAGGTTCAAGGGACCGTAATAATCGAAGGTTTCCTGAGCCGGATCTTGTGTAAAATGCTCCTGGAGCCAGCGTGCGCCGAGCGGATGCAAGCCTCCGACCGAAAACCAGAAAGACGCGAAAAAATAGAGAAGCGCATTCGGTCCGAAGAACATTAATATGGCGAGATCGTAGAGGAACACGCAGCCGCCATTGATGAATGTCCACCGGCTCCACATCGGTACCGAGCCCTTCAGCCTGGCAAGACGGGTGAGCTGAAAAACCGGAAAAAGGAACATCCAAGCCGCCTTGCCGGCCGCGCTATTGCCAAACAGACGCGCTTCCCAGCGGCTTGGAAGATCGGCGTCATAATCGTAATCTCCGAGATGCGAATGATGCTTCATATGGTAACAGCGAAATCCCATCGCGGTCGGAAAGCTGTTCGGCAAATCGGCGAGAATCGCGACCCATTTGTTCATGAAATTCGCTTTGAAGATGCAATTGTGGGTCGCGTCGTGGATAACGACGAACATTGCGTGATTGGCGAAGGCGCCTATGCAAAAAGCGGCAATGAGGGCCGCCCACCAATAATCGATGCCTAGAGCGCCGAGACCCGCCGCGATCAAGGTCTGCCCGGCGACCACCGCGACGGTGATCGCCGCGGTCCTCGAGTCGTGGCCAATCAGAGTGGCGGCTTCGGGATGCGCCGCCAGTATCGCGCGCCGCCGCACGGGATGCGGACGCGGTTGAACGGTGGGAATGAAACCATCACGGTCCGCGCTGGATTCGACGCGGCTGACCTGCCCGCGTTGAAAAGCTTGCAAGCTCATGCGTGGATCGTCCTTTCATCCTGTCAGAGCCGGTGCGTCGCAGTGCCGGACGGATCAGATATAGCGATAACGGATCAAGCCGCGAGACTTTTCTCATAGACGCGGTGGACCTTGTCGATTCGCGCCCCGGAGAGCTCGATCGGACGGCGCATGCCAAAATTATTCTCCAAAACCCAGCTGAATTCGACGTGTCCGATTGAACTCGATTTGCTGCGCTGGCGCATTTCCTCGATGAAAGCCAGAATGACGGCGCCGCCCGCGGCCTTGCGGTGCAAGGCGCGGCGAATGCCAAAGAGCGCGAGCCGCCCGGACTTGAATGCGTGGTTCCTGATCCGCGATATGACGCGTGGCAGTCCGAAAGGAAACAGACGGCCACCGAGATCGGCGGTCACCTCATGCAGGTTCGGCAAGACAACGCCGAAGGCTTGTGGCACGCCGTCGAGCTCGATCATAAAGCCGCCTTCCGGGGGCATCACCAATTTAAGCCCGTCGGCGCTCGACATGAATTCGG
The DNA here is from genome assembly GCA_006514895.1 of Beijerinckiaceae bacterium. Taxonomy (GTDB): domain Bacteria; phylum Pseudomonadota; class Alphaproteobacteria; order Rhizobiales; family Beijerinckiaceae; genus Methylocapsa. Next base: position 10,424 of record VDMG01000142.1, read on the forward strand.
CGAGCGTAAAGGGAACAAAGCCCCAATTTTCGCTCCAGGCATCGTTGAATATATCGACGATGATCTCCGCTTCCTTGCCGATGTTCTTAAGATCGAGAGTTCTGATGTTGAGCCTCTTGCGCCATTCGGGCCGCTCCATAATGCTTGGACTGGCCTGCCGGTCTTGCTCGCCGACGTCGTATCGGTAGGAAATGAGGTCGCGCGCTTTCGTATAGCCTTGGCGCTCTAAGGAATCGACCAAATAAGGCGGATTCCAAGGCATGAACACCATGGGCGCGGCTTCGAACCCCTGGACAAGCAGCCCGGTCTCGCTGTTCACGGAGGGCGAGAACGGTCCATGCACGAGCGTGGCGCCGCGTTGGCGCAGCCAATCCTCGGCGGCCCGCATCAAACCAGCGGTGACCCCGTCATCGTCAATTGCATCGAGACAACCAAATTGTGCCCGCGACGCGCCGAGCGGTGCATAAGCTTCATCATAGATCTGGGCGAGAATCCGCCCGGCAAGCTTGCCATTCTTGCGGGCGAGCCAGGCTTGCGATTGGACAAGCTTGAAATGCGGATTGAGCTTGCCCGCGAACATGGTCCATCGCTCGGCATCGAGTGGCGGCGCGAAGCCCGGCTGATTCTGATAGAGAAGCCGGGGGAGCCGGCAAAAAGAAAGAAAGTTTCGCAGCCCGTTCGCCGGAATGATCTCGATCCTGTCCCTGTTCCCGCTCATCGGCCTAACCTTTTTTGTCAAGTGCGGTGGCGCCGCGCCGCGGTCCCGGGTCGCATATGGAGCAAAGTGCATCGTGGCCAGGGACGGGAATGCGCCAGACGGAAAATGGCCCCGCCGTCAGCCAGCCGCACTCAGCGAACGGGCCGGTGCTTCACATTGGGTTTCCCGATTCGCCAAAAGATCGGTCACGCCCTTAATCTCCGCCTCGGTGTGCAGCGCCGAAAGGAAAAACCGCAGACGCGGCTGGTCTTTCGGCACTCCAATTTGAATGATCGGCGGAACGTAATAGCCGTTGTCCATCAAATGGCTGGAGGCAGCCAGAGTCTCAAGACTGTCGGAGAAAAGGATCGGGACGACACCGCGCCCGATGGCAGGTCCCGTATCGAGCCCCGCGTCATGCGCGAGATCGACGAAAAGTTCGGCATTTTGGCGCAGCCGCTCAATGCGCCAAGTCTCTTGCTGCATCAATTGCAGGGCAGTCTCCGCCGCCGCCGTTATAACAGGCGATAGGCCGACGCTATAGACAAATCCCGGCAGCGTATAGCGCAACCAGGAGATCACCGATTCCTTGCCGGCGACGAAACCGCCGCAAGACGCCAGGGTTTTCGATAAGGTGCCGATAATGAGGTCGATTTGCTGCGGATCGACGCTGGAATGTTCCCAAAGGCCGCGTCCCTTGCTCCCGAGGACACCGATCGAATGCGCCTCGTCGATCAACAGCCAAGCCCTGCGCCTCTCCTTGATCTCGACAAGGGAAACAAGATCGGCGATGTCGCCATCCATGCTGTAGAGACCCTCGGCGACAATAAGAGCGTTACGGTAATTGCCGCGCCTTTCACGCAAAAGAAAATCGAGGTGGTCAAGATCGTTGTGGCGGAAAATGATGGTTTCGGCAGTCGTTGCCTTGGCGCCGCTAACGATGCTGTTATGGGACAGTTCATCAATGAACAACACGTCGTGCGATCCAAGAATATGCGATATCGTCGTCACATTGGTGAGATAGCCGCTGACCAGGGTTAGAGCCGCCTCGACCCCGAGGAATTTGGCGAGCCCGGCCTCCAAATGACGATGCGTGGATCGCTCGCCACCGACGAGGCGGGAGCCGAGCGCGCCGATTCCCAATGTGTCCAGTGCCGCCGCCGCCGCCGCCTTGATCATGGGGTGGGAGGCGAGCCCCAAGTAATCGTAGTTGGCGAAACTTACGAAATGGCGGCCATTGATCTCGACTTCACGCCGCAAGGTGTCGATCGGCGCGAAAAATGGGTCACCGAGGTCAAGATAAGCCTTCCCCGCGAGCCGGAAGCGCTTCGTTGCATAATCGGCGAGGCTTTGGGTCTTTTGCACTTGCTGATCGGCGGTTCAGATGGGTTCACGAGACGATTGGAAAGTACGGCATCTTGTTGGCTGCGACTTGGTTGCCGCTTCCCGGCCGCATTGGTTGCAACTTGAGCATATCGTTGGCATAGCATCATGCGCCGGAAGGAGCAAAAGGGGATCGCCGGGGAGTGTCATAAGACCGGTGCAAATCTCCGCTCATAAATGAAAAAGATGATTTGTATCATAGGTTTATCGCGTATTTTCAATTCCGGTTACAAAACGTAACAAAGTCAAGTTCACGGACCGGCAAGCTTCGTGCCCGCGCCTTGCGAATCAACGACTTTATGACGGGCGGGTGACTTTGACCTGGACAATTCGCCGGCGGCGGCCGCTGGCAGGCCGGCGACGGGGGCTAAAAGCACTCTAGGGATTCACCGCAAGGGGGGAGATCCAGGGCCGGCGTCCCGGCCCGCTCGGCGAGGTCCGGTTCGGCCGCTCGCGCCATGGACGCGAGCATTGAGGCGATGGCGGATGCGGCCTGTCCGGCGATGACCTTGCGATTTTCTCCGCGGCTTGCCAAAGGCGAGATCGCACCGGATCGGCTCGCCCTTGAGGAGCGACCAGAGGTGCGGAAGCAAGGTCGCGTCGCCGAGCCATGCCGCCGCGGGCGATGAATAGCGGATAGCGACAGGTTGCACGCAAACCGTCTCGATACCGCTCGCCGTGGCGAGAAGATCGCGCGCGGCGGCGAAATGCGAGCTATGAAACTTGCGAAGCGCCAAACCGTCGCCGGTCGTGGCCTCAGGGAAAAGTAGCATGGGACGCCCGCCGAGCATTCTTTGCGCCATCGCCGCGTTGGTGCCGGGGATCGTGCGGCGCCGCTCACGATCCACGAAAACCGTTTCCTGCAGGCGCGCGAAAGTGGAAGCGACCGGCCATGTTCCGACCTCTCGCTTGGCGAGGAAACAGACCGGCTCGACGCTGCAAAGCACCAGGATGTCAAGCCAAGACACATGATTTGCGGCAATGAGACGAGGCTCCCGCGGCGGCGGTACGCACCCCGAGAAAACATCCAAGCGGAGCAAGGCGGCGAGCGTCCGCCCGAACGCGACCGGAAGCCACAGGCGCAGCGGCCAGCGCCGCCGCAACGCGACCCATTGCAAGGGAGCGAGACAGAAAAACAAGAGCAAGGCAAGAACGACTGCCGTGGCGCGGAGATAAGCCATGATTCGCCGCAGGTTGGCCAGCTTGGCCGGGTTGCGATTCGCGCCTTTTACAAGCGCCAGTTGCATTTTGATGACAACCGCCGCGAGAGCATTTTCAAGCGAAGTGGATACCGGTTCGCGTCAACAAAATGCGATAAATAGAAAAAGCCTTCACTCTTCCCCGCAGCAAAGACATGCTTGAACGAAATAACACTCGAAGAACCGCTGATTCAATTTGGAAACGGCATAAGGTCGTCGAGGTCGGCGAAGCGCTCCGCCTCGCGGCGTCATGCCGGACGGCGGCGCCGATCCGGCATTCCAGTCACTGAACTGACTCCCGAATTACCATTCATGGGTTCAGTGGTTTGATAACCTCGTCGCCCTTTATCGACGTTGTGACGATGTCCTTTGCGCCAACATTCATCTTCATGAGATCCATCATTCGGATCTGGCTGTTCTCATAAGTGCGGAAATAGTACTGCTTTGCCTTAAGATCGGCGGCAGAGGTCACTGCGTATAATCGGCCAGGATATTGCCGTGCGCATCCTTCTCGTGTTCGCGGGCCGCGCCCTTTGGAATGTCGAATTGGTTCAGATATAGAACGCCTCAAGAACGGCGCCATTCCCGGTTTCTGACGGCAGGACCGACTGGCTGAACGCGACGGCGCGAACGAAGCGCGACGGCGGCGTGAAGTCGCCCGGCAGCCCAAGCATCCCCGAGCCTTGGCCGAACGGCTCGAGCTTGATAGAGCCCAGTTTGACCGGGGGAACGTTGGTCATCGAAAAATTCACATAGTTGCGCAGATTGGTCATGTGCCAATCGAACGCCGGCGAGTTGGTGAATACGCCCAGCGGGTTGTCATAGACGTTGAGCTTGCCGCCGACATACTCGATCACGATGCTCTTGCCGGATGCGTCGTGCACGATGTAATGAGCCTCCGGAGCAAAGCCCCATCCCTCGAACACGGATGAAGCGACGACGATGTTGCCGATGTTGGCCTTGACCTCCGCGACGCTGGCAAAATTCTCCAGAATCCATGAACCCAATTCCCATTGGGCGATGGTCTTGCCCGCATCGGCCGCGGTGTAGGGCATATATCCGGCGGAGCCAGGGAAGTCCGGCGGCCAGACCTTTCTCATTCAACCCGTCAAACAGGATCGGCAACCCCACGCCATTAAGCCCGACGCTGGCGTATTTCGCCTTCCGCTTGAGCCCTTTCTTTCCGTCGGGCGTGGTTCCTGTCCGCGCATAGCCGCGCGGAACCATGATCAGGTCGGAGTGAATATAAATGGCAAATTCCATCGTTCGCGCGTGAACGACGGTGCCCCGCTCAAGGCTTATCTGCGGGCCGGGGCGAAATTCGGCGATGGCGCGGTGATCGATGCGCAATCTCGAACAACCGACGTCTTCACGATCATGCCGCTCGCCGATTTGGAAGAGCGCTATAGAGACTATTACGGCGGCCCGATGGAAATGCCGGACAGTTACGTCGCGTGAATGGTGCGAAAATGTAAAAGTCTGGATTTGATCCATCGGTCAATGGCAGATTTCTTCGTTCATTTCATGGGCCAAGCATGATCGGCGCGGCGGGTTCGATCCTGGCAAGGACGCAAACCAAACTCGCCGCCATGCAATGAATGGCAAATTACGATTTTCCGCGACAGCGATTGATATCTCAAATCCAGTCTCTTACAGCTTAAAAGCGCCGCAAATCCGCGGCTTTCGTGGGCGATGGTTCGGCCTTGCTAAGGCTCGTCCAAAGCGGCAATCTCAGCCTGGAAATCTGGTCAGCGGTGGATGCCGAATAAATGGTCTATGTAGCGCTGAAACCAAGTTACGATGCGGATGTGATCATCGCCGGTGCCGGGCCGGCGGGGGCTGCGGCAGCGTGCCATCTGACGCGTGCGGGAGCGTCGGTTATACTTCTCGATCGTATGACCTTTCCACGCGATAAGGTGTGCGGCGATTTTGTCGGCCCATCTGCCCTGATCGAGCTGGACTCTCTCGGCATATCGGAAATGGACGGGTTCGCGCGGACCAATATCGCGCGTCGCGCTGCGCTTTATATCGACGGCGAAGCGCTGATCGCGAGGCCTTTTCCGATGATCGAGGGCATGCCTTCCTTTGGCCGGGTGATTCCACGGCTCGCGCTCGACAATTTCATCGTCGATGCCGCGCGGAGCGCCGGTGCCCGGGTAATGGAGGGGTACTCACTAGCGGGTTTCGCAGCCGGCGGTGATGCGGTTGCCGTGGAGGCGGCGAACTCGAAGGGCCACTTCACGTTGCGCTGCCGCCAGCTGATCGGTGCCGACGGCGGCAGTTCGACGGTGGCGCGACTCATGCGCGGATCGGCGCCGCCGCGGCGCGACCGGTTCATTGCCTCACGGGCCTACTTCGCCAACGTCGAGGGGCCAGACGATCAGCTCGATGTCTATTTCGGCCACAGCTCCTTTCCGGGTTACTGCTGGTTGTTCCCCACCGGCAATGGCGAGGCGAATGTCGGGCTCGGCATGGCGCTCGAAACGTGGCCCGCCCACAACCGGACTCCCGCTGATATGTTGCGCCGCCTTATGCGCGACGATGCGGCCCTCGCGGCGCGCCTGCGCAATGCGAGCCTGCGCGGCAAGATCGTGGGCTGGCCATTGATAACCTACAACCATCGGCTCCCGATCGTGTCCGGCCGCGTCATGCTGATCGGCGACGCAGCGGGTCTGATCAATCCGCTCAACGGCGAGGGCATCCAATACGCGCTGCTGAGTGCCCGCTGGGCGGCCGAGACGCTGGCACCATGTCTGCGCGAGGATGATTTTTCCGCGCGCGCGCTTGCGCCCTTTGCGGCGCGCGTCGAGAGCGAAATGCGCTACGACATGGCGCTGTCCCGGCTTATTGTGCAGCTCATCGGCAACCGGGCGCTCACCCCGCTCTGGATCGGGGCGTCGAAAATTATTGCGGTGCGCGCCCACAAGGATGCCAACTATGCGAGCACTGTATCGGGAATCTTCGCCGGGCTGTTACCGGCGCGCGATGCATTGAAGGTGGTTGGCGGCACCGTCGGCCAGGCGGTCCGGTCGCTCGCCAGCAAGGCTGTGACTACGGCGCTCAGCGGCCCGCGCGGATGGGCAGGCCCCGGCGTTGGCACCGCGCAGGGGAGATTCCAGCTGGCGAGCGATGCGGCAAAGGATCCCGCGGGCTTCGCCGAATGGTTGATAGGCGCCGCGGCCTGCGCGATAGAACTCGGTTCGCAGGCATCAAGGAACGCAATCGCGGGCAAGCCGAAAGGGACGGTTGTTTCTGCTCAAAAACTATCCGGTCTGGGAATCGGTTTGCCGGGCAAGATCGCGACTGACGATTTTTGAATGGTCGAACATTGGTCGCTGCTGCGACGCGGGCACCATGCAAGGCTTCTGGGCGCCATTAAGAGCGCCTACATCAATTATTACGGCGGCGAGGCTCACGGCCTGCCGAAAACAAGCATGAAATTATTGGCGGGCAAGGCTAGCTGCTGCGCCAGGACGATGCCATGTTCGTTTGCAGCCTTTTCAACATCCCTGACATCCTTCAGTCCCCATTCCGGAGCATTCGCAGCGCGCAGCTCTCGATCGAAAGCCTCGTTGGATGGCGCCGTGTAATTCCCATCGACTTTGAACGGCCCGTAAATCGCCAGGAAGCCGGTTTGATTCAAGACCCGCGCGGCGATTTGCGCCACGCTTTCCGCAATAGCGATGGGCGCGACATGAAACAGATTGATTGCGAAGACAACATCGTAGCGATTTGTCTTGGCGTCCGGCCAAGTCTCCGGCTTGGCGAGGTCTATGTGGACGGGGTCCCAGACATTGGCATTGGCGTACTCGGCTTGCATTTGCCGGATCGCCTCGAACATACCCTTTATCGTAATCGGAGGGTTGAAACCGGATGTGCGGAAAATGCGGCGCGAAATAGTTGATGTGCGCGCCGCTGCCGCTCGCGAGTTCGAGAGCGTCGCCAGACGGTGGAAAGAGCTGCTTGAACACGTCCAAAATGGGGTCGCGGTTGCGCTTTGCGGCCCAATCCACGTAGGCGCTAAGGGGACAATGGTCGATAACGGACTGCACGCTGGACATGAGGCACTCCATCTAGCGCCTAAACAATATCATCATCCGAGATATTACTATCCGAACTTGGGCACGAGTGCCAAACCAACCATGCCGTGGATTGGCTCTGATCTTGTGCCAGCTCGGGCATGACCATTTCCAAGTTCGCGGACTTTTTGGAAATCGTCATCCCGCCAGGATTTGGGCAATTTCCTATTGTTTAATTAGTCTATCCGCTGCACCCAAAGCTCAAGCAAACACACATGCTCCTATATCGCCACATTCTGCCATCGCTGTGGCCCGGTTGCATGACGCAAATCATAAATGGCCTATCTCGACATCTTCGCAGAACAGGGACAAAGCCTCCTCCAAGTAGTCGGCGAGAAGAGGGATACCAAGCAGATAGGCGGCCGTGCGCTTGTTGTGAGCCCGCGCGGCTTCGGCGCGCAATTCGTCCCAATCCTAAATCGTGCCGTCGCCGCGCCCAAGCCATGTCAGAGCCACGAGATCGATTTGCTCGTCCTCGTTCATGGCAGCGATAAAACCGCGGATTTCTTGGGCGACCGGGTCGTCGCGATGATCCTCCAAGACAGATATCATACTATCGTCGGTCGCATTTGATGCGTCATTCGGGTCGGTTTCCACATCCTTTACATCGAATTCGCGCGCCTTGACGACAATAAAGCAGATTTTTTCGGTTGCGATCGACAAGCTCGGGGGATTCTTCGGCATCACTCACCTTCCACGGAGAAATTCCAGGCGGCGCGGGCACGTGGCCATTTCTTGTCCGGAACACGCCACAACACTCGCTGCCCTATTTGGCAACGGCGCTATTGACGCGCCCGCTCAAGCCGATGACGGCAAAACAGATAACATGGCCGGGCGTGGCTGCCCAACAAACCTTATCGAGATCGTCGAGACCAGCAAGCATATTTTGCTGGCTGAACGGTGTTTTTCATCTGTCGCCGGTTATGCCCGCGTCGCTGACTAAGCGACGCATAAGGGCGGGAGTAAGATCGCCATGCACGGGAAGTCCATGGTCGCGCTCGTAGCGTTCCAGCGCTCGCCGCGTTGTCTGCCCGGCGACGCCGTCGGGGTTCAGAACAAAACCCAATTTGACAAGCGCGCGCTGCGCCGCCAGCACCGATTTGCTGGGCGCGGCGGGGGCTGTGTCCGCCGGGGCGGAACGGGCGCGCGGCGCGGCCGAAGCCTTTGGCGAAGGCGGCGCTTTTAATAATTGCGAAATTTTGTCATGCGGCCGCGGATGCACGCCCGCTGCCATCTCCAGCGGCGGCTTTTCAATCAGAGGCTTCTGCGCCGGGGGCTTTTCAGATGGCTTGTCGTGCGCTTGGAGGGCTGTCACGGCGGGCTGGGGCCGCGGCGCGGGAACCGCGATCATCTCGGCGATCGTTGGTTCTTTTGCTGAGACAGCGGGAGCGGTGCGCGCGAACAGGGGCGCGGGATGGCGGGTCCTTTGCCAGACGAGCGCATTGAGAAGGATTGTGGTGGCCGCCGCGACGAAAAAGCCAGTGGCAAGAATGTTCAAATAGCGCCGGCCTCGCCGCGCCGTCCGGCTGAAGCCGCGCCTTCGCGCGGTCAGGAGCGTTTCCCGCAAACATTTCAGTTTCGACGCCGGTTCGCTCAAAACGAAATCATGATCGGCAGCGGCCAAGGCTTCACGCAATTTTCTGCACCGTCATTTGCTGATATAGGTCGCGCTGATCGTGGACAGGCAAGCGGGCAATCGTTTCTATCTTGGCCGGGGTTCCCGCCTTAACGGTCAAACTACGACAGTCGAGCGGCAGACGCACATGGACGCAGGTTCCCTTGCCGGGTTCGCTCGCAACGACGATTGTGCCCCCTTGGAGGCCGAGGAGACCGCAGACGATCGAGAGGCCAAGGCCGGTTCCCTTATCTTGCCGGTCCGGTAAGGCTTTCGCCTGAAAGAAAGGATCGCCGAGATGGGCGAGATCGCGCGCGGCGATTCCTATGCCCGTATCGGCGACAAGGATCAAAATCGAATGAGGTTCGGTTCTCGCGCTGATTGTCACGCTCCCATTGGCAGGCGTGAACTTGATCGCATTTGAAAGCAGATTGATAAGAATCTGGGTGCAGGCTCGTTTATCGCCGGTGATCTCGTCAAGATTTTCCGGATAGGCGCGCAGAAGCTCGACCCCGCTATTCTTGGCATGAAGCTTCACCATGTCGCAACAAAGATCGATGAGTGGCGCCACGGCAAAGTGCTGAAGCTCGATCGTCAAGGAGCGAGACTGGATGTTCGAAATGTTCAGGATCGAATTGACGACGGCGAGAAGATGCAGTCCCGATTGATTTATGATCCTCGCGTATTCGCGTTGTTTCTCAAAATCGGGCGGCGCCAATCGCGGGTCGCCGAGCAACTCCGAAAAACCAACGATCGCGTTGAGCGGCGTGCGTAATTCATGGCCCGCATGAGCGAGAAAATAATCCTTGCTACGGTTCGCTTCCTCGGCGGCGGCTCTAGCATCTTCGAGCCCCGCCTCGCGACGCTTGGCTTCTGTCACGTCGCGAAAGACGGCGATAGCGTCGTCGTTCCTTGTTCCTTCCCCGGCGGCGCGGAATTCCCCGCCGCGGCGCGCCCGCATTTCGAGCCAAAGGAAAACCGGCTCGGCGTAATTGCCGCGCTCGACCCGCCTGGAGCCGCGCCAGCGCAAGAGAGCGTTGACTGTAACGGAGCCCGCGCGGGCATCCGAAATCGTCTTCAGAAAGGCCGGTCTGTCGGCGACCTGGACACGTTCGAAAAACCCGCGTCCCAGCAATTCGCTGGGGGGCACGCCGAACAAGGCTTCGCAATTCGAACTGACCGATGTCACCGAGCCCAACCCGTCGCAACGCACGACAAGGCCGCCGATGGTCTCGGCGAGACTGTCGTATCGTCCGGCCCTGGCTTGCTCCGTGCCGCGGCGCAAGCTCCGAAGGTAGAAAAAAACGGTTCCCCCGGTTATCGCGAAAACCGTCGCCGAGATCAGGATCGGCAGCAAACTCAAAACAACTCTCCGTTACCACACTTCGAGTCCGGCTTGGTATTCGACGGACGCGCCGGAGCGTGCCAGAGGCTTCTTAACCAAATCCCTTTAAGCCCCGCCAAGCCTGGCCTGCGCGGCGTTTACGGCCGGAAATTTGTCCTATGGTATAAAAGGCGTTGCCAAGTCATGCCGCGATAATGAGCCACAAGGGGACCGCTCCGGCCGGATTTATCCGGCATCCCCATTCGAATTTTGGTTAAGCGACTCTTAACCAAAACCCGGATGTTTTCGCCAAATCTTTCGCCAAGCCTTTCCCAAGTCTTTCGCCAACCCTGCACTCCTAGCTGTCCCGGTCCGCAGGCGGCCAAGCTCGCGCCTGGCCGCCGGAATGGCAGGGGGCATGGCGCGCAGCGGTTGCTGCATTGGCCGTGACACCTTAAATAATAGAGGCTTTCCATCGCGTGGAATCGACGGATCGCATCAAAATCACGCGATTTCGCTCAATTGTTTTAAGAGTTGCGCCTGCCGGAAGCGATGGTTCGGCACGGCGTGCGCGTAGGACAATGCGCCCGCGCCAGCATGGGGTGAGATAAATTTATGACGGGCGGCCGGACCGGCTCGAAACTTGACGAGATCATCGAGAACTTCGATTACCTCGACGATTGGGAGGACCGCTATCGCTATTTGATCGAGCTCGGCCGCGGTCTCGAACCCTTGGACGAAGCCGCTTATAACGAGAGAAACAAAGTGCGTGGGTGCGCCAGCCAGGTGTGGCTGGAGTGCCGCATCGCGAAAGATGATTTGGGGTGTCCGGTTCTCTACTTAAAGGGCGACAGCGACGCGCATATTGTGCGCGGGCTGGTGGCTCTCCTGCTGGCACTTTATTCCGGCCAGACGGCCGCGCGGATCCTTGCCACCGACGCAGAGGGCTTGTTCGGGAAACTCGGTCTCTTGACGCATCTGACGCCGCAGCGCTCGAATGGTGTCCGCTCGATGGTCGAGCGAATCAAGAACGATGCACGTTCCGCCGTCTAGAGCGCTTGCCCATCACGTGGAATCACGTGATCGAAATGGAAACGCTCAAATTCAAAAAGTATGAGCATGTCAAAATCGAAAAAGTCGAGCAACTTCTTCGGGACATGCTCTAACGGCAGAGGGAGATTACCGGCAACAAGCAAAGATGCCCGCATCAAGCTTTCGCCCAATGCGGCCGGGGACGCAAGGCGGGCCCAACGGCGGAACGGCTTGAGAGCGATAAAGGAAGGCGGAACGGGCGCCGTTCCCACGATGCACTGACGCGGCAAGACAGAGCCAGTTCTGGCGCCTGACGGCTTATCTCTTACGCCGGCGTTGTTGGCCAAGGCCCATTTGTTTGGCAAGGTTCGAGCGCGCCTTGGCGTAATCCGGCGCCACCATGGGATAATCGGGCGGGAGGCCCCATTTCTCGCGGTATTCGTCAGGAGACATATTGTATTGGGTACGCAGATGCCGCTTCAACGACTTGAATTTTCGCCCATCTTCCAAGCAGACGAGAAACTCTCGCGTGATCGATTTCTTGGCGGGCACGGCTGGCTTTGGCGTTTCGGCCGCCGCGACTGCCGTGCCCGAGGTGACACGCAGCAATGCCGAATGCACGTCGCTGATCAAGGATGGCAGATCGTTCGCCGGCACCGAATTATTGCTGACATATGCCGAAACAATATCCGCTGCTAGCTCGATATAACTGTTGGAACTTGCGACTTCGCTCATGGCGCTCGATATCCCCGAATAGAAGGTGTCGCCGGTAGTATACGGGTTAAATAGCGATGCCCTATATATACCCTTCGCGGCAAGACCGGCCAGACAAAAGCTCTTTTAAGCGACTTTTGCGAATCAACTTTCAAGAACTTTCGCCCTTTCTAAGGGCAACACAGGGTTTCCGCAAGTAGCAACGCCTACACTTTATTGCATTAAATAAAAAAAAACGTTGAAAGTTGCGGGCCGCGCCTGAATAAAGCAACGGCCATGACACCGGGCCTTGCCTGACCTGTGCGGTGAAATGCATGCCGCCACAACGAAGGATGATGGATGCGCAATCTTCACTTGTCTGCCCTTGCTCATCAAAAAACGCCGCCTCCGGTCGAGAAGCGCCGCGTTGAAACGAGCCTGCACGGGGTCACGCTGAGTGACGACTACGGGTGGCTCAAGGCGGAGAATTGGCAGGAGATTTTGCGCAATCCCGCCGCCTTGCCGAGCGATATCCGTGCCGTGATCGAGGCCGAGAATAGCTACGCGCGGGCTGTGCTCGCGCCGGCCGGGAAACTGCGCGCGGCGCTTGTCAAGGAGATGCGCGGGCGGATCAAGGAAGACGACTCCGAAGTTCCCCGGGCGGATGGTCCGTGGCTCTATTATGCCCGCCACACCGCTGGGGGACAGCACCCGCTCTTTTGCCGCGTCAAGCGCTCCGGCGGGGCGGCTGAAATTCTGCTCGATGGCGACGCGGAAGGGCGCGGCAAGAGCTTCTTTGACATCGGAACTGCCTGCCACTCCCCGGATCACACCAAACTTTGCTGGAGCGCCGACGAGACGGGCGCGGAACTTTATGCGATCCGCGTCCGCGGCCTCGGCAGCGGCCAAGCGGACGCCGGGAATGCGGCGGCGGACAGCCCGGAGGTGATCGCCGATACCGACGGCAGTCTCGTTTGGATGGCCGATTCCAGCGGTTTTTATTATGTGCGGACCGATGAGAATCACCGGCCCGCCGAGGTTTTCCGGCACAGGATCGGCAGCGATCCCGCAGCCGACGTCCGCGTCTTCGAGGAGCACGATCCGGGTCTGTTCATTCATATCCGGCGCAGCCAATCGGCGCGCTTCGCCATCATAAGCGTGGACGATCACGATTCGTCCGAAACTCATCTGCTCGATCTCGCCGACGCCAGCGCCACACCCTTCCTCGTCGAGCCTCGCGCGCCGGGGCTGCACTATGATGTCGAACATCGTGGCGACCGGCTTTTTATCCGCACCAACGCCGATGGGGCCGAGGATTTCAAGATCATGAGCGCGCCTCTGGCGAACCCGGCGAAATCCTTCTGGATAGAGGAAGTGCCGCACCAGCGCGGGCGCATGATCATCAGAATCGCCGTTTATCCGGATTACCTCGTGCGCATCGAGCGCGACGCCGGCCTGCCGCGCATCGTCATCCGGCATTTTGCAAACGGCGGAGAACATGCCATCGCATTCGCGGAAGAAGCCTATTCGCTCGGCCTCGAAGAACGTCTGGAATATGAGATGGAAACGTTGAGATTCATCTTCTCGTCAATGACGACGCCGTGGGAAACCTATGACTACAATCTCGCAACCCGCGAAAGAATTCTGCGCAAACGTCAGATCATTCCCTCGGGTCACGATCCGTCGAACTATGTGACGCGGCGGCTTTTCGCGGCCGCTCCCGACGGCGAACAGATTCCGATCTCGCTTCTTTACCGCGCCGATCTATTATTGGACCAATCTGCCCCCCTGTTGCTCTACGGATATGGCGCTTACGGCTCGCACGTGCCCGCTTCATTTTCCGCGACCCGTCTCAGCCTCGTCGATCGCGGTTTCGTCTATGCGATCGCGCATGTGCGCGGCGGCACCGACAAAGGCTGGTACTGGTACACCGATGGAAAATTGAGCAAGAAACCGAACACCATCACCGATTTCATCCGCGCGGCGCGACATCTCATTGCTTGCGGCTACACGCGCGCGGGGCGGATCGTGGCGGAAGGCGGCAGCGCGGGCGGAATGCTCATGGGCGCCGCCGTCAATCTCGCTCCTGAATTATTCGCAGGGGTCATCGCGGACGTGCCTTTTGTCGATGTCTTGAACACGATGCTCGATGCGAGCTTGCCTTTGACTCCGCCAGAATGGCTTGAGTGGGGCAATCCGATCGCCGACCCGGCGGCCTTCGCGGTCATGCGCTCCTATTCGCCCTATGACAATGTCGAAGCCAAACCTTACCCGGCGATTCTGGCACTTGGCGGCCTTACCGATCCGCGCGTTACCTATTGGGAGCCTTTGAAATGGGTTACGAAACTTCGCGCCGTGACAACGGGCGATAGGCCAATCCTCCTCAAGACCAATATGGGCGCCGGACATGGCGGCGCGCCGGGACGCCTCGACCATCTGGACGAAGTGGCGCTGCATTACGCCTTTGCCCTCGCCTGTGTCGAAGGGATGAGAGCAGCAATAGGACCGCCTACTCTTGTGAAGTCCGTGCTTCCGATTCCATGAAGGCTTTGAGTTCGGCCATGGACTTAAAATGAAACACCGCGTGTTCGGTCCGCGCTTCGATGGAACCGTCGGAATACATCACGTATGAGGTTCCCGCACTTTCATACTGCCCCACGATTGCGAGCTCCTGGGTACTAGAGACAAGCGGCGGCGGTTCCGGCGAAAGGTCTTCAACAGCTCCGGTTCTGGCTTCGGATTCATCTGGCGGCACGAGGTCCGGGTTTGCCGGTTCGAGTGGTTCGGCCGAAGGCTCCACGTCTTCGGTTCGCGAATCCAGCGCCTTGTCCAATTCGATAAAAAGCTCCTCCTCGAAGATCCTGTCAATGGAAGCAATTTCGGCCGGCCAGTTTGTGCCCATTTCGGATTGCGCCTCGGGCTCTCCGGGGGTGTAACGCATTTCCGGTGGGGTCTGCCCGATCGGCGGCTCTTCACTTTTATCCCCCGCTATAGCCTCGTCGAATAGGCCAGGCTCACCGCCCGCGCGCCATGCGCGTTCCGCGGGCATCTCTCCTGCCGGAGCGAAGGCGGCCCGCGTTTCCGCCTTATCCTCCGCTTTTTCCGCCGCAACCTCCGCCGGCGTGTCGAAGCCCGGCTCAGACGGCGGCTCCGCCGCGGTTTGTGCCGCCACTCCGACGCGCGAAGAAGGGGGACTATTCTGCGAGGAATAATCAGACTCTGCTGTTCCTCTCGGCGTGGGCAACACCGCCCCGCGAGACTTCAAGAGGCTTCGCGCGGCCGTGAGGTTGGAGCGCATTGGGCGCTGCGGCCAGCTTCGCACGCCGCCGGCCGGCGGGATGGCTTGTGGGGGCGCCGCGGCCATGGGCGGAACAGCCCCGGGCACCATCGAAGCCTCGGGCGTGACTCTAGGGGAATACTCGCGATGCGGTTCGCCAGCCATCCGGCGAGACAATTCGCGCAGCGGCGGTGTAATGCTTTCCCCGGATTTGAGGGAAGCGTGCATGCTGGAGAGCCTGTGCAAGATCAAGCCGAGCGCAAGCGTCACAATTCCGCCAGAGAAGGCCATGGAACCGGCGATGACGCTGGCCCAGCCGCGCTCGACCTGAATGATTCCATAGCCCGCGTAGATCGCAAAAGCTCCGCACAGCGAGAGGAAAGCACCTAGAGCAAGGACCAAATAGCTCATTTTTTATCCACGCCTCAGCCCTCGAGATAAGCCGCCGTTCATACGATCATATCAGCGAATTTCCGCACACAAGCCAAGATCCGGCTCCCGGCCGAAGTCCGGTCTCCCGTGGCCCCTCATTCGTCCTCGTTCCGGTGCACGCGCGCCGCGCCAAATCACAATTTAAAGCTTGGCGGAACTTCCCTCTGCATTAAACCTGTTCACGATAGGTTGCCGTCGTCTTTCCAGCCCTCTGTAAAATCAATGTCTTGCCGGACTAACTGTCCAGGGCTATCTGTAACTGGTTGCCACAAATCACGCAACTGGTTAGGACAGAACCTAGGATGAGAAAAATAAACCGTCTATCCGCGCGCGCAGTCGCAACCTTAACTAAAGTCGAGGCGTCACGCCGATGGCGGCGACCTCTATTTGAGGGTCGATAAGACCGGCGCGAAACGCTGGACGTTCATGTACGAACAGGACGGCAGACAGCGTGAAGCCGGGCTCGGTGGCGTCAATTCCGTTCCACTTGCCAAGGCTCGGGTCCTCGCTGCCGAGTTCCGCGAAGCCATCGCCGCTGGCAGGGACCCGGTCGCCGAGCGGAAGGCTGCTCGTCAGGCACAGCGGAGCCGTAAGACGTTCGGTCAGTGCGATAGCCGACGTTCGTTCCGGCGTTCCTGACATGCCTCCATACCCGGCAGTCCGTTGCGGCTCTAGCTTTGGAATTTGCAGTCTTGACAGTAGCGGGCACCAATGAAGTGCTCGGCGCAAAATGGGGCGAGATCGACGCCGAAAATGGTGTCTGGAGGGTTCCGGCTTGTCGCATGAAGGGCGGGCGCGCGCATCGCGTCCCGTTATCCCGGCGCGCCGCGGCCATTCTGGCAGAACTCGCCAAGGCCAAGGCCGGGGATTTCATCTTTCCTGGTCAGCAACCGGGCCGACATATTTCAAGCCTCGAAATAATCATGGCTCGCATGAAGGTCGACGCGACGGTTCACGGTTTTAGGTCAAGCTTCTCTGATTGGGCGTCAGAGACGACCAACTTCCCGCGGGAAGTTATCGAACATGCCTGGCTCACCTTGTTGGTAGCAACGTCGAGCGGAGCTATCGGCGCGGTGATATCCTCGAAAAGCGCAGGATTGTCCTACAAGCTTGGAGCAGCTTTTGCGATCTGTCCGATCGCGGCAATGTGGTTCCGATCGCGCGGATAGGTTAACATAGCTACGCGGGGCTAGGCTTAGCGGTCCGAATGTCGAGAGCATCCCTCGATTGCCCCGTGCTTCCTTTTGGGTGAGAGCAGGATGCGCTCGAAGTGGCCGCCATTTAATCCGCCTATCATCGGGCATTTTTGCGCCAGCGGCTCTTGCGGGAGCAATACCCGCTCACTCTTAACGCCCTTTATTTCCGGTTTTGGACGCCGGGAAAAGGCCACTTTCTCGACGAAGTCCTTAAAAACATCCTTTGTGGTCGCTTCGCGTTGTCGCACGCTGGGCAGCCCCGTGGCGTGACAGAGAAGCATTTGTCAACGCAGCCGGGATTAAAGCGTGCTGCATTCGGTATGCGAAGGATGGCACCGCCTGCCTGGTGCCAAAAAAATTGGTCGTCTTTGACAACGAGGACGAGATTCAAACCCTGCTCGATTCGGGGCAAGTCCCTTATACAGACCTCCGATTCGCGGAAGCGGAAGCCGCCCAACTATGGCCGGTGCGCCGTGGCGCGAATGGAGACGAATGGCGAGGAACGGAAATCGTCGACGATTGGATCATTAGGGATGAGACAGAACGCGCCGATTGGCTGCGTTGGATAAAACCCGCCGACCGGCACCTTACCTATGATGAGGTGCACACACTGCTCGATAAAGAGCTGCGCGCGCGATTGGAAGCTAGACCAGACAACCGCGCTGGAGCTGGTCAAGGCCATCGATCCGAGCTGGACAAGGGCGGCGGTAGAAACCGTCCTCGTGGATAACCGGCAAACGCGGCGCAGGACGCCCAACCAAAAAAGCCTATGAGGAATTAATTCGCAAAAATAATTCTCCAGAAAGTTGACCCTTGCGAATTTGCGAATAATGCAAGCCCCAACCTTGTGTGCTTCATGGCGAGTTACCGAAATTAAAGGTAACTCGAATGACCCTCCCAAACCCCAACCGTACCGGCCGCAAGCGCCGGGTTCCTATCGATCCGTCGATCCTCGCCGTCGCTGAAACCCTCCGCGTCAATGATGCCGTCCAGATCAGCGGACTCAGTCGCAGCTCCCTTTATAAAGGTCTGGCCGCAAGTCACCTTCAAGGAAATCATTTACCTTGGATTCCGCAAACGGGACCTCGTTATCAACCGCACCGATCATCCCCTGATTGGGCGCCTGGCAGGAGCCTCCTGATGAACCCGTCCTTTTATTCCACAATTCTCGACCTTCCATTCGACGAGATCAATTTGGTCGACACGGAATATCGTTCCAGCCCGGGCAACCGGCCCGAACCGGTCTGTCTCATCCGTTGGGAACTCAGGAGGGGCTTAAAGCAGAGGTTCTGGATCAACGAGCTCGGCGCGGAGCAGCCCTATTCCATCGGCAAAGATGCGGCGGCCGAGCTCAGCTTCCACAAGGCTATGGGTTGGCCCCTGCCTAAGAACAATCTTGATCTCTTCATTGAGCACCGCAATGCCACGAACGGGCGCAATCTCCCGCAAGGAAACACTCATAGGCGCCCTCATCCTTCGCCGCCTCGATAGCATTGGCTCTGAGACCAAAGAGCTGATGCGCGATCTCATCCTGCGTGGCGGGAGATTGCGGCGATCCTCGATTATTGTGAAAGCGATGTCGCAGCCTTGCTCCGCCTTCTCACCGTGCGCGCCTGCAGCCGCCGGAGGGACATGCACTCATCTATTTTGACTGGGCGCAGCAAGAGTTTGGTACGGCTGCCGCTCTCAGCAATGATCCCAATATGATCGAAGCGTATACGTCATATGAGCGAAGCGTATACGGTTGCGCCGCCTAAAAGCCGCGGAACGTGACGGCGGGTTGACCGAAAAGCGCCAAGTTCTTGCCCAACAGCACAGGCGCGGCAATACCGATCAAAAATGCGAATCCGAGCTTGGCAGATCGCCACAAATTGCGCCAAGAGCTGTACGATAGCGGGCTTGGTGCCAAGCCCAACGGCAACGGCAACGACAATGCCAGTGGCGCATGGCAGGAAAAGAGGCGGAAATTAGCCCCGCATGACGGCCATGGCGGCCGAGATCATCGGAAACGATTTTCACGGCCATTGCCGCCAGTCGCATGCGATTGATCTGCACTTGCGCGAACGGCCAAACGCGCCCCGTCTTGCAAGTGGCCTTACTATTTCGATTTTTTCGCAGGGATGACATCGCCGAGCTGCAATGCCGGAACGCGTCAACCTGTAATGCGGTTAACCGGGGTCCACACAAAATATTGAAGATCGGGAGGGGTCGCGGGCATTCGGAAAAAGGTGCGAGCGGCGAGTGTGCAGTACATGCTGCGCCGCGCATGCGCACCGCCAATAGGAGCAGAACAGATGCCTGGTGCAACTGATTACACGGCAACTTACACGGCAACAAACTTGCTGAACTACATCACCGGGCAGCTCGCCGGACGGCGTACCCCGCAGACGCCTGCCGGGTCGAAAAAGGATCGACCGCCGCGGTTTCGGCGGGCAAGCATTGCCCTGGAGACGACGCCGCCGCTTCACGTCGCGCGGGTCATGGTGTACGGAATCCACTTGTAATTGCTGAGTGCAGCCCGCCAATCTCTTCGATGCGCCTGACACGTCCGGGCCGGAGTTCCAGCTTATAGGCGGTGGCGCGGTGGCGGCCTGAACCTCGCGATATATAGACCTTTTGGGAAGGTGGGCTACGGCGCCCGTCTCCGCTGTTGCGCACCTTTTTCCGAATGCCGGAGACCATGAGTTCCAGAGCAAACCGAACTGACGGGGACGTCTAAACGTACCCCCTTGTATTACAAGATAATTTAAGGAGGGACGAGCTGGCGCGCAACCCGTACCGGCCAGTATGGGGTCTCCAAGTACCTTTCATGGACCCAAGGACCTCGGCCACGGCCGGGCATTTGAAAGTGGGCGGCGCCGCGCAGCTCTTCCGCCATTTGGATGGCACCGTCGTGTGGCAGCGGTGACCGCTGGCAGGCTTTGGGCGGTTGCCTGTACAACCCACACTGCCAATGAAGGCCGTCAGCATGGCGCCCTGGCGATAAGCACAAAAAAGTGCATATAAGTCAACCAAACGTGTAACCAGTATCTTATACTGAATAAAGCTCGAAGTTAATTTTGTATATTATACTTATTGCTCGAAGTTTCCCCCAACATAATAAAGCGCTTGTATTGACACGGAAATGCAGTGAGCTGCATCCTGCGTTCATGATCTCCGCCCAACAGCTTCACACCGGCCGCATTTCGCTCGGCTTGAACGTCGCACAATTGGCGAAGCTTGCCGGTGTCGCGCCAAACTCGATTTGGGCGATCGAACGGGGTGCAGATTTTAAAGCCTCGACGATGCAGGCGCTCGAAAGCACATTAAGGGACGCGGGGGTTCTGTTCGCCCCCGGCCGCGTCGGCGTCAAGATGCATTGGATTCAAGGCCGACCCGAAAGCGCCGAGATAAGGGCTGGCGTCTTGGGGATTATCAACGCTGAGCGGAAGAGCCGCGGCCAGGCGCCCTACGCCGACATGGAGGGCGCATGATGAACAGCGCTGAGATCGAGGGGCTGTACGAATTGCGGCTCGCGCTTGACGATACGCAGCGCAGCGCGCGCGCCGTTGCCGAGCTGCGTGAAGGACTGGCGGGGCTCGGCTGCCAGGTCGACGTTAAATCCGAACTCTGGCAAGACGTGGCCAATGCGCAGCGCGCAGTCGAAACCGCTTATCTGAACATTTATGACTTCGTAAAATCGCAAGCCCGAAGGAGCTTGGAACGATGAACACACATGCCGCCGCGCCGACCCTGGACAGCTTTCTGAAGGTTCACGGGCTGACCATGGCGAGCTTTGACAGCAAGAGCCTTGATGAGGCCTTGCGCATGACCGGGCTTGATGATCGGGCGCTAAGCGGCCTTGGCGACGCGCATCGCGATCGGTCGCTCATTGTTCGAGGTGCCCTGCTCGATAGGCTTGCCCGCGCCAAGGTGGACAACAACGATAGCGACCCAACGCCCTACCCGGATGAAGACACTGGCGATGAAAATACGGATGGCGATGACGAGTCTCCTTCGGAGCCTAGGGATAAATCGAAGAAGAAAGCAAAGCCCGCCAAAGCCGATGACGAAGACGACGCGGAAACCTCGAATACCGACGCCGCTCTGGAAACTCTAGCCATCGACGGCTACGAGCGCGGCGTGCGCGCCACGGCCGATGCGATCATTCTCGCGTGGCAACGTGCACGCCGCCCGGAGCCGCCTCCAAAGCCAAGCGCGAGCGATGACCGCGTGATCGCCGCCGAAATCCGCGCCGGATATCCGATCACCGCGGCTCAAATCGATTATTGCGCTCGCAAGGCGCGGGGCCTTGTTGCCCCCGAGCCACCGCCGAAAGGATCGTATGCCCGCATGATCTTGGACGCCGATCGCAAGGCCCGCAATCTCCCGCCCCTGGAAGGGTAAACAACATGGCTATGGTATCAATCGTGACGGACAAAACCCCCGGACAGACCAAGTGGCTGGCCCGGAGGGCGAAGGCGGAGCCAACAGGGTTTCCGCAAGTCGCATGGGATGCGCCGCCCCTCATCAAAGGGATTGCTGAGCTCGAACTCCCGGCGCGTGTGGAGAATGGCCTAAGGAACGATAATATCCTTTTCGTCGGGGACCTCATTCAAAGAACTGAGGTGGACATCCTCCGTACACCTAATTTAGGGCGCGGCTCGGTGAACATGATCAAGAGAGAGCTCGCCAAGCTGGGCCTTCAATTGGGCATGGTCATCGTCGATTCGCCAGGAGGTCAGTAATGGACATGATCGAAGAGCTTGCCGCGCTGAAGGCGCAAGTCGGGGCGCTGGCGGCGAGAGTCGCAGCGATCGAAAACCTCGGCGGCCGGAAAATAATTCCTGCGCCGGTCGAGCCGGTCGTGATGGTCACGCACCCTGCCGCACCCGTGACGACTGACCTCCCGGACGGCAAAGAGCTGCAAGCACTCCGCGCGATTTGCGCCCGTGAATATCCAAAATGGGTAGACAGCGATGGCTTTGTTTTTGGCAGGCGTGGCACCGTCTCAAAACAGGAAAATGACCTCGAATGGCTTTTGCAATTTGGGCGCAGCATCCTCGCAATTAGCAATATGCGTGTCCTCGATAAGCCGGACAAAAAGCGGGCCGTCGTCGGCCATGTCGACGCCGCAACTGACCTGCTTCAATGCATCGGCAAGCCAGCGCGAGAGCTTCGGATGGGTCCTTTCTGCATGGCGTGTTTTGTGATGGGCGTGCCAGTCTCCGGCTTGGGGCTTGCCAGTTGTTCAATCTCACTCGGATTATCAGAGTACACCGGCAAGCCGATCGCGCCCGGGGCGTGGCGATCAAT
>VDMG01000110.1 GCA_006514895.1 Beijerinckiaceae bacterium
AAACAGCAGACCGAGAGTTCGTCGAGTCCGAGGGGAGGGTCAGCCGACGTCTGAAGTTCTTCGATCAGACGAGTGTATCTAGCAACGAGATCGTCCATTTCCCATACTCACGAGTTTGGGCCCCCATCTGTGACTTTAGGTTTCTCAAGTCACTTTGCGTTCCGTTGATTTCTGCCATCTCGATCGCATCCAATTCGTCCGCCAGCCTTTGGAGTGCAGTGGCTACTTGCGGCCGATAGGGGCTGCGATTGTATGTCGCGGCGAGCGTCGACCTAATCGACGTATGGTTCAATGCCGCTTCGACTATGTCTGGCAGTTCTCCGAGGTCGCCAAGCATCGTTGCGCCGGTGCGCCGGAGATCGTGGCGAGTCCAGCCTTCAGTGTTGCTCTCGGCTTGAATGGCCTTTGTTTCACGGTCCCAGTTATGCAGTGGCCCGCCGCCCTTGACGCAGAATACGAGCTCGCCTTCGGCCCGGCTTTTTAGGCTCATGAGCAATTCGAGTGCTCTCCGCGATAGCGGTACGATATGTGGCTGTCCATTCTTGGTCTCGGGTATGGTCCACGTCTTCGCGTCGAAATCGATATCGATCCAACGTGCGCGACCAACTTCCTCACGGCGCGCCAATGTCAGCAGGATGAAGCGCAGGGCGGCAGCGTAGGGCCGGTGGGAACGTCGCCAGATTGGATGCAAGCGCCCAAGTTCCTCTTTGCTCAGAACGCGATTTCGGCGCTTCACCGTGGCGGGTGGCTACTGGTCTGCAATGTCGCGCGGGACATGGCCACGTTTGGAACGCCCATTTCAGGATCGGGCGAAGCGACCGTACCGCGACGGCGGCTGAATGGCGAGCCGGGTACCTGTCCGCCTCGAGCTGGAGGTCGTGGGCGGAAAGAGCGCTGATTGGGAAGCTTAGGAAAGTCCTAAACACGCTACGCACTTGGCGGTGGGCTTCGGGCCACGATTTCAGCGATACGCCCCGTTGGTGACCGTAGGCGGTTAGAAGCCCTTCCAAAGTGCCGATGCCATCCCTTGCCTCCCGGCCAATTGCCCGATCCCTGCGGCGATCCGCGATCGGATCTGCACCCTCATGCTTGACCTTGTAGTGGGTTGTGCGGGCTGCAGTTCGGGCTTCCGCGATTCCCATCGAAGGGTATAAGCCGAGCAGATAGCGCCGCATACGATCGTGCCGTTCCCGGCATGCTAAGACCCATGACGCGGAGCCAGAGGGCGTCACACGTAACCGTAAGCCTGGGCAGGACGCATCTGAGAGGTCGCGTCGCAACCCAAGGGCTGGAGCCTCGCGAATGGTCTTGCGGATGGTGGTCTCGGTGAGGTTGGCGAGCATGGCGCGGGGCTTCACTGGGGCTTCAATTTAGCCGAGACATCTCGGGACGGATTGCCACTTTGATGGACGATATGATAAGCAACAATGGCCACAAACGCCATGTATATTAATGTGTTTTTGGATTGAGACGGAATGGCAGGGGATGGCCTAGGACGGTTAGTTTCGGCGGTGAGTAGCTTACTCTTAATCAGCGGTCCACGGTTCGAGCCTGTGTGCGCCCACCATCGAAATCAAATTGTTAGCTGAAGACGCTCTTGCCGTTAGCCCCGGGCCCATAAAAAAACGCAAACACATGCTCATTGATTATCCTCGTCAGGCAATACCCCAGCCTCGCCGGATCGAGCGGATTGGGATGAAAATGATCTGGATCGATCGGATAGGGCGTCTTCCCAATGCCACCTTCGTATGCTGTTTTTTTTAAAACTCATTTCTGGGACGCGTTCACTTCACGCCAGCTTGATAGACTTAAAGCGAGGGTCGGAAACGGCACTATTTTCGTCGGCATCGATGAGACTCATGAACCCGCTCCAGAGATTGAGCATGACAGAGTTGTTCGTGTTACTAGCGCCAGTATCTCAAAACTCGGTCTGTTACCAATTACAACACATGGTTCTATAATATGGTATAATATTGACTACCCACATTATGTTGCATTTTCGGAAAATCCTTTCTACGATTATTATATTACAATTGAATATGATGTTGTTGTTAACACTGCCCTCGACCACTTGATTGCCGCACTGGCTGAGAACCGCGTTGATTACTTGGGTTTTCAGATCAGGAAACCACCTGTGGAATGGCCGTGGTATCCGATGCATCTTGAAATCTACGGCTCCGACATGCTTGTGTTTCTTTCCTGTTTCTCGATTTATTCGAACCGAGCACTGAAAGTTTTGTTGGCGCGGCGGCAAGCGATGGGCAAAGACTTCTCTTGTGGGACACTCAATTTTTGGCCGAACAACGAGGCGTTCATTCCCAATGAGATACGTAATGCAGGGATGCGGATTGACACGCTTGGTCATCATGGCGCCACCGATTATTACGACTGGTGGCCACCGCTACACGAAGATGAACTATCCCAGGTGAGCGAGCAAAGCTTTATTCATCCCGTATTAGAGGGTACACGCTACATCCTTAGCCTCGCCAACCATGAGCCATCTATAAGCAACTACTTTTTTCGGGAAAGCGCCATCCGGCGCAAGCTTGCGCGGTTCAGCCCCAGTGTTGTGAATCCCATCCTGATGGCAGTGGTCAAAGGTCGTTTGCGCGGAAAGCTCGAACGGACGCTCGAACAAATTGGCCTCCGCCACAAATGGTACAAAAATGCGCAGTCAAGCAGTTCGCGTAGCGATCAGCATCGGTCACCGCATAACAAAGCGTAACGCAGAAGAACGTCCATTGGCGCCCAAGTCCATTCTAAAATAGCGATCATCGTCCGCGTTGACGACGCTGAATACCTCGTCCGTCAGTCAAGCGGCGGGACACCCAGCTGTTCCTCGGTCAAGGCGAGGCGGCTGCTAAGACTTGGTCCATATTATAGCAGCGATATTCGGCAAGCCGGCCGACGAAATGAACATCCGGTTCCGTCACGGCCAAGGCCGCATAGCGCTTGAACAATGCCTCATTGTCGGGGCGGGTATCGGGTAGTAGGGGTCGCCCTCGCATTCCGGATATTCCCGCACCACTGAAGTTCCCAGGCTTGTTTGTCCGGTCAGGTGCTTGAATTCGGTGATCCTTGTATAGGCATGATCGTTTGGATAGTTGACGGTCCCGACAGGCTGATGGCTCTCGACATTCGGCAGATGTTCATGCTCGAAGCGCAAACTACGGTAGGGCAGGCGGCCGAAACGATAGTCGAAATATCCGTCGATCGGCCCGGGGTAGACAATCTGTTTGGCCGCAAGTAACTCGCGAACCGCAAAAAAATCGGTCGCAAGCCTTGTCTCGATGTTGGGATGATCGAGCATGCGCTCGAACATCTTGGTGTAGCCCTGTGCGGGCATGAACTGGAAGATATCGGAGAAATAGCGGTCGTCGTCATTCGTGCGGGTCGGAATCCGCGCGGCGACTCCCGCCGAAAGGTCGGAGAGGTCGAGCCCCCATTGCTTGCGGGTGTAGCCGCGAAAGAATTTCTCGCAAGGTCCTCGCCAACGCTGTTCAGGATGACGTCCTCGCTGGTCTTGATCTCGCTTTTTGGGATGCGAACCCCTTCGAAATGCGCCGCCGCACCGGTCTCGTCGAGATTGAAATTGTAGAGCGCATTCAACGTCAGCCGATTGATCGGCAGCGGATAGAGTTTGCCGCCGACTTCGGCGAGCACCCGATGCTCGTAGAAACGCCAATCGGTGAAACGGCTGAGATAGGCGAAAACCCGCTTCGAGTTGGTATGGAAAATATGTGGGCCGTACGGGTGAACGAGAATTCCCTTTGCATCGTAGCTGTCAAAAGCATTGCCGCCAATATGAGGCCTTCGGTCGAGGATGAGTACGCGCTTGCCGCTTGAAGCAAGCCTCTCGGCGCAGACCGCGCCGGCAAAACCCGCCCCGACGATGAGGAAATCCTTGCTGGCCATTTCCGGTTCCTGCAGGGTTGAAGCCCATTTCGTCACATTATTTCCAGAAGCTCACGCAAATTTAACTTAACTGAGTCTTTTTTGTTTGCGTGTTATGATTGACCTCTGTCGCGCGGGCCGGAGATCCAAAAGTTCTGAAGTTCCAAAACACGAGCCTGAAAGTTGCTTCAGAACAAGGGTCTGGGTCTCGATCCGCTGCTTGAACTCTTCGTGGCGATCGTTCGATCGTATTCGAAGTTCGGATCGACTGTCGGAAAAAATGTGGGCTGCCGTCTCCTACGGCCGCCAGAACGCCCCCATCGCCGCTATCCTAGGCGCTCGCCAGCATCGAGGATCCAGGTCCGGTCGCAGAACGCGACATAGAGCCGTTCCTGGCCCAAGGCCGCACCGAGTTCGACCGCCAGTTCGTTCAGCATGGCCTCGATATCCTGGTCGGGCAGATGTCCCAGATACGCATGCACCGCCTCGCCGGTGAAAACCGCTACCGGTTCGCGATCGGAGCCGGTCGAGCCGTCCGGGCGGGGCCACGCATATGTCACCTCGGCTCTCGTGAACATTCCGGAAAGCGCTGGCTTGCCGGCACCGACCCGGCGGCTCATCCAAGCCCGCGCCGTGCGCACGGCCTCTGAAACGTCGTAAACCCGCCCTTCCACATCCCAACCCTCGCGCAGTCCAACCGTGATCCTGAAATCGCGGCGCGGCCCTCGCGAGCCTTCGACAACAGCATAGTCCTCGCGCCGTGGCGCGGGAGAACGCCCCGCAAATCCTTCGCCCATTCTTCGCTCCCTTCTCTTGCGAGCGCGTTTGGCTCCTCCCAAGTCTATGCCTCGCCGATGACCTTGCGATCGCCGTAGAGCGCCCGCCATCGAAGAATCAAAGATTTGCCCTTAATTTGGTTGCTTCCTAGACAAATGCAAAAATCGTTCTGAGTAACGCAGCAGGTTAGCGAAGAGGCGTCTCGGACGGTAGGACTCGTAACGAGATTGGCGCTGTTCCAAATTCGCGTTACCTACACAGCCATTTCGCAGGCGAAAATCAGCGCGCCGATCGCACCTGGGATACCGCGCCTGGGATAAAGACGAAACTCCACGACAGATGCTGAGTAACCGCCATGAATGCGTCGAGCCCCGCTGGCGGGAGAGAGAGCGTCAGCAACTTGGCTGCGATGGCAATTCCAAAGGTGACGGCGACCCCGCGCCCGGTAATATGGGGATCAAAATTCGACCTCGAGCTCTTCTAACTGACGGGGTTCCTTCTTGGCTGCCTCGACCCATTCGATCATTTCAGGCATCGCCATGATTTCCTTGCAGTATGCCTCGCATACGGCATCCAATTTGACATGTTAAGTGATAAACCGTGTCACCACGGGAGCGTACATCGCGTCGGCCATCGAGCGTTCGTCCAAGAGAAAAGGGCCGCCGTAAAGATCGAGACACTCCCGCCAGATCGTGGTGATGCGATCGATATCGGCCTGAGCCCGCTTCCACACCTTGAAGTTCGGGAAATCACCCTGCAAGGCCGAGCGCATGGCACCAAAGCCGGAATGCATCTCCCCGCAAATCGAGCGGAGTCGCGTCCGCTTGATAAGATCTTTCGGCAGCAAATGCGCCTCGGGTTTGATCTCGTTGAGATACTCACCGATGGCGAGCGTATCCCATACGCTGAGAGAACCAAAACAAACTATTGTAGCTTAGCGGCAGCGCTAAAGATACGGTGAGCTCCTCGGCAATCAACACCTCGGCATCTTGTTTTCCTGTGACTGGGGTGGAATCTGTTTGATTTATCAAGCTTATAGTACGCAAGCGAACGCACTTGAGCTGGTCAAGCCGCTCGCCGCCGCCGCGGGCAGGATGCTGCGCTTGCCGTGGCCTTTGCTTCGGCGGGACTGGACAATCCGCAAATTCGCCGGCGTCTTGGAAACCTTCGCCGATCTGACCGTGACGCATGCACGCCCCTCATTTGGAATAGAATCGATCACTATCGACAATCGTTCCTGCAAGGTGACGGAGGAGACTGCATATTCCACGCCGTTCGCCACGCTTCTTCGTTTCAGGAAGGACAACCTGGCGCCACAGCCGCGGGTGTTGCTAGTCGCTCCCATGTCAGGTCATTTTGCGACACTGTTACGCGCGACGGTCAAAACGATGTTGGCCGACCATGATGTCTACATCACCGACTGGCATAACATTCGCGATGTGCCGCTTACCGGGGGAAGTTTCGATCTCGGTGATTTCACCGGCCACGTGATCAAATTTCTGCAAGTCATTGGCCCTGGGTCTCACGTCGTCGCGGTTTGCCAGCCCTGCGTCCCCGTCCTCGCGGCCGCCGCGCTCATAGCGCAAGACGGCGACGAAGCGCAGCCTCGCAGCATGACCCTGATGGCAGGCCCTATCGATACGCGCGTCAATCCAACAAAGGTCAACGAGCTCGCCGTCAATCAGCCGATCGATTGGTTCGAGCGCAATCTCATCTTCGATGTGCCTTTCCCCTATCAAGGCGCGCAACGTCGGGTCTATCCCGGCTTCTTGCAGCTCGCGGCATTCTTGAACATGAACTTGGAGCGTCATCTGCGTTCCTTCGACGATATGGCGGAGGCCCGCGCCGCCAATGATCTAACAAAACTGCAAGTCATTCGCGAATTTTACGAGGAATATTTCGCGGTTATGGATCTGCCGGCGGAGTTCTATCTCGAAACGGTGAAGGGGGTTTTTCAAGACCACCTTCTGCCGCTCGGCAAGCTCGATGTGCATGGCCGCCGGGTCGATCCCCGCGCCATCAGGCGCACCGCTCTGCTGACCGTGGAAGGCGAGCGGGACGATATTTGCGGCCTCGGTCAAACACTCGCGGCGCAGGACCTTTGTTCCGGGCTGCGCCAGCATATGAAGCTGCACCGCGTGCAGACGGGTGTCGGCCATTACGGCGTCTTTAGCGGCCGCCGCTGGAACAACGAAGTCTATCCGGTTTTGCGCGACATCATTCAAATGACGAATTGAAGCCGCGGACCGTGATCGCTTCTGGGAAAGAGGAAGCGGCCATGGCCGAGACGAACCTCAGATTCAGCCGCCGAGAGGCCGGAAAAAATCCCAAACAAGCTTTGCGCTATTGACATCGCCGTTGGTGAGGCCCTGTTCAGAACCCTGTCCCGCTTCGCTCG
Organism: Beijerinckiaceae bacterium; assembly: GCA_006514895.1. Taxonomy (GTDB): domain Bacteria; phylum Pseudomonadota; class Alphaproteobacteria; order Rhizobiales; family Beijerinckiaceae; genus Methylocapsa. The sequence goes on from VDMG01000110.1 coordinate 7,070, forward strand.
AAAGACCCGGCAGCACGTGACCGCCGCCTTCGATCCGGACCAATTCGACCGGCACCGCGCAATTGTTCAGCTTGTCGAGATAGGCGCGGGTACCGTCTTTTGTATCCTTGTCGGGAAAGAGCGTGGTGGTCATGCCCCCGGAGCAACCGGCGGCTTTGCCGAAGATGCCAAGTGTGGTCTCCACCGAAGCAAGCTCCACCACCTTGCCGTGCGGTAAATTGGCTTGGCCGCCGTGAAAGGGAACCACCGGATCTGCCGTGCCGGCGATTATCATGAGAGGGAGCGGACGCGAGGGCTTGCAAGAGTCCGCGAGATCGGAAGGCAGGCTAGCGCCGAGAACGGCCAGCCCGGCAAAACCGCCTTTCTGTTCGCAAGCAAGGCGCAAGGCCATCATTCCGCCCGTTGTTATGCCGACGAGGAAGATCTTCTTAGGATCGGCAATTTCTCCGGCGGCGAACTTCGCGATGAGATCATGGATAAATGCCGAATCGCGGTTTGCTTCTGGGCCAGGCGCGTCCTCCCAATGGCCCGACAGTGGGAGCGGGTAGACGAGGACCGCGCCAGATGATCGTGTCAACTCTTCGAAGCCGTAGGAGCGGCGGAGGCGCGCGCCCTTGGGCCTACCGCCGCGCAGGATGATGACGACCGGCCGGCGGGCTTGCTTGAGGCGCCGGTGCTCGACCAGGATCGCGGTGCGCGGGATCCCGCCCGACATGATCGTGACGCGGCCCGCCGCCGCGAGGGCGGCCGATGGCATCCCGGTGATCGCAAGCGACAGCCAGCAGGCCCCCGCCAGGGACCCGGCTGTAAGCATCAAAAAGGCAAATTTGCGACTGTGCACGATCCTACCGTCCACCAAATACGAATTGCGCAATCAAGACTATGCTTTTGCCGTCCAGCGGTGACATTTGCAAGCGAAGCGAAAATTTTCGAACGGGCTGCGCGCAAACATCCTCAAACGCCGCGCGGCTCCATTCAAACGCGCAAAGGTGCAATCGGCTCGCCCCTCCGAGACCAACGCAAGGCCCCGCAGCGCCATTCGCGATGCCGGTTCCCGGCGTTGGCTCGCCGGAGCCCCTGTTAGGCCCGCCGGCGCGGGGGGCGCGGGCATGACGACGGAGGCTCGGCGGTCCACAAACAAATTGCCATCATTTCCCTTTTTGTTCTGGCAGGCAGGTTCGCGGACAAAGCGCTTTTGCCGCATTTTCCCTTTGTGAGTCTTGCCTAGCCAGATTTGTGCCACGGAGCACTGGGGCATGATAGCTTATTTCGATCGCGGGAAGCGAATTGGAATTTTTCCAATGTTCACGTTGCCCGAGAAGGCCAATTGCATTAGGGGAGTTGGCTTGGAATTTTTTGCGAGGGGGTAAAGTTTTATGGCCGAGGTGGAGTCCGGTGCGAGCGGCCTGGAGCAACGCCGGCCGCTCTCTCCGCATCTGCAAATCTACCGCCCAATGCTGACCATGGTCATGTCGATCGCGCATCGAATCACAGGGGTGGTTCTCTACCTTGGTACGCTGTTGCTCGCGTGGTTTCTGATTGCCGCGTCGACTGGGCCTGGCGCCTACGCGGTGGCCGCATCCTTTGTCAATTCGATCTTTGGAAAACTGATCTTGTTTGGTTTCACCTGGGCCTTGTTCCATCATCTTCTCGGCGGCGTACGCCACATCGTTTGGGATTTTGGTCACGGTTTCGCGCCTCCGCAGCGCGAATGGCTGGCGCAGGCCACGTTGGTCGGCGGCATCGTCCTGACGGTAGCCGTCTGGGGTATTGCGTTGCTGGTTCGTTAGAATGGTCCTAGCGGCGGCCGGGAGCCGGCGGATTGAAAACGCGCAACATTGCCAGGAAGGCATTGGAGGGAAAGGTAGTCATGGCGACAGGTCCCACATCGATTCGGACCGCGATGGGCAAGGCGCGCTTTCTCGGCTCCGCCAAATCTGGCACCACGGATGCGTGGATGATGCGCGTCACCACTCTGGCGCTGGTCCCCTTGTCGATTGCATTTGTTGCGATCGTCTTGTCGCTTACCAGCAAGGATTATAATGAGGCGCGCGCCGAACTGGGGCATCCCGTTCCGGCGATCATCATGCTGCTCTTCATCTTGTCCGGGGTCTTCCATATGAAGCTCGGGATGCAATCGATTATCGACGATTACGTGCATGACATGCATTTGAAGGAGTGGTCGCTCATCGCCAATCTTTTTTTCTCGGTTTGCATCGGTTTGGCTTGCATCTACGCTGTCTTGAAACTGGGCTTTACCTGAGAAGCCGCCGCTGGTGGGGCAACGGCGCGGGTGATTAGGCGAGCCTTCACACGCATACCGCGAAAGCTTGCAAGGATATTTCGAAAGACGATGGCATGACCTCCAACGCAAAAGTCAACGGCGACGCCGCTCCGGCGCGCAGTGACGCAGCCTATCCGATAACCGATCTTACTTTCGATGTCGTCGTCATTGGCGCGGGGGGCGCGGGGCTGCGGGCGACCGTCGGTTGTTCCCAAGCGGGGTTGCGCACGGCCTGCATCACCAAGGTCTTTCCGACCCGCTCGCACACGGTCGCCGCACAAGGCGGTGTCGCGGCTTCGCTCGCCAATATGGGCCCGGACAATTGGAAATGGCACATGTACGACACCGTCAAGGGGTCGGATTGGCTTGGCGATCAGGACGCGATCGAATATCTCTGCCGCAACGCGCCGGCCGCCGTGTATGAACTCGATCATTGGGGCGTGCCGTTCTCGCGCACCGAGGATGGCCGCATCTATCAGCGCCCGTTCGGCGGCATGACCACCGACTTCGGCAAAGGTCCTCCGGCGCAGCGCACTTGCGCGGCGGCCGACCGCACCGGCCACGCGATGCTGCATACGCTTTATGGTCAGGCACTGCGCCACGAGACCGAATTCTTTATAGAATTTTTTGCGATCGATCTGATCATGGAAGATGGCCGCTGCCGCGGCGTGGTCTGCTTGAAACTCGACGACGGGACCATTCATCGGTTCCGGTCGCAACTCGTGATCCTGGCGACGGGCGGCTACGGCCGGGCTTATTTTTCTTGTACCTCGGCGCATACCTGCACGGGCGACGGCAACGGCATGGTGCTACGCGCCGGACTTCCCTTGCAGGATATGGAATTCGTGCAGTTCCATCCGACCGGGATCTATGGCGCCGGCTGCCTCATCACCGAAGGCTGCCGCGGCGAAGGCGGCTATTTGACCAATTCCGAAGGCGAGCGCTTTATGGAGCGCTACGCGCCCTCGGTGAAGGACCTTGCTCCGCGCGATATGGTGTCGCGCGCGATGACCGTCGAAATCCGCGAGGGCCGCGGCGTTGGCAAGCTCAAGGACCATATGTATTTGCACCTCGAGCACCTCGACCCAAAAATCCTCCACGAGCGCCTGCCCGGCATCTCCGAAAGCGCCAGAATATTTGCCGGGGTGGACGTCACCCGCGAGCCGATCCCCGTACTCCCCACCGCGCATTACAACATGGGCGGCATTCCGACGAATTTTCATGGCGAAGTCATCATAAAAAAAGGCCGCGATCCCGATGTCGTCGTGCCAGGCCTGATGGCCATCGGCGAGGCCGCCTGCGTTTCCGTCCATGGCGCCAACAGGCTGGGTTCGAATTCGCTCATCGATCTCGTCGTCTTCGGCCGCGCCGCCGGCCTGCGCGCGGCGGAACTCGCCACGGCCGGCGCCAAACAGGCGGAACTTCCGGCGGACTCGGCCGACCAAGCGCTGTCCCGCCTCGACCGTTTCCGCTATGCCAAGGGCGAACTTCCAACCGCCGAGCTGCGCCTAAGGATGCAGAAAGTGATGCAGAACCATTGCTCGGTCTATCGCACCGGAACCATTTTGGAGGAAGGCTCGCAGCTGATCCATGAAGTGTGGGCCGCCAGAGATCAGATTTCCGTCACCGACCGCTCAATGATCTGGAATTCGGATCTCGTCGAGACCTTGGAATTCGACAATCTCATCGTCCAGGCGGTCGTCACCATGGATGGCGCGGCGTGCCGCACCGAATCTCGCGGCGCCCATGCGCGGGAAGATTTTACCGAGCGCGATGACATCAACTGGATGAAACACACGCTCGCCTCGATCGACGCCGATGCCCGCAAGGTCACGATCGATTACCGCCCCGTGCATAGCTTCACGATGTCCAATGACATGCCTTATATCGAGCCGAAGGCGCGCGTTTATTGACGAAAAGGTAAGCGAACCAAATGGTTCAATTCACACTCCCCAAAAACTCCCGCGTCGGCACCGGCAAGACCTGGCCGAAGCACGGCAACGCCAAGAGTCAGACGGAATTCCGAATTTACCGCTGGAACCCGGACGACGCCCAAAACCCGCGCCTCGACACCTATTATGTCGATCGCAGCGATTGCGGCCCGATGGTCCTCGATGCGCTGATTTGGATAAAAACCAAGATCGATCCGGCGCTCACTTTCCGGCGCTCTTGCCGGGAAGGCATTTGCGGCTCCTGCGCGATGAATATCGACGGCACGAATACACTCGCTTGCACCAAATTCATGGATGAGGTCAAGGGCGCCGTCAAAATCTATCCCTTGCCACATTTGCCGGTGGTCAAGGATCTGGTGCCGGACCTCACCGGCTTTTTCGCTCAGCATGCCTCGATCGAGCCCTGGCTGCAAACGACGACACCGGCGCCCGAGAAAGAATGGCTTCAATCGCCAGACGATCGCGCCAAGCTCGATGGGCTTTACGAATGTATCCTTTGCGCCTGCTGCACGACATCCTGCCCGAGCTATTGGTGGAATGGCGATCGCTATTTAGGCCCGGCGGTATTGTTGCAGGCCTATCGCTGGCTCATCGATTCGCGTGACGAGGCGGCGGGCAACCGACTCGACACTGTCGAGGACCCTTTCCGCCTTTATCGCTGCCACAAATCTTGAATTGCGCCAAGGCGTGTCCGAAAGGCCTGAACCCGGCGAAAGCGATCGCCGAAATCAAGAACATGCTGATCGCGCGCCAGATCTGAGCATGGCCGGCGCGCCTTTCTGTGGCCTCAATCCGCGTTCACATCCGGCGGATGGAGGCTTTACCTATGCCGCGTATTCCGGTGAGCGCCGCCGCCGCGCTATTCATGGTTTCGGCCGCAATTGCTGGCCCTGTCGAGAGGCCAACCGCCTACGACGAGATGATCGCGCGGCAGGCCAAGGTTCACGGCGTTCCGGAGGCGTTGGTCCATCGCACCGCGATGCGCGAAAGCCGCTACAATCCGCGCCTCGTCCATAATCATTGCTTCGGCCTGATGCAGATCAAATATGCGACAGCGCGTGGCATGGGCTATAGAGGCGAAGCCCGCGGCCTCCTCGACCCGCAAGTCAATTTGACTTACGCCGTTCCCTATCTCGCCAATGCCTATATGCTCGCGGACGGCAACGAGGACCGCGCCACGGCACTTTACCGCGGCGGCTATTACTATCTCGCCAAGCGCAGAAATATGCAGGGATTATTGCGGACCGCATCCTCGCCGGCGCCAGTACCGCAGCCCGCGCCGCCACAAGCGCCGGAGCCGCCGGGCAACCCGCTTGTGGGGCTTGTCTCCTTCCTTTCCGGACCGGCCGAAGCGGCGGCGGCGGCGCCCAGCTGGCCAACGCAAGCCCGCGAATAAGCCGTTTTGCGTCCTCGCGGCGTTGTTCTCACGGGCTGCCTGCCTTCGACCGGATCCAGGTGCGCAGGACTCCGCCCATTACGGTGGGCGTGCCGGCATAGTCCCGGATCAGTAGCGGGCCACCTTTGCCGAATGGGCCGGTCGGGCACTGCCAGCCACTGGAAGTGTTCGTCTTGGCGTTCCAGGTCCAGCCGAGGACGCCGAACAAATTGCCCTTGGCCGCCTGGTCGTCGACGAGCGAGAGCACGTGACTGGTGTAGGCGGCGGGGCCCGAGTCGCAGGAGCGCTCGCCGAGCTCGCCGAGGATTACCGGCAGCTGCTTGGCGATCGGCGCGAGCTGGTTCGCGAACATTGCATCGATGTCACTGCCTTCGGCAAAGTCGTACACGTGGGCGGAAGCGATCAGCTGATGCTGGGGGTCGCTTGGCAGATGGCTCAGCAACTGGCTGAGGTCGGCGTTGTAGCTGATCCCGCCGACCACGATCGGCTGCGTCGCCGCTTGGGAGCGGATCGCGTCCACGAGCGAGTGTAGACCGGCCGCGACGAAGCGGCCGCCGTACACGGAGTCAAGAGTGCACCCGAGCAGCCAGCAGTTCCACTCGCCGGGCGGGTCGGGGTGCGGATTGTTCACGGAGGCTATCGCGACCTCGGTGATTGGGTCGAAGACGATTCCGTGGTCGTCCTTGAAGGTCGCGGCGACGCTGCTCCAGAACGCCAGCATATAGTCGCTGTCGGGCATGCAGTCGATCTGGGTCGACCGCTGACTGCCGGGGCGGAGCTCTCTGGAACGAGGAGCACATAAAGGCCGTTGCGGCGCAGCAGGCCGACATAGTCGGATACCTCCGCGCGGTAGCTGGCGGCATTGCCGTCGAGCGGGAGCCCGTTGATCCCGAGCCAGCAGTCCTCGTTGAGCGTGACCCGCACGGCATTGATCTTCCAGGCGAGCATCGCGCTGACCGAGGTCTGGTCGATCGGCCCGTCCGCGATCCCGGTGTTGTCATACGTGCAGCGACTTTCGAACACCGCCCGGTTGACGCCGCGCAGCTGGAGGTCCTGCCCCGCCCCATTCACGAGGCGGTGGTCCTGCACCCTCAGCGTCGGCGAGCCGCCTAGGGACTCGTCGATGCGCTGGTCGAGGGTGTCGGCCGCGAGTACCGTGCCGCCGGACGCGACGCTCGCAGCCTGCGCGGCCAAGGGTAGCGCCAGCACCGCGGCAAATAAGACGAGACATGTCTGAAAACCCCTGGACCTCGTCACAGTGAAGGCCTTCATGCTGGCTTCGGATCTTGGCTCGGCGGAGCGCAGGGCCGTGCACTGCGGCACCCGCGGCCACAACCATCGAGCAGGCAAACGTGCCGCGCGTCATGCCCGGCTTTGAACCGGGCACGAGCACCAAAGAAGAGAGTCTGGATGGCAGGGTCGAGCCCAGTTGACGTATCCATGAGCCTATTG
>VDMG01000121.1 GCA_006514895.1 Beijerinckiaceae bacterium
AATCTGAACAGCGGCGGCTTCCTCGTCCACCAGCCGGTCGCCTTACCTTCCAACATACAGGGGGGCAGAGAGACGGATTTGACCGTTGGCCTCAACTGGTACCCCGATACCGGTATTCGTTTCATGGCAAATTGGATCAACGTGCTGCAGCTCTCGGCGCCTTTCGATCGGTCTTATCTGAACGGGATGCATCCGAACATTTTTCTGATGCGCGCCCAGGTCAACTGGTGAGATCTGGGCTGTCGCCAGCACAATATTCTCACGTTCGGGATTTGAAGCAGATGCGCTGTGCAGTCTTTAACCGGCTGATGTGTGGTTGCGAGTCTGACAGCAGGCGCTTCAGCCCTCGTCGGTATCGCGTCTGATGTGGTGCTTTTGACCTTCAGGCCTAACGAGAGCGCGTATCTGGGAAGCCTGCTCCTCCAGCTCGTTTTCTGACCGCTCTGTTCATTGGGCACGCATCCCGGCTATTCGTCGAGCTATACTGTAGCAATTTTGCCACAGGGGATTTTTAATCAGTCTAGTGGGCTGCATTGCTTGCTATGTTGGAAAATCTGTCACGCCGCTGTCATCTGACCAAGCCAACGCTCCCGGCGGGTAAATTGCTTTGCGAGAGTTGGCACATGAAAATCCGAAATCTAAAGCAGAAACTACAGTACACCGTCGCGACTTTGGCGTTAGGGGCTCTCACAGCCTTTCCGGCTGTGACGGCGCGGGCGGACGATACCTCTGCCGAAATCCGCCTGCTCAAGGCGCGGCTCAAGCAGCTTGAAGAGAAAGTCGCCAAGCAGGATCGGGAGCGCAAGGCCGCGCCGGTGCCGGCCGCGGCGACGGCGAGGCCGCCGAGCATGGTGCAAACGCCGGTCTATGCAATTCCGAAGATTCCTGGCAGCAGCGACCAGAAACCGGCTTACCCGGTCCCGGTGGCTGTTGGCCTCGGCGTTCCAGGCGCTCCCCCATCCTACGAAACTGGCGGACTTGCTGGACTCGAGGCGGGACTCAAAGGCTACCCCTATATTGGCCCGTCCACTCTTTTCCTTAACGGTGTGACCATCACGCCCGGAGGGTTCTTCGAACTGGCGAGCGTGACCCGCAGCCATTTCATGGGTGCCGACATTGCGACTCCGTTCGGAAATATTCCCTTCGCCAATATTCCTTCAAGCCATGTGGGTGAGTTTCATCTTTCCGCCCGCCGCAGTCGCGCTGCCCTTCTCGTAAGGGGCGACGTGACCCCAACGACGCATCTTGCGGGCTATGGCGAGTTTGATTGGCTCGGTGCTGCACAGACAGCCAATCTCAACCAGACAGATTCGTTCAATTTGCGTATCCGCCATCTCTATATGACCGTGGATGATGACGACTGGGGCGCCCATCTCCTCGCCGGTCACGCCTTTACCTTGGCGACCATGAATATCATTGGCATCCTGCCTCGGAAGGAAAATACTCCGATCGTAATCGAAGATCAGTATGTGCCTGGCTTTGTCTGGGCCCGTCAGGACCAGATCCGGGTGGTGAAGGACTTCGACCAGAAATTGTGGTTCGCCCTGTCGGCCGAGCAGCCGGCTACGACATTCTCTGGTGTTTCCCCGACAGTGCCGACTGTCATCAATGTCCTTCCGGGCGTTATATCGCCTCCGGCTGGGCAGGGAACAATTGTTGGCGGATCGCTGTTTAATTCGATCAATCCGCTCTCCATCAACCAAATGCCCGATATCATCGGCAAGGTTGCCTGGGATCCGACGATTGGCGACCGGACCATTCATATGGAAGTCTTCGGCATCTTCCGGAACTTTGTTGACAGAGTGGTTCTGCCCGGTACCGCTGGCCCCACGAGCTTTATCAACCACGACAACAACAGTGTGGGCTATGGAGTCGGCGGCTCGATCCTTGTGCCCGTTATTCCAAAGATGCTCGAAGCCCAATTCTCCGGCATAACGGGACGCGGCATCGGCCGCTATGGCGCCGGCCAGCTCGCGGACGTCACATTCCGTCCGGATGGCAGCCTCACCGCGAACCCCGAGACCATGTTCCTCGCGGGGCTCGTCTTGCACGCGTGGCCCGGGCTCGATCTTTATGCCTATGCCGGCGAAGAATACGAGAGTCGGAATTTTGGCTTCACGCCATTGGGGACGAACAATTTCGTCGGTTTGGGTAATCCCGAATTCAACAACTCGGGCTGCGCCGTCGAGCTCTCTACTGTCTGCTCAGGCAATGTCCGAGAGATCCAGTCAATCACGACCGGCTTCTGGCAGGATATCTATAAGGGACCCTTTGGCAGGCTGACGGGCGGCCTCGAATATATGTTCGCCAAGAAATACGGCTTTCAGGGCATAGGAGGCGAACCCTCGCGAAGCGAAAACATGTTCTTCACGAGCCTTCGCTATTATCCCTTCTGAGCAAGCCGGAAAATCGAGCTTTTCTGGAGCGTGGCTCGGTCCAATTGGATCGGGCCACGCTTTTCCAGTCCGGCGTGCGGAATCACCCTCTGGCGATCCGGCGCCGGTTTTTCTTGAATTGCTGTAGAAGATCCTGTTCCAAAATGTTTACCGCAATGGCGCGCCGGGCTTATTCAAGAGGCGACCATGCGACTCCTCTGCGCGGCAGCAATTCCGCGCGATAGCGACGGACGACGTCTGCTTGGGAAGATCAGGTCGAAGGGCCGTCCAGTAAAGTATATTTTAATATCACCTGAGCGTGAACTCATGTATTTGACGGGCGGCCTCAAGCGACTCATGCTGCGATATGGCCCCTTTCGTTGAGATGATGCATGCGTCACCGCGATAAGACGAGCCGCACCCTTCAAGGCCTCAGGTCTTGCAAAACATGGAGGCGTTGGCGCTTCCGCACCCTACAAGTTCGCCATCGGCTTGCTCGCTGCAATTCTGGCGCCGACCGATATCTTTCCGGACATCGCGCGGAGCTACGTGGACTTCAAGGAGAACGTGAAACTATCGATGCATTCCACGCATCGCGCAATGCTGAAAAAATCCTTTTCTCCTTCAGACGGGTGGGCTTGAATCAAACCTCGGTCCCTCTGTCAAAAACCGTCAACACGGCCCAATAAGGTTCTCGATGAAATTGGTTCAGTTCGTACTCCGGCGGCCCTATACGGTCATCGTCGGCGTGATACTCCTTTGTATCATGGGCGTTGGTGCCGCGCTGCGCATGCCGATCGACATTTTTCCCGAAATCAATATCCCCGTGGTCAGCGTCGTATGGACCTACGCCGGGATGACTCCTCTCGATATACAGAACCGTATTCTGACCTTGCACGAGCGCCAGCTCGCGTCCTTGGTCGACGACATCAGCCGCATCGAGGCCACGAGCTACTATGGCGTAGGCGTCGAGAAGGTCTACCTCCATGAGGGCGCGGACGTGACACGCGCAGTCGCCCAATTGGCAAGTAGCGCACTTGTCGTCTTGAAATATATGCCGGCGAACATCACGCCGCCTTTGGTCTTGCGGTATGGCGCAACCGACGTGCCGATCATCCAGCTCGGCCTCTCGAGCACTTCGCTAACGGATACCACGCTCAATGACCTCGGCCAGAATACGATCCGCCCCTATCTGGCGGTCGTCCATGGGGCGCAGGTACCCTATCCTTATGGCGGCAAGCCCCGCGTCATCATGGTCGATCTCGACCAGCTGGCACTCGAAGCACGTGGTTTGTCTGCTTCCGACGTAGCCAGCGCGCTTCAACAACAAAACGTGATCCTGCCGTCAGGCGATGTCAAAATCGGCAGCAAGGATTACACGCTCGCGACGAACAATAGCCCCGACGCCATCACCGCCATAAACCAGTTCCCTGTGAAGGAGGTCGCCGGCCGAATCGTGTTCGTACGTGATGTCGCACATGTTCATGACGGCTATCAGATCCAAACCAATTCGGTTGCCGTCGATAGTCAGCCGGGCGCTCTGATGATGGTGCGCAAGACCGGCGGCGTCTCGACCTTGGCAGTCATTGATGGCATCAAAAACGCCCTTCCCTATATCAAAAACCTGCTGCCGCGAGGGGTCGACATCAAGCCGATCTTCGATCAATCGGTTTTCGTCAAGGCTGCGCTCAACAGTGTGCTCATGGGTGGGATGATGGCAGCCGGTTTGACGGCTCTCATGATCCTCCTGTTTCTGGGGGATTGGCGTTTGACGCTGATCATTCTCGCCTCGATCCCCCTGTCGATCGTAACTGCCGTTATAGTGCTTTATGCCGGTGGCCAGGCCTTGAATACAATGACGCTCGGAGGCTTCGCGCTCGCTGTTGGCATCTTGGTCGACAATGGCACGGTCGTCATCGAGAACATCGAGCGCCACGTGAAGCTTGGCGAGCCGTTAACTGAGGCGATCGTCACCGGTTGTGGAGAGGTCGGCGTTCCGACCATGCTTTCGACCCTCTCGATCTCCATCGTCTTTGTACCGGTGTTTCTGCTGCAAGGCACGGCAAAATACCTGTTTTCGCCAATGTCACTTTCTGTCTGCGTCGCGTTGATCGCGAGCCTTGGCCTTTCCTTCACGCTGGTTCCGGTGTTATTCCAATACTTAATGCGCTCGTCGGTCGAGCGGCATCAGCAAGACTCGCAAATTGCACCGGCACAGCGCCGGCGATTCAATCCCTTGACCGCCATTCATCTCGGATTTGAGGCCGGCTTCAATCGTTTCCGCGAATCCTATCGCAGCAGCGTCGCCTTTTGCGTCGCGCACTCCGGCATGACGAGCGCCTTTTTCTTCCTTTTGATAGGATGTTCCCTGCCGCTTTTTCCGCAACTTGGCAGAGATTTTTTTCCGCAAGTGGATGCCGGCCAGATGCGGCTCCACGTGCGGGCGCCTCCAGGAACCAGAATCGAGAAAACACAGAGCTATTTCGCCGAAGTCGAAAAGGCGATCCGTCAAATCGTCGGCCAGGACCAGATCGATGTCCTCCTCGATAATATCGGCTTGCCATACAGCGGCATCAATATCGCGTTGAGCGACTCCGCGACGGTCGGGACGATGGATGGCGAGATCCTGATTTCTCTCAAGAAAAAACACAGCCCGACGCCACCTCATGTCGCCGATTTGCGGCGCGAACTACCACGCCGCTTCCCAGAATTGCAGTTTTTTTTCCAGCCTGCCGATATCGTCGATCAAGTGTTGAATTTTGGCCTGCCCGCACCAATCGACATAAGGGTTTCCGGGCCCAACAGTGATGAAGACTATGGGGTCGCCGAAAAAATCACTCAAGATATCAGCCGCATCCCTGGGGTCGTGGATTCGCATGTCTTTCAGGTACCCCATGCTCCAGCCCTCACCATCGACGTGGATCGCGTACTCGCGCAGGAGCTCGGAATTAGCGAGGAAGAGGCCATCAGGAACGTGCTTGTGACCACCAACTCGAGCGGCCAAACGTCCCCCAATTTTTGGGTCGACCCGAAAAATAGTGTGAGTTATCTTTTGGCCGTGCAATCGCCGACCTATCGCGTGAACTCGGCGCAAGATCTCTGGACTGTGCCAATTACCCCGCCGGGCACGAAGTCCCCCCAAATGCTCATGAACATTGCGAAGTTTGGTCGTACCGGGGTGCCCATCGTCGCTTCGCAATTCAACATCATGCCGGTTTTCGATGTTCAAGCCGACGTCCAAGGCCGCGATCTCGCCTCAGCTGCTACGGATATCGAGAAGGTGCTTGGCAGCGAGAAGCACCCGCCCGCGATCAAGGTGACGCTCAGCGGGCAAGTCGAGACCATGCTCGAAAGCTACAATGGCCTCTTCTCCGGTATGGCCTTTGCGGTGGTGCTCGTCTACCTTATACTAGTCATTAATTTTCAGAGCTGGATCGATCCGTTGATCGTTATCATGGCTCTGCCTTTCGCCTTGGCGGGAGTTATTTGGATGTTGTTCCTCACCGGCACTCACCTCAGCGTGCCGGCATTGATGGGGGCCTTGATGAGCCTTGGGCTAGCCACTGCCAATAGCATTCTTGTTGTCACCTTCGCGAATCAACGCATGGAGGCAGGCGATGAGTCGAGGACAGCCGCTATTATTGCGGGCTTTACGCGGCTTCGGCCCGTGCTCATGACAGCTGGCGCCATGATTTTGGGCATGATCCCAATGGCCTTGGGTGTGGGAGAAGGCGGTGAGCAAAATGCGCCACTTGCGCGCGCTGTTATTGGCGGGCTGCTGTTCGCCACCTTCGCGACCTTGATTTTTGTCCCAGTTATGTATCGAATCCTGCGCAAACGCAGCAGGACACAAATCAATTCCGCGGCATCCGCGTGAATAGCCTCGGAAGCCAACAGGGATCGATGCCGTCCATGAATGTCGGGGATCAGAAACCAGCGGCGGTCGATGAAAAGTCGGCCCCAACCAGCTTTTCGCCCGGCGCTGCGCGAAAACTCCTGATTCTCGCTTTTGGCGTTGCGCTCGCGTTGGGTATAGGCTTCCTCTTGGTTCATCGCCAGAAAGCGACGTCAGAAGCGCAGCTGGCCGCGATGACCAAACAAAATGCGTTGGAACAAGTTCGCGTGGATGTGGTAACGGTAGGTCCGCCTCCAGCGAGCCGTTCTCTCATGATTCCAGGCGAAACCGCAGCCTGGTACATCAGCACGATCTATGCGCGGGTCAACGGCTATGTCGGGCAGTGGTTCGTCGACATTGGCGACCATGTCAAAAAGGGACAGATTCTCACCACGATCGACACTCCGGAACTCGATGCCGAGCTCAATGCGGCGAAGGCCAGGCTCAAGGCAAGCGACGCTCAGGTGCTGGTCAGGCAAGCTCAGTTGGAGTTCGCCAAGACCACTTATGAACGATGGAAAAATTCACCGAAGGGAGTAGTGTCGGACCAAGAGCGGGAGGATAAGAAAGCGAGAAACGCCGAGGCGGTTGCGGAGTTGAACGCCGCCCTAGCGCAAGTCGGGCTCGATCAGGCCGAAGTGGATCGTCTTTCCGCCCTCGAAGGCTTCAAGCGGGTCATGGCGCCCTTCGATGGCACGATCATTGACCGCCATATCGACCTCGGCAATCTTGTAACCGCTGGAAGCAGCGCCACCACGACGTCGCTCTATCAGATCGCTCAAGATGACCCGATGCGTGTCTTCGTCGATGCGCCGCAGAGCATGGCGGCGCAGCTGATGACGATTGGCACGCCTGCCGTGATTACCTGCGACTATCTGCCAAACCAGCGCTTCGAAGGCGCGGTCAGCCGAACTGCGCAAGCCATCAATCCTGAGGCACGCACGCTGCGCGTAGAAATCGATATTCCGAACTCGACCCGCACGCTCGTTTCCGGTACCTATGTGCAAGTAAGCTTCAAGATCAAAGGCAGCGGACTGATTGAAATTCCGGCGGCCGCTCTTTTGTTTCGAACGAAGGGCCCGCAAGTTGCCGTCATCGAAGATGGGGTTGTTGGAATCAAAGATGTCACTATCGCCCGCGACAATGGGAATGTTGTTGAAATAAGCTCTGGTCTTAGGGAAGGCGCCAAAGTTGCGCTCAATCTGAGTAGCCAGATCGTGGCTGGCCAGAGGGTTGAAGCAAATGAAATCGACCAAGCAAACGCAAAAGGAATTGCTGCGTCAGCTCATTGACGCGTTCTTCGCAAAATTTTTCGAATCGGAATGTCCTGCATGATCAAACGTCTGAGCGCATTGGGCCTCACCGTTGGCCTGGCCGGTTGCGCTGTCGGGCCGGATTACAGAACGCCAGATATAGTGGTGCCAGGCACATTCCTCCCCCCACCGATTGAAATCGCGCAAAGGACTCCCCGCGAACCAGCCGCCGGTCTCATCGAATGGTGGCGATCCTTGCGTGATCCGGAACTCAATTCGCTTGTCAGCCGTGCGATCGAATCCAATCTCGATCTCGAAAATGCCTTGACCCGCCTTCAAGAGGCGCGAACGCAAGAATTCGTGGTGATCGGCGAATCCCTTCCGGCCTCGGAAGCGACCGGCGGTGGCGGAATTGGCACGGGAACGAATTTGACCGTTAGCCGCGTCTCTGACGTGTTAAGATCGGCCGAAAACGCAACGAACCTTCACAAGCTTAACGTAGCGGGCGGCTTTGACGCTGCTTGGGAAATCGACCTTTTCGGCAAATTCCAACGTGAACTCGAAGCTGCAACTTACGATGCCGAAGCCCTCGCCGATGCGCGCGACTGGATATTGGTGACGGTTGCGGCCGATGTGGCGCGAGCCTATCTCGACATGCGGGCTCTTCAAAGGGAGCTTGCCGTCTTACGGAATAATATAGGCGTAGCCAAAAGTGGTTTCGACCTCGCCAAGACGCGCTATCAACGAGGACTCACCAATGAACTGGACGTTGCCTTGGCGGAGCGGCATTTGGCGACTTTGCAGGCAAATATCGCGCCTCTCGAGGCACAGGTGGCCGCTAGCCAACACGTGATTGCGGTTCTGCTTGGTCAGTTTCCGGAGGCTCTTGCCAAGGAACTGGCGAGCCCAGGCAAAATTCCGATACTCCCGGCGCAGGTACCACCCGGCCTGCCGATTGATCTGTTGCGCCGGCGGCCGGACATCCATGCGGCCGAACGTCAACTTGCCGCGGCCACGGCACGCATAGGCGTGGCAACGGCCGACCTCTTTCCGAGGGTGATCCTCAGCGGCGCGCTTGGGGCTCAAGGCGGGCAACGTTCATCCTCTGCAATCCCAATTACTTTGATTGGTGCAGCCGGTCCCTCTGTCTATTGGCCGCTGCTTGATTTCGGAACGCTCGACGCAAAAGTTGATATCGCTGACCTGCAAGCACATGAATTTCTGGTCAACTACAAACAGGTGATATTGGCCGCTGTCCAGCAAGTCGACGATGCGATCGACTCCTACGGGGCCGAACAGAATCGCCTGAGGAATCTTGATCGCGCACTCGCGGCCGCCCGCCAAGCCACCAAGCTTGCCACCGAGCGCTATAATCGCGGATTGACGGATTATCTGAATGTCCTCGACGCCGAGCGCCAAGAATTCGATCTTGAAGAACAATATGTCGTGTCGCAACAGAACGCAGCCAAGCAGCTCATCGCGCTTTACAAGGCACTGGGCGGCGGCTGGGAGCCTCATCAATTTATACCACCGGTCAAGCAACCGCAGCCCGCCATCGTCGCGGCTGCAAGACGTCTGCTGTCGCCGGACGAAGGCCGATAGAGCGGTGTTAGCCCGGATAGGAGTCCAGATCCGTCGACGAGACCTTTCTTGCATTCAACAATGGGCAAAAATTAAAGCCCAGATGGTTCAACGATCAATCGCGCGATCACATTTCGCGGCCAGCTCGCCAGCCAATGGGATAATTTGTGGAACACACGACAGGCTTTGGATAAAAACCGGCGTATGAGCCGACACGCCCTCGTGACAGCAAACAACGGCGCGTTCAAAGGCTGGCAGTTACTTTTTTGCAATTTCTCGCGAACGCGTTCGGCCGCCGATTTCAAGCGCGGGTTTTCGATCGCTGGCATCGAGGCGACAGGGTCTATTGCCGCGATTTCGATAGCGCCCCCTGGCGTTTCTTGAACCACGACATTGCAGGGCAGCATGGTTCCAAGCTTGTCCTCAAGCTCTCGCGCCTCCCGCGCGAGCGCGGGATTGCACGCACCGAGAATACGATAGTTACGAAACTCGATTCCGAGCTTTTTCTGTAGGGTCTCCTTGACGTCGATCTCGGTGACAATGCCAAATCCCTGTTGCTTTAGGGCCTCCGTCGCACAGCATACCGCTTCTTCGAAGCCAACAGGTGGTGTCTTGCTGAAATAATAGGCCATCTTATCCTCCACATTCTCTCAAGTTAGGGTCCAAAAAGGCATGAAATGGGAGCATTCGCGCTCAAATCACAGGCACCACTGTCGTTGGAAAGAGACGCTGGAACGAACGGAATGGCCGGTCAGGCATCAACTCGCCGGAACCTCGAATTGGTCGTGGGCCTCAACCGCTTGCGCGGCATACATCACCGAAGGGCCGGCGCCTATATAGACCGCCATTCCCATGGTCTCCATGACTTCGTCGCGGGAGCAGGCATTTGTCGACGAGGATAAAGCCGCGAGGATTGGCGAGACCGGCAAGCCCCTTTCCATCCTCTCCCATCATGCAGGAGACCCAACGAAAACCTGGGATGAACATCGTGAATTTGGATGGCAAGGTGTGCTGACGCTTTGGCTGTCCATCTTCCCCCACCTCGGTCACGTCCATCGCGGTCGAGCTTTGCGTTGGTTACCCATTTGATGTCGCGGTCACGGAACGCCGATTCGAGAACTCCCTTGGTGTCGCCGACGCCGCCGAGGCCGATAGGGCTCGGAGGTGACAAAGGTACGCGCCCCCGCATTTTTCGCTTGCGAAGATCGGTGTTGGCGATGAGCGCAAGGAATCTGTCACATTGCTTACCGAAGGGCATAACAGATCGCCGGTACCATCGGAACGCGGCGGCCCTGTGTCATGTCCTATAGCCAACGCCCTGAAGACTTTGTGACCATTTTACCGACCCGGCTTGCTGACGGGACGGTCGCAGCCGCGTCGGCGTCTTCACGCCGTCGCTCGAAAGTGGCCAGCCGTGGTGTTCCAACTGTTCCAGTCGAGCCAGCGCTCGAGTCCGGCGGTGCGCGCCTTCAGCGCCGCAATTAGCGCAATCCGTTCGTCCTTGGAGGGCGCGGTTGACATTTCGCGAATCATCCGACTTGTCAATTGGAAACCGCTTCCGCCGTCCAGCCAATCTGGGGACCGTTACAAAATATGTCCATAACCATAGACCATGATATTGTCCCGCTAATTGTCGAACGCTCGTCGTGTGTGCAACTTATGCTTTATCTGACGGAACTTTCTATACCTCTATCACTCGTACGAAGAACGGCGCTGGTGGTGGACCCTATTGTCGCAGCCGATCAAGGCTATGCACTGAAAACGTGGCTTTCCAGACACGAGGGGGTTGCCATGAGACCATGGGACGCATTCCCGACGGAGGAAAGTGTCCGGCTCGTTGGATGGCGTCACCAAGCGCCACAGCCTTCAGTGCTTTCTGCAGAGATCTATGCAAGCCATCGACAATTCACCTGCCGTGATGGCGAGGAAATTTCGTTGGTCGGAAAAGTCGTGCCACTGCGCCGGACCTCTCGGAACGGAACGATCAAACGGTCGCGCGACGCAGCCGAGGGCTATGAAGCCCCGAATGCTGCATATGAGGCATGGCTCCGAGAACGCCTCATTGATGTGATGCCGTACTTCGATTTGCGCGCCTTTTCAATCACCTCAACGGTAAAACGACGGGTTCTCAGAAAGTTTGGCGTGCGCTCCAGACAAGTTGTACGAGAACAAGTTATTCCCGTCGTGACGGTCGAAATTTCGGGAACCATCAAGAATGGAGCCCACCTCGAAGAGTGGCTGGCGAAAGGAGTTGGACCGCAGAAAGCGTTTGGATTTGGAGCATTCCTACCATGCTGAAAGCCGAGGCTCTTTGCGGCGACCCTGGACGGTTGATGTTCTTCGAATATGTCGGCTTGCATTTTGCCTCTACGCCGAAATTTAAGTCCTTGCCGATAGGTACCACATGCCCGATCTGCGGCAGCAATTCCGCGCGCCTTTGGCGAACTGCCGTCGGCAGCGCGCAATGCCTTCCACAAAACACAATCACAAGAAAGCGCGCTGGGAGGAAGTCCGCCAAACAGCCCTGCGTACCAGCGGCTGATCCGTCAGGGACTAAGTCCTTCGCAGATGGTTCGATGGCGGTCACCGGCCCATCCGTAGCGCGCGTCGTAACGCGAGTTCTTCCGGACGCGCCATTACCCGATATGATAACAGTGCTATTTCCTGAAAAAGGCTGTGTTTCCCGCTTCATTATTGACCTAGTGATGAGTCCGCCCGAACCGCCGTTCGCGGCTCTCATCTTCGGCAAGAAGGCGGGATTTCGCTCAGCGGTGACGATTGATACTAGCCTCATTAAGATCGGAGGTCCCGAAGGCTTCGATATCCCTACATCCCTCCTTCGTGAATGGCTTCGTCTCTTCGAGGGCATGAAGGATAGCGCCATCAGCAATGCACTTACCCTCCGGATACGCTTGGCGCGCGGAGAGATCGGCATCGATGATCGGGAAGCGCTTGCAGAGTTACGCCGCCTGCATCCAGAAATCGTGTCCTCGTTTCGGAAGCTCCCAACTCCTAGAACACGGCAAGCTGCGGTTTTTCGACGAATTCTCTTTTCTTAGTAAGCTGAAAGGACATACCCTTTGTCAACCATTCGTCTTTCTGGGTTGATCACAGCTAAAACCCCAATCTACATCACCCGCGTCGGGCAGGAAGACGAGATTCTGACTATGACGATCATGAAGGGAGAATATCCGGTGCGCGCACCGGTGATTCCCGGCGAAACCTTGAAGGGTCTTTTTCGCGCGATCACGTTCAGGATCGCAGTGGATGCCGCCCTACGGGTGAATCCGACTTTCACAATGCGTCTCGACAAAGTTTATGAACAGGCGAAGGGCGGGCTGGCCTTCGTCGGGGGCCGAACCGAGCTCGGTGCCGAAGACACCTTACGAATCGGCAACCCGATCCTATCCTTGTTCGGCGCGGCCTCTCCAAAAATCACCGGGCGGCTCATCGTCGAGCCAGCGATTGGGCGTTTACCGATCGGCGACAAGGTTGGTAAAGGGACGGATTTGGCGGAAGGCGTCCGCCGTGACCCGTTCCTAGCCGACGGCCGACTCACCGATGTCTTGTCCGAGGACGACAGGAGAAGGTGGTCTCGGCAATCGACGATCGTCTCCCTAGTGTCGAACGCTAATCGGAAGTTGGAAGACGCAAAAAGAGCGTTGAACCGCGCCCGGAAGACCGAGGGGGTCGAACTCGGTCCATTCGAGAAGGCCGTTGCGGATGCAGTGGCCGAAGTCGATCGCCTCGGGCGGGACGAAGATTATACGCTCGCGATGCAACGACCAATCCCCACAAAGAACGCTGTTGCAGCTGGAACGGAATTTGATCACTGTATGGAGGTGCGAGATGCTTCACAAGCCGAACTTGGTCTCTTTTTCGCGGCGCTGGGCTCGTGGTCGCTCGATCCCCGGGTTGGCGGCGGACGTACAGCTGGATATGGGCGGATCGACGCAAAATATTCGATCGAGCTTCTCACGGATGGTGAACTCCGACGATTGAGCCGCTGGCACCCAGTCGGTGTCGTAACCATTGGTGCTGAAGGGATGAATCTTGATTGTTCGCATCCCATAGTGACTGACGCCCTTGCTGCGTGGACAGCTGCCGAAAGGGATATCTTGAACTCGCGGGTTATAGCGTGACGACGCTCACGAAGATCGACGTCTGGGACAGCGGGGGGCCTATCGATAAGGTCAGCAAGGTACGCGGTGCATCGTACGCACTCCGCGCTGAACAGCGACGTATAGCCGGATTGGTGTCAGAAGCGCTGAGGCGTGGAAGCGAAGGCAAGCTGGGGATTCTGCTGATAGAGGGCGGAACGGGTGTAGGCAAGACCTTAGCCTACCTCATCCCCGGAGCTCTCCATGTCGCTGCTGCTGGTGGCCGAATGCTCGTAGCTACGCACACGCTCGCTTTGATGCAGCAGATTATGGAGCGGGACGCCCCAATCGCCATTGATGTTGCTAAGGAGATAACTGGCCGGCATCTCAGAGTCGCGCAATTGCGTGGTCGGAGGAATTTCGTCTCTCCATCGCGGTGCCGGGCCGTGGTCGAAACGCTGAAGTCAGATGGTTTACCTGCAGCAGCTTTCCGCCCCTATGACGAGCTTGCAGCGCGTACTGAATCGGCGCTCCAGCGAGCCAGTCGGTTGCTCAAGGGTGGCCCCAATGGGTGGGATTCTCGTGTCACCGATGTCGTAAGTGCCGCGCTGATCGAAACCTTTGAAATGGACACCGGCTGCGAGGTAGCCCGCGATGACGTTCGCCTTCTTCGTTCGTCTCCCGAATCTGAGCAGGATGTCTACCTGTTGAGCAGAGAGTGCGCATCGTCTGCCGAGATATTGGTCACGACGCACGCTACGACGGCGATCAAGCTGGCGCTTCGGGCATTCGAGGGAGATGGAGAATTCGGGGGGGATTCGAGTTTCTGG
>VDMG01000214.1 GCA_006514895.1 Beijerinckiaceae bacterium
GGATAATCCTAAAATGTTACAGCCGTTTTGGGGAGGTCCAGGCGGTACAACACTGCGATATTGGCCATGATTATTTCAAATCGAAACAATCATCTCCAAGCTTGAATAACGCCGGCGGGCCTAGAAACTGGTATTTTTCGGATTGCCCTGAATATTTGCTTCGTTCCGTGGCCACGCAAGCGACGCGCTGTGCGTTTTGCTCTATTTCGGTTGACCAGAAAGGCAATTGGGCCGCAATTGGCAGAGTCCGAACAAGGATGCCAAAGGTGCCGGAACTGCCCGAAGTCGAAACGGTCCGCCAGGGGTTAGAGCCCGCCATGGCCGGAGCGCGGCTTATCGCGATCGAGCAGCGGCGTTTGGATTTGCGGTTTCCGTTTCCGGAGCGTTTCACCGAGCGCCTCACCGGCCGCCGTGTCGAGGGCTTGCGGCGCCGCGCCAAATATCTCATCGCCGATCTCGACGGCGCCGAGCTCCTCGTCATGCATCTCGGCATGTCGGGATCATTTCGCATTGAGAAACCGGGACGCCTTCGTTGCGCGCCGGTGCTTGGCGCCGGGCAAAAAAACTCCGCGCATGATCATGTCGCCTTCGATCTCTCGACCGGCGCCCGCATCGTCTACAACGATCCCCGCCGCTTTGGTTTCATGCAACTCATTCCGCGTCCGGAATTCGCCGCGCATCCGCTGTTCAGGAACATCGGCATGGAACCGCTCGGCGGCGAGCTTGACGGCGCGACCCTGGCCAGGCTTTTCGCGGGGAGGAAGGCGCCGCTCAAATCCGTGCTTCTCGATCAAAGGTTGATCGCCGGTCTCGGCAATATTTATGTCTGCGAGGCTTTGCACCGGGCGGGACTGTCGCCCCGCCGTCCCGCCGCCAGCCTCGCGCGCAAGGATGGCGGCCCCAACGAACGCGCAACGCGCCTGGCTCGCGTCATCCGCGAGGTGCTCGAGGAGGCGGTGGCGGCGGGCGGGTCGTCGCTGCGCGATCACCGGCAGACCGATGGCGCGCTCGGTTATTTCCAGCACAGTTTTCGGGTCTATGGCCGGGAGCACGCGCCCTGCGACCGGTGCGGCGGGCATGTGCGGCGCATCACCCAATCGGGCCGCGCCACCTTTTATTGCGGCGGCTGCCAGAGATAACGCGCAATCTCAGGCGCGCGTGTCCTTGATCGCCAGGGCCCCCGGTGATGCGAGTACCACGACCCGCGTGCCAATCGGCGTTTTCTGATAGAGATCCATCACATCCTGGTTGATCATGCGAATGCAGCCGGAGGATTGGCTCAGCCCGATCGTCCAGGGCTCATTCGTGCCATGGATGCGAAAATATGTATCCTTGTTCCCTTGCCAAAGATACATGGCGCGGGCGCCGAGCGGGTTGGCGGGGCCGCCGTGCATGCCCTCCCCGCTTTGGAGTTCAACCATCACTTTCTTGAGGTCCGGCCTACGGTCGACCATTTCCTTGGGTGGATACCAGTCCGGCCATTCTTGCTTGCTCTTGATCGTCGCCTCTCCTGCCCAGACAAATCCTTCGCGTCCGACCCCGACGCCATAGCGGGTTGCGCGTCCGCCGTCTTCCACATGGTAGAGATAGTGGTTGGCGGGATCGATCACGATCGTGCCCGGCGCTTCCTTTGTCTCGTAGGCGATGTTTTTGCGCAAAAATGCCGAATCGACCTGCGCCAATTTTACGGCGGGGACGGTGAAGTCGACGTCTTTGGTCTCCGCATAGATCTCATTGTATTGAGGCTCAATGGCATCCGCCATGGCTGAATGCGCAGGCGAAGCGGGCGGCGGGGGCGCAAGCGCGGCGGCATTTATCGAGGGATTGGGGTTCGAGCTGACACATCCGGTGAGGCAGGCTGCGGCGGAAGCGGAAGCTCCGGCGATTATTGCGCGGCGGGTGAGAATGGACATCTGGAGACCGAATCGAAAATGGATAACGAGATTCCTATTTTGTAAAGCAGAAATATGTGCCGCGATATGACGGATATGTCACGCTCACGGGTTTTCTTTCGTGGGATTTGGCAATGGGTTTCCGACGCCTCGGGAGAAACCCCGTCGTTTCCGCTTGAGCAGGAAAAGTTTTTTGAACAGGCCTTTCGGCGACCCTATCGTGATATATCTAACTTAGATATATCATAGTTAGCACTGCAGGAGTTTCCCATGCGTTTTCACCGTTACTCTCATTGTTGCGCGCAAGGCGAAGGTGCCACCGGCGGAGGTGGCCGGAGACATTTCGGTCTCTTCGGCGGCCGCCGCCGGATGTTCGACCAGGGAGATGTTCGCCTGGTCATCCTGAAACTGATCAGCGAGAAGCCCTCGCATGGCTACGAAATCATCAAGGCAATCGAGGATCGCTTGGGTGGCGCTTACGCGCCGAGCCCTGGTATCGTCTATCCGGCCCTGACGCTGCTTGAGGAGCAGGGGCTCATTCGCGTCGAATCGACCGATGGGCCGCGCAAGCTCTATGCGATTACGCCGGAAGGCGAGACGGTGCTGGAACGCAACCGCGGGCTGGTCGAGGCGATTTTCGGCCGCATCGCGGAGATCAACGCGCGGCATGGCGGCGGCCCGGCGCCGCAAGTCCTGCGCGCGATGGAGAATCTGAAACTCGCCTTGCGGCTGCGCCTTTCGCAGGGCCCGCTCAGCGCGGAGCAGATTGCAACAATCGCAAACCTCCTGGACGATGCCGCCAAGGGCGTGGAGGGGAGCTAACTGCCGCCGCAGGCTCGCCGCCAAATCGTTACAATATAGTCAATTGGCCAAGCCGACATTTGCGAACACCTCTTGCATTTGGGCTTGGCTCGTCGCTCTATTACGGAGCAAGGGTTTGCCGCCTTCTTGGATTAGACGCTGATTGCCATCTCGACTTCCGTTCATATCGTCATAAAGCGCTACGAATAGCGGTTTGCCCAATTGTAGCGCACTGTAGCCGGCGTTGAGAGTGCCACCCTGTTCGCGCGCTTCCAACACTATTACGGCGCGGCTGAGTGCCACAATTACCTTGTTACGTTCCATCGCCCTATCGGCTCGCCAAATCGCATCCCGAGGAAACTGGCTAACGACCAGAATACGCTCCCAATCCCAAAGAGATTTCACGGTCTTCTTGATGCGAAAATGATTGATGCCCTCTGGGAGCACAATGATCGTACGCCCCCCATTTTTGAGCGCGGCCTCGTGAGATGCCATATCCACCCCCGGCGCATAACCCGAAACTACGATGACGCCAGCTTCGCTCAATTGCCGCGCGCAATCGGCGGCCACTTCAAGTCCGCGGTCACTTGCCTTGCGAGAACCACAGAAACCGACGGCCTTCTCGCCCAAGAGGCTAACATTTCCTGCGACCCAGATGTCCGGCGGCAGAAACGAGCCAAACAAATTCAAGAGAGTGGCGGGATATCTCGCGTCATTTCGCGAAAGTTTCGTCGGCTCGGTCGTGCTCATGTGTTGTCCGTATCTCTCCAAGTCTTCACACAGCATAGCCCAAGAACCTCGGATGCTCCAGCTAGGAACAATTTCGATGCAACAAACTGTATAGTCGTCCCCGATTGATATTTATCATCAATCAAGATTACTTTCCGTCCCTTTATATTGCCACTAACAACTACTTGCGCAGCTTCCAGTGCTGCCCACTTATCACACAAGGCAATATTCTTAACGCTTTGTTTCGCCTTGTGAAATCGCACTAAAGAGGAGATATCCTCTTTCTGCGATTTCTTGGCTACCTGCTTAGCGATCTCTTCCGGTAGGTCCCATACTTTTCCGGTGACGGGGGACGGCACAAACAGAATCGCATTCCTTGTAGAGACTCAGCTTCGTGGCGGAAAGGCACCTGCTAACCAAATATTGGACTGCCTGTGTGTCAGCGTTTCGCCTTGGCCTCGCGCTCGGCCGCTCCCATTTTTGTATATGTTGCAGCCTCTGCAAAGTTGAAATCTAGCGCCAACGAGCAATCTAACAAATCCCTGAGAAAAATCAGGGATTTCCGAACCTCTTGCTTCTGAGCGCTATTTCTATCTGCTCTTTGTCCGAGAGATAAACGTAGGGGCCATAGGGACCACTTTTGGTCGCGATTCCTGTTTCGGCTTGAAATAACCTGTCTAGAGAATCAATTTTGTGACATCCTGCAAAGCGATTGTCTTTTGCGGCATCGTCACCTTGCGCCGAATCAATCTGGATGGGCAGCTCGAATCAATTTGGGGTGAAAAGCAACCCAGGAATGGAAATATCGCTGTGGGGAATTGTCTTGCCGTAGGCGGGCACGCCATCGAGGGTTATCAAGGCGGATAGGTACACACTTGGGGGACTATCCTTCCGCGCGGGGCAGATTCCAGCTACCAATTCGAAATGCAAAAGGTTCGAGCGTCATGACCGCGATTGTGGAAAAACGCATTCTGCTGATCATCGGTGGCGGCATCGCGGCGTATAAGGCGCTCGAATTGATCCGACGCCTGCGCGAGCGCAGGTATTTCGTGCGCGCGGTCCTGACCGGCGCGGCGAAAGAATTCGTGACGAAGCTTTCTGTCGAAAGCTTGACCGGAAGCAGGGTCTACGACGATCTCTTCGCGCTGACCGATGAGTCCGGCATGGGCCACATCGAGCTGTCCCGCGACGCGGATCTGCTCGTTGTCGCGCCCGCCACAGCGGATCTTATCACCAAGTTGGCGCATGGCCTGGCGGGCGATCTCGCTTCGACGCTTCTTCTCGCTACCGACAAAAAAATCCTCGCCGCGCCCGCAATGAATGTGCGGATGTGGCTGCATCCGGCGACCCAACGCAACTGCAAGCTTCTACAAGAAGACGGCGTGAGTTTTGTCGGCCCCGAGGAAGGCGAGATGGCGTGCGGCGAACATGGGCCCGGCCGGATGAGCGAGCCCGCCGAAATTCTTGCCGCGGTCGAAAAAGTTCTCTTGCGCGATACGCGCATTCCTTTGCCCGAAAACCTTGCCCGCAAAGAGGCCGCGGGCGTGCTCGCCGGGCGGCGCGTGCTGGTGACCTCGGGGCCGACACACGAGCCCTTCGACCCGGTGCGCTATATCGCCAATCGCTCGTCCGGCAAGCAGGGCCATGCGATCGCCGCCGCCGCCGCTGCTGCCGGCGCCGATGTCGTGCTGATTTCGGGGCCGGTCGCGCTGGCCGACCCTTTGGGCGTCAAGACGCTGCATGTCGAAACCGCCCGGGACATGTTGAGAGAAGTCGAGACCGCGCTGCCCGCCGATATTTTCATTGGTGTCGCGGCGGTCGCGGATTGGCATGTGGCCAAGACCGCGCACACGAAGATCAAGAAAAACCCAAAACAGACGCCGTGTCTGACACTCGTCGAAAATCCCGATATTCTGGCCGCGGTTGGGCAACGTTCCAAGGGCCGCCCGGCTCTGGTCGTTGGCTTCGCGGCGGAGAGCGAAAAGCTGATCGAGAACGCGCAAGTCAAACTTGCCGCCAAAAATTGCGATATGATTGTCGCCAATGATGTGGGCGAAGCGTCCGGTGTCTTGGGTGGCGAGAGCAATAAAGTGTTTATTCTGACCAAGGAGGACAAAGAGTCCTGGCCCACCATGGACAAGCAAGAGGTGGCGCGCCGTCTCGTTGCCCGGCTGGCCGGAATGCTTGCGGGGACCGGCCGATGAGCATGGCAACCGTCAAGGTTGGACTGAAACGCTTGCCGCATGGCGAAGGCCTGCCTTTGCCTGCTTATCAGACTCCCGGAGCGGCTGGGATCGACCTCCTCGCCGCCTTGCCTCATGACACCAAAATCGTGCTCGAACCCGGCGGCAGGCATCTGGTTCAGACCGGCATGGCGCTCGATATTCCGCTCGATTATGAAGCCCAGGTGAGGCCGAGGTCAGGCCTTGCGCGCGATTACGGCGTCACCGTGCTCAACGCGCCTGGTACGATCGATTCCGATTATCGAGGCGAGGTTCTGGTGCTGTTGATTAATCTCGGCGACGAACCTTTCGAGATCGTCAGAGGCGCGCGGATCGCCCAGCTCGTTGTTGCACCCTTCGCAAGGGCGGTTCTCGTCGAAACTGGCGACTTGACCGCGACCGCGCGGGCAAGCGATGGGTTTGGATCGACCGGGCGAATGGCCGGCCGGGAGGGGCCCCGGTGATTCTCCTCTCCCGCCGTGGCCAACTCGCGCTCGCCGCGGTCGCCGATATTGCTATTCATGCGCGCCCAACCCCGGTCGCCGCAAAGGCTCTCGCGGCGCGGCTCGCATTACCGCCGCGCCATCTTGAGGCCTTGCTGCAAAGCCTCGTTCACGCCAATATCTTGAAGGGGGTACGCGGTCCGCGCGGCGGCTACGAATTGGCGCGCGAACGCCGCCGGATCACCGCTGCTTCGATTCTGCGCGCCGTGTCGACGAGAGGCGATCCGGGCGAGGCGCCCGACTGCCTGCTTGTAAGGCAGGTGGTGGCACCGATTGTCGAGGCGGCCGGCAAGGTTTTTCTGGATAAGCTCGAAACCATCACAATAGACGATATTTGCCGGCGCGCTGAAGATCTTAAACTATGCGATGAAAAAGGGGTCGCCGCTGGCGCCGACTTCACAATTTGACCCAAACCGGCCCGCGCCAAGCGACGTGGGCAACCCGACACGCATCTCGCCAGCGCAAAGCTTCACCGCCGGGATCAATGCAAGCTCACCATATCGAGCTCGTGCTGCATGGCATTGGCGACGGCGGCATCACGCGAGTCGGTCACGATGATGGGGGTGCCATCGGCGGCGAGCAAGGCGAAGAGCTGCAGACCCGGCTCGACCGCGGGCGCGGCCGGAAAAAGCCGGCTCAACTCTTCCGAGCGGATCGGCTTCACATAGGCTACGCGGCCGCCACCGAGACCTGCCAGTTGCTCATTGGTCATGAGGGGCCGGGATTCGGAATTATTTGCATTCAACATCGGAACATCTCCTAAACGAGCGATCCTCTAGAGACCCGCTCTCATGGCGAACCGTCCGCTATTGCCAAACGCGTGAAGCCCTCCAGCTTTCGTAGGGACCCTTACCAAGCATCCCACGGATGTTCGCCGTTTTGCCTGATATGGAGATAATCAACGTCTTTTCAAGGTAGCGGCGAAAGCTCGCGCGTCCAACGGCCTTTCAACCGGCAAGGTTTGGCCACGCTGGAGACTTTTTTAGGGCAGACGGAAACTTTTAGGGCAGACAGATAAAGGCCCGGTGTTGCAACGGGCTTCCTTTATTGAAGAGCAACTTAGGCTGCTTCCTCTATTTCGGCTTCCTCGGCATCGATTTCCTCGGTCTTGCCGCGGCGCGGGCCTTTTTGCAATTGCGCTTCGATCACCTTCAGCGATTCCGTTTCGGTCAATTTCTGCACGACGACGATTTCGCGAGTCATGCGATCGAGCGCCGCCTCGTAGAGTTGCCGTTCGGAGTAGGATTGCTCGGGTTGCGTATCGGAGCGGTAGAGATCGCGCACGACTTCGGCGATCGCATTCAAATCACCGGAGTTGATCTTCGCCTCATATTCCTGTGCCCGGCGCGACCACATGGTCCGCTTTACGCGAGCCCGTCCCGCCAATGTGTCCAACGCCCCCTTTACGGCGGAGGCATCGGCGAGCTTGCGCATTCCGACGCTAGCCACCTTCGGCGTCGGCACCTTCAAGATCATCTTGTCCTTGATGAAGCTGATCACATAAAGCTCGAGTTTGAATCCAGCGACTTCTTGCTCCTCGATGGCGATGATCTGGCCAACGCCATGGGCTGGGTAGACCACGAATTCACCTGGCTTGAACAATTGCCGTTGAGAACTCCCGGTCCTGACCGGCTTAGGCGCCGGGGCGGCTTGTTTGTCGGCCGGCCTTGCCTCCGCCAAGTTCAATTGGCCGGCATCGGCCGCGACTGGCGCGAGCGCTACCGTCCGGTCTCCGATAAGCGGGGGCCCTAACTTCGACGCGGTCTTCCTGTCCAGGGGCGTACCAGCGCCCTTGGCGCTTACGCGCGCCGCTTCTCCGGCCGCCGTATCCTTTGCCGGCGGGCGGGCGACAGTTGTATCAGCGAGTCCGGAAGCAGTTCCCATTTTCTTCTTGGCTTCCTTGATCACCGTCATACGCTCGTTTGATTCATGGAGGTTCGAAGAGTTTACAGCATGCTGAACAGGGTTGACCGCGGCTGCCCGTTTGCGTGCCTCAGCGAGACGCGCCACATTTCGCAAGGCCAACAGCGCCGCGGCGGCGTCCTTGCCAGCGGCC
This sequence comes from Beijerinckiaceae bacterium, assembly GCA_006514895.1. Classification (GTDB taxonomy): domain Bacteria; phylum Pseudomonadota; class Alphaproteobacteria; order Rhizobiales; family Beijerinckiaceae; genus Methylocapsa. The sequence continues at coordinate 8,204 of VDMG01000214.1, forward strand.
GGCTTTTGCGTGGCGCGAGTCTTGGACTCCACGGCCATGCGCGCCGCCGCCGCCGGTTTGGCTGCATTGCGGCGCGAAACCTTGATGGCAGGCGTTTTTTTCGGCGCGTCCGCCAGCTTGCCCCGCGCCGACTTGCTCGTGGCGCCCTTCCTTGCGGCCTTGACCGGTTTCGTGGCCGCGGTGGGTTTGGCAGTGGCCCCACGCGTAAGCGTAGTTTTGCCGCGCCGGGCCGCGGCAGCGGCCTTTTTTATGGCACGAGGCGTGACGTTCCCTGCCCCTGCTGCCGAAGCGCGCGTTGCCGCCGGCGCCTTTTTCTTATTCTTGACCACCCGTGTTGCCGCAGCCGAGTTATTGGAGCGGGAGCTCGCGGCCGCCGCTGTTTTGGTTTTGACTATCGTTTTCACTTTTGCTTTCGCTTTTTGTGCGGACTTTTGGGCCGCAAGTTTTTTGGCCGCAGCAAGTTTCCTGGCGGCAAGCGCCCGCGCGGCGGCGGCCTTGGCTTTCCTGGCTTTGGATTCGGCGGATCGGTTGGACGCTTTTGCCTTGGGGTGCCGGGCTCCGGCCTGTTTCGCCTGTTTTGTCTCGGACGCTTTCATAGTCTTCTTGACAGACGCCATAACCAGCGCGCTCCTTTTTCCTGTCCCGCTTTGGAGACGGGACGGCTCATCGACGGCAGACAAACTCTCCGCCGTTCGAAAACTCTGCATTTCGGCCCTGGAAGGCTCGAAGCGGGGTGCTCCTAAACGATGATCATCTGTCTATGACTTGGCCGGAGCGATGAAGCGAAGCACTCTCCAGCCGCACCGTCGTAGAGTCCGTGCCCAGACCCCTTTACAAGTGCCCAGGAAATCAACGACAGGGGCCAAATTGTCAATTTCGCCAGCCACCATGAAATAGTATGGCACGAATTTAAGCGGAAATCAAAAGATATGCTGCTTTAAGGTAAGTTGCTTGCGGGAAGCCTCAAGCCCTCTTACCCCAAAGCAGCTATTTCGCGACGATCGCCTTTGGCACCCAGCTCGGCCCTGACGTTAATCTCCTTGGCCCGGATTTGCGGTAAAATAAGCGTCGAATTTGCCGGCCATGCCGTCGAATGACTTGGCTTCTGGCGGGGCCTCGCGCTTAATCGTCACATTCGGCCAGGACCGCGCTAGGTCGATATTAAGCTTAAGCCATTTTTCGAGCCCCGGCTCCGTGTCCGGCTTGATGGCCTCGGCCGGGCATTCGGGCTCGCAGACGCCGCAGTCGATGCATTCGTCCGGATGGATCACGAGCATATTCTCGCCCTCGTAGAAGCAATCCACCGGGCAAACTTCGACGCAATCCAAATATTTGCATTTGATGCAGTTTTCGACGACGACATAGGTCATGATCGTTTTCCTTCGCGAGCGAAGTACCGCCTCGGTGAGGCAGTCGGCCCGTGGCTCGTTGGGCTGCTAAGGGCCACGGAAAATACTTGTGAATCATTCTCGAATTTACGCTTTCCCATCGAAACAGCGTAATATCGAGAAAGGTCCTAGGATCGCGGCCACACTATCAGCGTCTTGCTCAGGACAGTCTTGCTCAAGACAGTCTTGCTCAAGACAGGCTTGCCAAAACACTCCTGAAACATGCCTTCGCCCCCCGCGGCGCCGATAGTACAACATTTGATCTATTCGATATGAGTGTTTCGATATAATGCGGTTGCTTCGTTTCAGCAAGGCAGGTCAAGGATTTTTGCAAGAATCCCGCTTGATTGAGGAGCCACTCGCTCGCGAGCCGGTGTCGGGGCGGAAATTGGCCTCTTACTCGAACTATGGCATCGGCCGCAGGATTTGTTCCAGGCGGTCGAGAAAGACGCCTTGTCCTTTGATGATCTTGGCCCGCGCGTCGTCGAGTGTAAACCATGCGGCGCGGTCTACCTCGGGCACGCGGATGAGCCGTCCGCTTTTCGGTGGCCATTCGACTTCGCAGGATACGCTCTCGATACGGGTGGCATCGAGATCGCCGGCCATGGCAAACGCTGTAACCCGCTTGCCGGCCGCCTGAATAGCCTCGCCGAGCGGGAGAAGGGCACCAGCGGGACGAAAGCCGGTCTCTTCTTCAAACTCCCGTACGGCAGCCTCTTCTGCTGTTTCATCAGCGCCAAATTCGCCCTTCGGAACGGACCAACTATTGCGGTCCTTGTTGCGCCAGAATGGCCCGCCCGGATGGACGAGCAAAACCGTCAGCTCGCGGCCGGAGAGGCGAAACATGAGGATACCCGCGCTGCGCTTCACTGAGCTGCTTCCCACTGACCCTAGTTCAGGCCCATTGGGAATAGATAAGTACGGCCGCCGGGCAGTCACCGCTATTCTTTCGCGGCCCGGGTGCAGGCCGGGCGCGTTCTGGCCAGGTTTAGGTCACGTCCCCATGACGATTGCCGCGAGCACAAGGCGATTGCCGCGGGTTGGATCGACCCCATGCGGCGAGGCTCTGTCCAGCGCGCTACTCTCTTTCGCGCCCAGGGAGCCAAGAATGCCGCGGATGTTGATCCTGGTTGGACTGCTCTTAATCGCAGTTGGTCTTTTGTGGCCTTAGATCGGTTGACTTGGGCTTGGCCATCTGCCAGGTGACATCATCATCGAGCGCAAGAACTTCACTTTATATGTCCCGATCGCGACGGGGTTCCTCATCAGCGTGGTGCTGACGCTGTTGCTCTGGCTCGTCAACTGGTGAGGCTATGAGTCTGGAGCTGCCTCGCCCTGGCTAGGCTGTAGCAAAGTTTACGCGAGCAGTCCCCCTTTGCTTGGCACGAGGGGATTGATGGTCAAGGCCGCGCGGTCGGGACTATCGGGCGACGGGACGCCGGTGACAGCCCCCCACAACACGTCAACGAAAGCTTGTTCCACATCGCGCAAGATAAAGACGATGCGAGTAGTGTGATCGCCATGGGGCCAGGCCGGAAGCCGCAGCGGCGGATGAAACACATGCTGGACGCCTTGGATAATGACCGGCCGCGCTGGATCGTCGGCCAGCGCCACGATCCCCTTGACGCGCAAGAGATTGGGGCCGTGAGCACTGCCCAGCAAAAATTTTCTGATCCGGATCGTAGATCCCGGCATTGAGTAGCGACGCCGCCGTGGCTTGCCCTTCTGCCGCGTCGAGCAAAACCGCGCCTGGATTGAGTTTAGCAAGAGTCAATCAAGGTAACGACGCCGTCGAGACGGAACCGTAGCGCGAGATAGGGATGAACCAATATCGTTTGGAGGACTGGCGCCGGATCGGCAAGGCCGGTGGTTTCGATGATCACCCGCTCAAACGGCGCGATCCGGCCATTATCGCGCCGCCGCAAAATATCTTCCAAGGTCGCGATGAGATCGCCACGGATCGAGCAGCACAAGCAGCCTGACGTCATCACCAGCATGTCGCCGTCCACCCGCTCGACGAGCAGATGATCGAGGCCGATTTCGCCGAATTCATTGATGATGACGAGCGCGCTCGCGGCCGCGGGATCGCGGAGCAGGCGGTTCAAGAGGCTCGTTTTTCCGGCGCCAAGAAAACCGGTGACAATCGTGGGAAAGGCGCGGGCGGCTTCCTTCGATGGGGTGTTTCCTCGTCCTCTATCATCGGCGGCCGCGCGGCAGGAAAAACAGGATTAAAAGTATCGCCTTGCGTGCTTTTCTGGTTTTTTGCTTTTTGTCTTTTCCGCTTGAATCGCGGGTTTTGCGGGCGGATGCTGTTTGGCCATGAGTTTTTTGGGCGTGTCAGCTTTTGGTTTGGCGGCGGCTTTGTTGTGGGCTGTTTTTACGGCTTTACGCGAAGCGTGCCTCTCCGCGCGGGAGGCGGCGATTTTCCCGTGCGCGTGGCCCCGGTGGTGTGCCTCGACGCGCTTCGCGGCAAGCAGCTTTGCGGCGCTTTTGGAATGCGCGCCTTGGCCCTTCATGGGAAGCGCATCGGGAGCGGGGGCGAGCGGCAGGCTGGTTTCTGCGGGCGGCGGCGCTTCCGCAGAGGCATAAGCGCTGGCGGTGTCGGGGGACGCAGCGGTGCCGATGGGGGAATGCGGCGGCCGCGCTTGCGCGACAAGTCCGGCATAGCCGGCGGGCGGACCGAGATAGACAGGGACGGGATCGAACACCGGACGCGGCACCGTCGTAATGTGGGGCGCGACCGGCAGGGAACTGGCAAACGCCGACGTCGTCATCAGCGCCAGAGGCGCGGGCGCCGGTGCACTGTGGGCGAGCAATGGCGCCATCAGCCGGGAGAGCTCGGTATTGAACTCGGCCACCGCCTTGCCACGTTTGCGGCAGATCGATTGCCCTATGTCCGGAGGCGCCGCCGGACTGTTCGTTGACGTCTGCGCCATTAGATCCGCGAGCGACCTCGTGGGCCGGTCAATTCCGGAAAAGCCACGATCGAACAGGGCCGCGGCCATGATCATGCGGCTCCTCGCATTCGGGGCGCCCAGAATCACGGCAATGAGTTGGCGCCCGCCCTGGCTCGCGCTCGCGACGATATTGAACCCGGCGGCGCAGGTGAAGCCGGTTTTCATGCCGTCGACACCGGGATAGCGGCCAAGCAGGTCATTGTGGTTGTGGATGATTTCGTCGCCAAGCCGCATCGCGCCGATGTTGAAAAGACTGGCCTGCTCGGGAAACGTAATATAGAGGGCCCGCGCAAGGATCGCGAGGTCGCGGGCCGAGGAAACATGCTCTGGGTTCGGCAAGCCGTTCGGATTGACGAAATGCGATTGGGTGAGACCGAGCGCGCGCGCCGAATCGTTCATGTCGTCGGCGAAAGCTTCAACCGAACCCGAAACCCCTTCCGCGATCACGACGGCCATATCGTTCGCCGATTTCACCATCAGCATTTTCAAGGCATTGTCGAGCGTCACCAGCGAGCCCGGCCGAAAACCCATTTTGGACGGCGGCATTGATGCCGCGTGCGCCGAGACAACAAGCGGCGTATCGAACGAAATGCGATGATCGCGGACCGCGCTCAGAGCGACATAAACCGTCATCAGTTTCGTCAGGGAAGCCGGATACCAAGGCTGAGTCGCGTGATCCTCATAAACGATCGCGCCGGGCGGCATTTCGATCACCAGCGCCGGGCCCGCGACCGCAGGGTCCATGCGGCTCACGCAAAAGGCGAGCAGGGCTACCGCCAGACAAACGAGACGGTGCATGGCCGTTCGATAGGGGTTTCCGGCACGAAGTTTTTCGGACGTTGCGAGGCGATTGGGCGGGCTCTGGTTCGTGGGGGTCATGTCTCAATCCCGGCCGAATCAAGGCAACTGTTTCGGGAAACTGCCATCCGGCCCCGCCCTACGCAAGCGCGGCTGGAGGGGACCAAGGCAAAGCTACACAAGCAACGCGGCGAAGGTAGGGCATGGGTGGAACGATGCGGAGGTTTGTCCGATCGGGTCCGGAAACCTTACAAGCGCCTATACGCCGCGCGGGTTTGAGACATGTGGGATTGCGCGGAAAATTGATATTATTGGCGGTTGGCTGGCGCGGACGTGCGCGGCGGAAGCGCAACTGGAGGAGACCAAGGCAAAACTACACAAGCAACGCGGCGAAGGTAGGGCGGGAGTTGGTGGGGGGTGAACCGAAGCGGCGCGATTACACGTGGCGGAGGCTGCCTCTCGTCGCAATAACCTACCAATTTCTGTAAGGAATATTGGAAAGCGTCACCATAGTATTTTCC
>VDMG01000240.1 GCA_006514895.1 Beijerinckiaceae bacterium
GACATAATCGTCGATCGCCTCTGGCAACAACAGAAGTTGCGAACGTTCGAATCCGGAAATGTGAGTCATGTCAGATTCTAGCGCGGCGCAGGCCGCAATGGAATCCCATTGACGCGACTTTCCACACGGTCTGCTTGATTTTTGCGCGGGCGCATCCGAAATCTGACCCACTACCTCAGCCGGACGCGCCTTTACTCCGGCCGCTGAAGCGTGGTACCCCGTCCCCGCAATGGACCCGGTGCAGCCAGTTTGCGCCGGGCTTATTTTTGGCGGTTCTCGGAAAGCGGCACTATTAAGAGCTGGTTTAAAAGCCTCGCCCTCATCCTGAGGAGGCCAGAGCGGCCGTCTCGAAGGATGTGCCCGCGCGGCTCTCGAATCGAGGCGCCCTCGCCCTTCGAGACGGGCTCTTCGAGCCCTCCTCAGGGTGAGGGCTTAAGTTCGCGTAACGTGGGGATCGCGGCGAAAGGCGATTTGATCCATGGCGAATGTGGTGGTGGTCGGCGCCCAATGGGGCGACGAGGGAAAGGGCAAGATCGTGGATTGGCTGTCGCTCGAGGCCGATATCGTGGTGCGCTTTCAAGGCGGCCACAATGCCGGGCATACGCTCGTCATCGATCATGAGGTCTATAAGCTCAACTTGTTGCCGTCGGGAATCGTGCGGCCCGGAAAACTCTCGATCATCGGCAATGGCGTCGTCCTCGATCCGCATCATTTCGTGGCGGAGGTCGCGACGCTCGCGGCGCGCGGCGTCAAGATTTCGCCGGACAATCTGAAGATCGCCGAGAATGTGCCGCTGATCCTTTACCTGCACCGCGAACTCGACGCCCACCGCGAGTCCTCCAGCGTCGAAGCCTTGAAGATCGGAACCACGAAGCGCGGCATCGGGCCCGCCTATGAAGACAAGGTTGGCCGCCGCGCGATCCGCCTCATGGATTTGGCCGAGCCGGACACGCTCGATCAAAAAATCGCCAGGCTGCTTGCCCATCACGAGCCGCTGCGCCGGGGTCTCGGGCTCGAACCTGTCACCGCGCAAGCCATTCGCGCCGAACTCGACAGCGTCGCCGCCAAAATCCTCCCCTTCATGGACGCGACCTGGGAGATTCTCGAGACGGCCCGGAGCGCTGGCAAGCGCATCCTGTTCGAAGGCGCGCAGGGCGCCCTGCTCGATGTCGATCATGGCACCTATCCTTTCGTGACCTCGTCGAATACGGCCGCCGCGAATGCCGCGACGGGTTCGGGCCTCGGCCCGAAGGCGATCGGTTATGTGCTGGGGATCGCCAAGGCCTATACGACGCGGGTTGGTGGCGGCCCGTTTCCGACGGAACTCAAAGACAGCATTGGCGAACGGATTGGCGACCGCGGCCATGAATTCGGGACGGTTACGGGACGGCGCAGGCGGTGCGGCTGGTTCGACGCGGTGCTCGTGCGGCAGGCGGTGAAAACCTCCGGGATAGACGGGATTGCCCTGACCAAGCTCGATATTCTCGATGGTTTTGAGGAGATCAAAGTCTGCGTCGGCTACCACCTCGATGGCGAGCGCATCGGCAGATTGCCGGCGAGCCAGGCGGCTCAGGTCAGGGTCGTGCCGATCTATGAGACGATCGAGGGGTGGAAAGACACAACCGCCGGCGCCCGTTCCTGGGCCGCGCTTCCGGCGCAGGCGATTAAATATGTGCGCCGTATCGAGGAGCTGATCGAGGCGCCGGTCGCGCTTCTCTCGACCAGCCCCGAGCGGGCCGACACGATCCTCGTTTACAATCCATTTCGGGATTGATTGACATATTTTTGCGGCGGGCAAATTTTCCCGATGGGCAAATTTTCCCGATGGGATTGACGGAAGGCCGATCAAATGCTCTCAACGCGGGATGGCTGACTATTACCCGCTGCTCGCCAAGGCCATCGCGGGCCTGACGGATTCGACCGCCGAAGCGCGCCATGCCATTTATGAGCGGGCGCGCCGGGCGCTTTTCGGGCAATTGCGCAATCTAGATCCTCCAGTGCCGGAGGAAGCGATTGAACGCGAAGCGCAAGCGCTGGAGAGGGCGGTCGCCCAGCTCGAAACGGAACTTACGTCGCGGTCTGGTCCCGGAAGCGGCGCGGTTTCGGCGGAACCGGATCTCGCCGGTTCGGGGCCACCGGCGGCTGCGCCCCCGGCGCGTGAGCCAAGCACTGCGCCGTTGCCTCGATCCGCTTCGCCGGATTCCGAGCCGCCCGGCCTCGTGCCGTCTGCAAAACTCAAGTTACCTTTCGCGCGAACGCCCCGATCCGTGCCTCCCCTTAAAGTCCGCCGCGATCCGCCTGGCGTGAGCGCAGGCGACCGGCCAAACGGAACGCCGCAGTCTGGCACGGCTTCACCCTCCGCCGAGCGGGACGAGACGCAAGTTCCCGCGGCGAGCTTTGTTTCTTACGGGGACACCGCTTCGTCCGAAACTGCCACCGATCCGATTGCCGCGGAAGTGTCCAGCCTGGAAGCCCCAGTTTTGAACGCGCCCGCCTTTGAAACGTTCGCCGCAGAAGCGCCAAGCACGAGCTACGAGAGTTACGAACCAGCGGTTAGAACGCGGCTCGAAGCTCAACGTCCCTTCGCGCCGGGTCCAGAAGAAGATAGCGGTGCGGCCAAACGCGTCGCGATTGTTGCCGCGATCGCCGGTCTGGTCGTCGTGCTGGTCGCCATCGCCGCCTATAAGCTGCGCGACCGCCCCGAGGATCTTGTGCGCCTGCAACCTCCTTCGCCAGCCATCCAGGGCGAGGCGAACACCGGCGGTAAGATCGTCGATAGGATTGGCGCCGGGACCGCGACGCCTGGGGCGCCGGAGGCTTCGGCGGGTGGGCCTTCCACGATAACCGATCGCAACGATGCTGCGAAAGGCAGCTCTGGCGCTGCCAATCCTCCCGTCCCTGTCGCCCGCCGCGCCGCCCTGCTCGTGGAGGCGCCGGAAGAACCATCCAAGGTCAAGACAAGTCTCGGAACGGTGGTCTGGCGGGTTGATAATGTCAGCAATGGTCCAGATGAACCGTTAAGCATGGCGGTTCGCGCCGATGTCGACATAGCTGATGAGGGGCTGCAGGCGGAAATGATAATTCAAAAGAATTTCGATAGCACTTTGCCGGCTTCCCACACCATGAAACTGCAATTTACCGCGCGGCCGGGCAGTCCATTGGCCAATATCAAGCAGATCAGCGTGCTGCAGATGCGCCGGGAGGATACGCCAACGGGAGAGCCCTTGAAGGGGATTACCGTGCCAGTCACGGAGAATTCCTTCCTTATCGGTCTTAGCCGCGGCGACGCTGAGACGTCCAATCTCGATCTTTTGCATTCTCGCGAATGGTTCGATATTCCGATGGTTCTCGCCAACGGCCATATCGCAAAATTGACCTTCGAAAAAGGACCATCGGGGCGGAGCGCGATCGATGACGCGATGGCGTCCTGGCAGGCACGACAATGAATTGCTTTATCTGATCGGTGGTCTTGCGTCGCCTCGTGGCAATTGCATGAGCCGCTGTCCGACACGAACAACGGTTCCTTCTTGCACGTTTTCGCACAGTGTGAATCCATCCGGCGCGAAGACGATAATCGTCGATCCGTGCTGGAACCAGCCCATTTCTTCGCCTTTGCGGAAGCTGGCATCGCATGGAATGACGTGAGGCCCGCAGTGGCCGGGATCGAGCTTAACTTCGAGGAAGCGAAGCCGGATGCTGGCGACGAGAATTGCCGCGACCGGCACCAGCGTGATGAGGGGACCAGCGGCCAGCCGGGCTCGAATCACGGCGCGTTCGTTCTTGCAGAAAAGTTTCTCGATCCGTTGGAGCGCAATGGGATTCACATTCCACGTGTCCCCGGAGATGTAGGTTACCTGCTCGACACGGCTGTCGTGGGGGGCGTGGAAACGGTGGTACATGCCGGCCGTCAGCCGCAGGGTCACGTAGCGGCCATTGCGGTAGAGATCCACGAGATCGCAATCGCCTAGCAAATCCTGCAAAGTGTAGGGGAAACCCTTGATTTGCAGCAACTCGGTGCCTTTGATCGTGCCGCAGGCGCCGACGATCGCGTCGCAAGGGCTGACAATCACCATCGGATCCGCATCGATGGACCGGGCTCCGTCCTTGAGCTCCCGGATGAAACAATCATGCATGCTGCTGAACCGCGTCTTCTTCGCTTCACGGAGGTCCAAATCACAGAAAAGCCGCCATATGCCGATTGACACATCGCGTACAAACGGCTGCTCGATTTGGCTGAACCAGCCCATGAACCTCGTCGCCAAGCGCCGGGGGATGCGGTTGGTCAGCAAAAAATTCAGGTCCTCCTGCTGGACGGCCCTTGCGATAAGAGATCGAAGTGTCATGACGCGGTAATTTCGCCTCGATAGGCCTTAACCGATGGAATCCTGGCTCGTACTATTTACTCTTTATGCACTCGGCGTGGCGGGGCTGATCGCCTCGCTGGCGAAGTTGAAGACGCGGCTGGAGCTGTCGAAGGCAAAGCATTGGTCCCTGTCCGGGCATGCCAGGATGGCGCGGCGGATTGCGTCGCTTATCCCGTTATACGAATATGACGAGACGCATTTCTTCCGTTCGGACGCGCCGCCGGATGAGATTGCGGCGCGCCGCCGCGCCGGATTCCTGCGCCTTTCGAAACTCTACCATGGCCGGTTTCCGGAGACGCTCCGGCTCACCACAAAGGTCAAAGACGGCATCTCCGACCTTCAGTTCACGGAAGCCTACCGGGTGCCTTTCCAATTCAACGGCTTTGTCCGCCAACACCTCCCCGTCGGCGCCTTCGTCCAATCGTCTTGTGGCGTAACCGTTACCGATCTCGACGGCAACCGCTTCTACGATCTGACAGGCTCCTATGGCGTGAATCTCCTCGGTTACGATTTCTACAAGGAGTGTATCGAGCGCGGCGCGCAACATGTGCGTGAGCTCGGTCCCGTCCTCGGCGCTTATCATCCAGTGATCGCCACCAATGTTAAGCGGCTCAAGGAGATTTCCGGACTGGACGAAGTTTCGTTTCACATGTCCGGAACAGAGGCGGTCATGCAGGCGGCGCGGCTTGCCCGCTACCACACCCGCCGGTCTCATTTGGTGCGTTTTTGCGGGGCTTATCATGGATGGTGGGGTGACGTTCAACCGGGCATTGGCAATCCCGTGCCGGCGCGGGACACCTACACTTTGAAAGACATGTCGGACGATAGCTTGCGTGTTTTGCGCAATCGCGACGACATTGCCTGCGTGCTTATCAATCCATTGCAGGCGCTGCATCCGAATGCCGGCGCGCCTTCGGATTCCTCGCTGACCGATAGTTCGAGGAGCTCCAGATTCAACAAAGAAGCGTACACCGCTTGGCTGAAGCGCCTGCGCACAGTCTGTACCGAGCGTAAGTTCGTGCTGATCTTCGACGAGGCCTTTGTTGGATTCCGCCTCGCGCCTGGCGGGGCGCAAGAATACTTCGGCATTCAGGCCGACATAGTCATTTACGGGAAGACTCTCGGGGGCGGCCTTCCGGTCGGCGTGGTCTGCGGCCGCAAAGAGCTGATGAAACGTTACCGCGACGATCGCCCAGCGGACATCTGCTTTGCCCGCGGCACATTCAACTCCCACCCTTACGTGATGGGCGCGATGCGAGAGTTCCTGGAGCGCATCGACAGCCCGGCAATCCGCGAGTTGTACCGCAATCTCGACACGGTGTGGAACGATCGAGCAGACCAGCTCAACCGGCAGCTGCGCGCCGAGAGCGTGCCGGTGGAGGTGGCGAACATGTCCTCCATTTGGACTGTCGTCTACACGCAGCCATCGCGTTACAACTGGATGCTTCAATATTATCTGCGCGCCGAAGGTTTGGCGTTGAGCTGGATCGGAACGGGGCGCATTATCTTCAGTTTGAATTACACCGACGCCGACTTCGAAGCGGTCACGAATAAATTCGTGGCCGCTGCCAGTGCCATGCGGCAAGATGGCTGGTGGTGGTCCGATCCCTCGGCGACAAACAAATCGATTAGGCGGCAAATCCTGCGGGAGATGGTTGCTCACCGCTTCAAACGGATCCGCCGCCGCACCCGCGCCGGGTAATGCTCGGGCGTCATTGAATCAAACAACTCGCCACGCAGCAAGTAAAGCGGCGCCATGTGGTAGAGTTTGATATCGTGAAAGGGGTCGGTCAGAATTTTTGTCATCCACGCCAGCCCAGTCTGAACGTCCTTGATAAAGAACAACTGGACAGTCCGGTATATGACGCCAGCGGCGGCGATGAATAGCCAGATTAGCGCCACTTTTTGCGTGAAGCTGGCGTCATTGGCTGGCGAGCTAAAGATGCCGAACAGCGTAGGATCAAAGTAAAGCACGAGCGGCGAAAACGCCCAGATCGACATCAAAACGACCTTGCGTTGCAAGTTGTAGCCGACTTTGATTTCTTCCTTGTACTCGTGCGTTGCATGGTTCACCTCGTCGTAGCCCTTGGGCTCGAAGAAGAAGTGTCCGATTTGCCGGGTCGTCATCGCGGCGAGCCAGCCCGACAAGGCAGCTGCGACCGGGTTTCGTGAATACCATTATATAGGCGCATACGAAGCTGATCGCGCTGAACAAATGCAGCGATTGGTTGATTCGGCTGTGATGATAATAGCGATGATCGTCCCATCGCTGTGTTCTGAGAACCTGAAGAAATCTGTCCATCTCCCTCCCACCTCACCGTTTGTGGCCTACACATCACATATGACAGTTTGGCACAGTCCCCCGAAAGGGCGTGAGCTTTGCGCAAATCCCGCCAAGAGCTTTCAAACGGCGGGAAAAGAGCGTTGCCAGGCAAAGTTTTGCCGGCGAGCGCGGCATGAGCGAATGCGTGTCTAGCCGATGGCATGCGCCTCCAAGAAATCGTTTCGCTGGGTGACGGCCCTGGCGGATTTGGCGAAGCGGACGAGCGAGAAATGGCCGAACGGCGGCATCGGGCGGCGCTCGATCAGCCGCATGCCATGCGGCATTTCGGCCCAGCGCTCATACCGCGCCCAAGGAAATCGCAGCCGCCAACCCAGTTGATGCGTCAGTGGCGCGAACCATCGTTCGAGAAGGCGCCGCGGGCCAGCGTCCGCCCCAACACGGGTGATCAGCACGATCTCGCCGCCCGGCTTAAGCACGCGCGCGAATTCATCGAGCGTCGCCTCGGGGTTTGGAACCGTGGTGATCACATATTGGGCGACGATGACGTCGAATGAATCATCGGGAAAAGCCATTTGCTCGGCGTCCATGACCGCGAGCCCTTCGACATGGCGCAAACCCAACTCATGGACCCGCGCCCGCGCCTTGCGCAACATCGGCTCGGAGAGGTCGACGCCGGCGAGGCGGTTTGCGGTTGCATAGTAAGGGAGCGATATGCCGGTGCCGACTCCGACTTCAAGAATGCGTCCGCCTGTACGCTCCGCCGCCGTGACCGCCGCGCGCCGGGCGTGCTTGAACACCTCGCCAAAAACCAAATCATAGACTGGCGCCCATAGCGCATAGGCCCTTGCGACGGAGTCCTTGTTGAGCTCGGTCCCCAATTGCTCTTCCTCCCCCGTTTATTTTGCGCCAGCGCCGTGGGCTTATAGATCGCGGGCCTCTTGGCCGCTCCTTGCGCGGCGCGCGGCCTATGAAAATTGCCTATCATCCCTTGGTTAAGGCGCCGGATAGACTGGAATTCGCTCCTCCTGCACGAACGCGCCAAGGCAAAGGGGCGGCAAGCGTCAGTTGCGATCAGCACTCTCATGGGCCGGCGTGCACCTCATCCAAGCTGTCCCGAAAATCGCGTCGAAATGGCGATACCGAGGAAAATCGCTAAGTCTCACAAACACGCGCAGGAGCAGAAACGGAGAATCAAAATGATGCCCAGTCCCTGGTCCAGGGCTTCCAAACGCCTTTCAGTTCGCGTTCCGGAAAGCACGCGCCAGCAATCGCAACTTCATGTTTCAATTGTATGACGGCGCCGCGAATAGTTCGCAGTTGCGGTCGAGCGGCAAGGTGCTGGCTGGATCTTGGGCTCCGTTGCCTGATCCTCTCATGCGCGACGAAAATCCCGCCTTCAGCCAGAGGGTTCAAGATTGGCACGGCGGATGCTGCCCGTGATTCGCACGATTGGCGGGAAACGCGCGGCTCTATCGGCAAGGTTCTCGACATAGACGGCTCGCTGGCTACGATTTGGGTTCAATACGGCCCTCAAGGGAACGAAAAACTCGCTTTTGCTCACTTCAATTTCTGTTTGGTTTTCCGCAACCTGACGCCTGCCCCGCCGCTATGCTCGGCAAAAACTCGGCGCACGGCGCTAGCCGTCGCCTTCTCAAACGGTAGAGCCCGCCCAATTGATAAACCCTCCGACGCAAATGAAAAGATCGCCCGCTCGGTGATCGAAAGGGACTGCCCTTAGGCGCTTTCGCCTTCTTAATGTACTACCGCATTGGAATCGTTTTTCTGTTTCTGCTCGCCGTAGCACTACTTTGGCCGAGCAAAATACGGACTGCTCTTGGTTTTGCCGGTCTTATTGCCGTGATGGCGGCCATTGGGGTCTTGATCGTCGTACTGATTAACTTGCCAGCGCCGCAATAAAACGGACGGACCTGCGTCTCTCAGTGTCCGCGCCCGTCATTCCCACCCTTCTGATCAGAACTTGATCGACCTTCTTTTTGGCGATCATATTTGTTACGCTCGTGCATTCCATATGCGCAGCCAGCAGCGGCACCGATGCCGCCATGCCCGACAAAGTGGCCCGCAATTCCGCCAACGACTGCCCCTTTAATGCAACCTCCCGGCCGCGCATCGGCTTGACCGGTGGGCATGACAGTAGCAATCCCGGTTAAGAAGGGAACAACAAGCAATAGTTTCATGAAGGTCTCCTTTTTCCAACAGCTGAACGGCTTCGAGGGAAATTGATTCATGCTCGGCCGCCAACAGCTTGAACCATGTCCCAATTCGACATTCAAAAACCGTCAGGACGCCTTGCCGGCGCCCTATTCGAAGCCAAGCGAGACAGAGAGCTCGACCCAGTGGCTCCACATGGGAATGACGCTCGCGAGGGTCAAAAACGTGCAGGTCATCTTGCGGGAGACCGGCGACCGCCCTGCGTCTCGGCCGTAAGCGGCAAAGCAAACAACCCAGCCACCGCTACAATAGCACCTATGTTTCGCATGTTTTGTACCGCCGCCGTTGCCATATTGGCGGCGAGTGATGAGACAATGTGCGTTTGCGCACACGGCCGAAGAGTTTCTTCGTCTAAAGGTATTCGTAGTTCAGCACCTAATAATTTTTGACGATGCTGCGGGCGCAATCTACGTCCTCCCAACGCGCCCGCAGTCAGTTTCTGTCCCAACTTCGGGAACTTATACGTGTCGGCCGCGTGGAGGCTAGGCACCACACGAGGCCCTCTGCGCCGCGCCGGCAGAAGACGGCCAAATCCCACGAACGTGACAATTCCGAGTTGATTTCATCCGCGACGATGCGGACGTAGAATTATGGATTACTACATCATGATTGTTTCGGATTTGCGGTGTGCTTTGCGGTCGAAGAAAAGCGCCTGACTAATGGTCGCCTTCAAAAGGAAGGCTGGTTCCGGCGCGGCGTGCCAGTCAAGTACAGTTTCGGATAGCCCGTAATGACAATGACGGGAACGGCAAAATCGCTGACAATCTGGTTAACTGCTTCGAGACCTGAACTGCCGTCCGCGAGCTGAACATCGGTGAGGATGAGACCGGGACGCTCGCGCTGGGCAGTTTCGATAGCTTCGCGATGTGTTCGCGCCACGCTAACGGCGCGGTGTCCGAGCTCCTCCACCAAATTCTGCAGGTCGAGCGCTATCAATGTCTCGTTCGATGATCAAGACGTCGGTACGAATTTGTTTCGCGATTTCCCTGCCCGCCGCATCGATTAGGAACGCAGCTTCTTCGATTGAACACTCGAGTGTATCGGCCACGGCGGCCGTCTCGAACTCTTCGAGCGCACTGAGAAGAAACGCAATGCGCGGCCTCAACGTTATTGCGTCGAGGTTGCGGCGAGCGCCAATTTCTTCGCCCGAAACTGCTGCCTGGTCGACGTAACAATTGATCGGCATCGAGCCCCAAACTTTTAGGAAAAGGCGGTAAAGCGCCGTCCGTAAGTCGCCTGCTGCCGCGAAGCTGTTGGGGTCCGTAACAATTACCTCCAGTGTGGCGAATACGTAAGCATCCCGCCAGATTGACTCCCAGTCAAAGCACGCGAAAACCGGCGCAGATAAGGAATGTGGGGGGTAATCGCCTGTGAAACTGACATGAAAAGGCCCTCTTGACCCCTTCGCTGCCAAGGCAGCTTTGACGGCGAATTCCCAACCGTTCAGGAAAGTTCCCGATCACGAGAACTTTGAGCGATGCCAGCCCGGTGAGGTCTTGGTGTCCCATGTCAAGCAAGTGGCGCGCACGATGAACGGCTGACCTAGCTCGAAGCTGCGCGGAAGTTTTCTTCGCCGCGTCGCACAGCGTCGGTCACACACGTCCTCTCATCGCAACGGCGACCAAGAGAACTTGATTCGGCGACGGACGTTATATAGGCGAATGGAACCTGTTCGAAGTTGTTCTCTAACTTCTCATTGCGTAAGCCGCTCCAGCGGTGCTGACAGGTTGATCGTCAAACCGTCTTTATTCCAATCCCGGGTAATCTTACCGGCCAATTGGCCCGTCACCGTCAGCCGGGCGAGTAAGCTGCCAAACCCTTCATTTGCCGGTGGTCCAGTGAGTGGCGGGCCGCCTTGCTCCCGCCATGCCAGCAGCAGTTCGTCTTTCCATATGGACCACGTGACGTCGACGTGGCCACCTTGAGAAAACAAGGCTCCATACTTAGCGGCATTTGTCGCAAACTCGTGTAGCAGCAGGGCTACGCTCATTACGGCACCGCCACGAACGGGCACGTCAGGTCCACTAATGGTAACTCGGGCATGCCCTTGGTTGACGAAAGGAGCAATGATTGTTTGGACGAGAGTCGGCAACGTTGTCGTCCGATCGGGCTTTTGTCCGCCATTGGTGACGTCGGGTAGCGTGAGATCATGCGCGCGAGCGAGCGCGGCCAGTCTTTCCCGAACGGCCTCAGCCAATTCCTTCGGCGTCGCTGCGGAGCGCGCGCTGAGCGTCACCACGCCGCCTGCAAGAGTGAACAGGTTCTTCACGCGGTGATTCATCTCCTTGAGGACAAGATGATATCGCTCCAAGGCCTGTTTGTGTTCGGTAATGTCCCGCGCGATTTTTGACGCACCGATGATTCTGCCCTCACTATCCTTGATAGGCGACATGGTCAGGGAAATGTCGACCAGGCTTCCATCCTTGCGTCGACGAATGGTCTCATAGTGTTCGACGCGTTCGCCCCGCCGAATGCGCTCAAGGATTTCGGTCTCCTCGTCCTGGCGGTCTTGTGGAATGAGGATAGTGACCGGCTTGCCGATAAGTTCTTCGCTTGTATAACCGAAGAGGCGCTCGGCACCTGGATTCAAAGTGGTTATAATGCCATTAAGGTCCTTGCTGAGAATAGCATCGTCGGAGAACTCGACGATCGCCGCCAAGCGTTGTGCGGCATCCTCGACTTTCTTGCGATCGGATATGTCGACCAATGTATTCACGGCACCGGTGAGCTCACCTGTCTCGTCCCATAACGGGGTTGGATACGCAAGGAAGGAATGCGCGTGCCGTCGGGCCGCTTGGCAGTTGCCTCCGCGCCGCGGATCGGCCGTTTTTCTTTCAGCGCTATGGCCATGGGGCATTCGCCATGCGGCATCGGTCTGCCATCCGGCCAATACAGTCGCCACGAGCCGCACCACTCACTCTTGCCGATCTCCGGGCGATAACCCCAGAGTGCGGCCGCCGCCTCGTTGTAGAATGTAATTCGTCCCGCTGCGTCGGTCGTGTAAACAGCCGCAGGCAAGGCTTGGAGCAGCTCGTCACATCGGAAATCGTTCTTGTCTCGTGGCGCTCGGATATCCTTACCTACCAAGTTTACCGGCAAAGGCACGACATTCTCGGCCTTGAGGACGGTATCCATGGCATATTTCCTCCATCGGGAACTT
This sequence comes from Beijerinckiaceae bacterium, assembly GCA_006514895.1. Lineage (GTDB taxonomy): Bacteria > Pseudomonadota > Alphaproteobacteria > Rhizobiales > Beijerinckiaceae > Methylocapsa. Next base: position 12,038 of record VDMG01000240.1, read on the forward strand.
GACAGTTTTACGGTAGCGGCCAGTACCAAGATAAACGTTGCTGGACGGTTCGAGTTCCGGCTTCGAAATCGCGTCAGTCTATTTTGCCGACCACCCGCAGGAGTTTCGCGTGGCATGCTTTATTCTGCGGCCGCCGGGAGGGCGTCAGCTCGAAGCACATCGACATCAATGAACCATATTCTTTACGGTGTCTGTTCACTTGTGGACGCAACTGTTTCTCTTAAGTCACATAATATGCAAGCGCTGAAGGCTGGCGCAGCCTGAACCGCCCAATCGAGTGCATCAAGCCAGCAATTGGACGGTCACGCTGCTTCAGGACCATTCCTGAAAAACCGTCGAAACTTCAATAAGGCTGTTCTCACCTTGCAACCACAGGCGCGACATGGCGTTATCCGTCAAAGACGGCATCCCGGTGCAGATTTGTAAAACCGTTTCCTATTCGCTGCAGTTCACTCCGGTTCCAAGAATCCACCAAGTGGAGTATGGCAATGCCGCAAGTAAGTCAAAAATATTGACCGCCGAAGTCGCATTGCTTTTCTCAAATGAAGAGCCACACACTCCACCTTCTCAAAGTAACGGACAGGGTGCCCTTAACCTGGACGGCCGCATGCTTCTTTCGGAATTGGCGCCGCTTGTTAACGACCAGGGCGGCACTTCCGACTATTTGGCAAAGCCCGTCACTACCGAACATCTTCTTTCGGCAATACGGATGTGGCTGCATCATTAGGATCGGCGGCACTTATGCGCAATACCGACCCGGTAAACATCCTTCTCGTCGATGATCAGCCATCGAAACTCCTCAGCTACGAGGCGGTTCTTAGCGAGCTCGGCGAAAATTTGATTAAGGCCGGATCGGCGCGGGAGGCGCTGGAGTATCTGCTGAAGTACGACATTGCAGTCGTCCTCACTGACGTGATCATGCCGGAACTGGACGGGTTTGAATTTGCGGCACTCATTAGGGGACATCCTCGTTTCCAAAATATCGCGATGATCTTCGTCTCCGCCCTGGCGCAGAGTGAGGTCGACCGCGTGCGAGGCTATGAGCATGGGCCCTGGACTATGTGCCCGTGCCGGTTGTTCCGGAACTTCTGCGCGCGAGTCTTTGCGGAGCTTTATAGAAAAACGCGTCAGCTTGAACTTCTCAATGCTGAGCTGGAGCACGGCGTTCAAGAACGGACCGCGGAATTGGCGCGCGCCAACGCTGAACTTGAGCAGCGCTTCGAAGAGCGCACACGCGAGCGCGAGAAAGCTTTGGCTCAGGTCCATGAGATGCAAAAGCTGGAGAGCCTTGGCCAGCTCACGGCAGGTATTGCCCATGATTTCAATAATATGCTTATGACAATTCTTAGCAATCTCGATCTTCTTACAAAGAAACGCGGAGATGACCCATCATCCAGACGACTCCTAGATAGCGCCATTCGCGGAGCGGAACGCGGCGCTAGAGCATCGGACACTCAAGTGAATCCATATCCTGCTGCGGCGAAGTAGTTTCTGCATTCGGCGGGCTCGAACAGGTCGGAGATTTGGCCGATTGCCTGCCAGAGGGCGTCGATGGTCCTGATGGCCCTGGCGCGCAGATGGGCTTTGAGTTTTGCGAAGGCCATCTCGATCGGATTGAGGTCGGGGCTGTAGGGCGGCAGGAAGAGGATCCATGCGCCCTT
>VDMG01000203.1 GCA_006514895.1 Beijerinckiaceae bacterium
CCCAGAGGCAAGGCAGAAACTTTCGAAACTCGCCGTCATATTCGCCAGCGCTTCGATCTTGACCGCTCTCGCAGGAATCGCGGTGGATGTGATAAGCCTGTTCATGGCGTTGCTTTCCTCTCGTGGAATCAGCACCCCGAGCCTACAAGCTCAAGGCGAGCAACGCAGCTCCTCCTATTTCAACAATCACCGGGACATGCCCAAACGCAGAGTTCGATTTCGACATGATGGGACGGTCGATTCAACCGCCCGAACAAACTGCGATCAATGTCTCTCTGCAAACCTCGGGTGCGATTATTGACACTGGTTGGCATCGGTCATTCGCATTTTGATGCGTTCCTGTCGGCGGCTCGCAGCGTTCCCGAGATAATTCAGTGTTGCTTTGGCGTAGACCTTGGCCATCCCGATATGGAGAGGAATGGTTTAAGAATAAACTCCCCGCTGACGAACAGGCGCGACGCAAAGAGTTCAAGAAGAAGTTCAAACCGCACTACGATGACTTTCGTGCGCTCCCTCTTGGCACAGCGCGACATATTAGCGAGCACCGGGGTGTCGCTCCGGTGACGGTCAGGATCAGCAGACGGTTTGGAGTGACATACGTCGGCACTGCTACTGAGCGCATTCCTCTTTCCGAAACTCCGCAGATTGACGATCCCAATCTCGCGTTTTTGGCCAAGGCCCACCCCATTCAGCCAAAATTGGAAGACTTCGCCATTGAAAAATTGGAAGACTTCGCCATTGAAGAGAAACCGCTGTTTTCCGCATGCGAGGATTACCTCAATAGTGCGCGATCTCTCATAGAGGAAGGCCGCCGCATCGCGCTCCAAGTTCATGGCACTAAGAGCGTCTCCTTTCCACCGACCTACATTGATTGGTCGTGAACCGACTCGACTCTGTCGTTTGTCCAAGTGTGTATATTTATCTCATACCCACCGGACTTTTCTACATGAGCGTGCCACCCGGGGGTTCTACTGGCTCGTTCATATGGCCGCTGAGAGTTGCCCTGCCCGACGTAGAAGACTTTACTCATTCGCCGAGTGTGTATAGACGCATAACCGCTTGTTCGGGATGGCGGTCATTTCAGCAACCGCCTCGCCTTCAGCTGCTCCGTCACAAGCTTGTTGACGACGTAAGAGATCGTCCGATCATCCTTCGCCGCAAGCTTTTTTAGGACCACCATCACTTCGTCATCGAAGCGAATGCTGACCGGCTCTGCTTTTGTCATTATAAAAATTACCCTGATTACAGTGGACACACCCGTCCACAGAGATTACACTGTGCGGTGTCTACCACAAACATGGAGTTAGAACAATGCCTTCCACCAAAACCATAACCAGAACAGCGACGGTTCAGCACCGCACCGTCCTTGGCCATCGCCCGCCAGATCTCTTCCAACGACACAACTCTCTTCCAACGACACAACGTCGGCGGCGAGCGCCGCCGCATACCGGTTCGAGTGCCGGTGCAGAGAACTTCAGGACCGATTCGAGCAAGAACTTCAGGGGGTCAGGGACGCATATCTTCAAGAGCTGGCCAGTCTCGACCTCGAGGGGGAGTGACCATGGCCCTCAATCAAAGCGGGCCTCTCCCCGCCGCAATCAGAAAGCGGTTGGGACGCCTCTACGTTGCGATCGAGGACGAGGCTGGAGGGAATGCCACTCATTCGGTGCTCCTCCTCCAATGCATTCACGACGCGATCGCCGCCCGTGCCAAATTGCTACAACGGCTATCCGAACCCGAAATCCACCGGGTGCAACGATGAGGCACCTCGGATTCGTCCTCACCGCGATCGCGATCGTCGGGGTCGCCGTCGCGTCCGGTAACGGGCCGGTGATGGTGCGGGCACTCGAGACCGGGTTGGCCCGCGGGATCGGCTATCAGATCGCGCATGAACTTCTCGGCGGGCGCCGGTGAACAAGAACTTCACGCAAGCGTGAGGCTGGGCCCCACCTCGATGCCCTACCGGGGGAACGAACGTAGGTAGACGGCGCCGTGTGCGAGAAAGTCGTGTTGTTTCAATACTCCTCCATAGACGTTCCGTCTGAGACACTACCAGCAGGAGGATATGGAGCGAGTTCGATCATGCGGTAAATTTTTTTTGCCAAATTTGAAAATCACCCCGTAACGAGCTTGAGCCTATTGTCCAGTACCGCGATGACTCGGCAAAGATCGTGCCCGCGTTTCAGAATGAGGCCGGTCGCCGTAATGATCGAATAGAGTCCCTGCTTGCGGGCGAGTTTTGGATGTTTCTCGATCCGGTAAAGCGCATATTCGGCGGCCCGCCGGTAAATCGAGAAAACCGCTTTATCGGAGGAAAAATCGATCGCGTAGTCGCGCCATTCGCCGCTCGCCACCTTGCGGCCATAGAGATCGAAAATTTCGCGCAATTCGTTCCGGTCGAACGAAACAACGTCCGCCATGCCGGCCGGAGCCGCCGCGTGCCCGCCGGCGGCGAAAGGTGCAAGCGCGTGCTTGTCCGGCCGCGCCGGGCTCGCGGCGCGATGATCTTCGGCTGATTCCGTCTCGCTCATGAGTGACGCCCCTTGGCTGCCTCGCTACCTTTATCGTCGCTTGAAGAGTGCGGCAGAGCAAGCCTTCTTTTAACGGATTTGCGACAAGGCGCCCGGACAGCAGCTTGTTGGCTTTTTTGCAATTGCGAAGACCCTGATGCGAAGAGCACGGCGCAAAGGCCTTGCATCTGGGTGGCACCGAGGCAATATCCGGGCGAGCAGGGGACAGCGGCGCCCAATTGGTGCGGTAAGGGCCGCCAAATTCATCAACCTCGTTTGTAACCGGAAAGGAGGCGTTTGGATATGCCGGAGGCAGAGGGTCACAGTCAAGCTTTTCAGGCGGATGTCGCCAAATTGCTGCATCTCATGGTGCATTCGGTCTATTCCGATCGCGACGTTTTCCTGCGCGAACTCCTTTCCAATGCCGCCGATGCTTGCGAGAGATTGCGCTATGAGGCACTCAAAGATCCAGCGCTTGCGCCGGACTCCTTCACGATCCGGATTTCGCTCGACAAGAACGCCCAAAGTCTCGCCATCGAGGACAATGGGATCGGCATGTCGCGTCAAGATCTCACCGATCATCTCGGCACGATCGCGCGTTCCGGAACGCGGGCCTTTCTCGACCTGTTCGTTCCGGAAGGCGGGGACGCCGGCGAAAACGCTGATGCGCGCGAAAAACTCGATCTAATCGGCCAATTCGGGATCGGATTTTATTCGGCCTTCATGGTGGCGGACCGCGTCGATGTCTTTTCGCGGCGCGCGGGTTCGAGCGAAGCCTTCCATTGGAGTTCGGACGGCAAGGGCACTTTCTCAATCGAGCCGCTCGCGCAAGACGAGGCTCCGGTTCGGGGGACGCGGGTCGTTCTCCATCTGAACGAAGCATCCAAGGAGTATCTCGAAGCCGGCAGGATTGAGCGAATCATCCGCGAGCATTCGAGCGCGCTCACGGTGCCGATCGAGCTCGTTGAAGAAAAAGGTTCCGAGCCGCGCCAGATATCCGATGGCGCGGCGCTGTGGACCAAACCGAAAGCTGCCATCTCGGAACACGATTATAAAGAGTTCTATCAAACGCTTGCTGGAATGTTTGATGAACAAGCATTAACAATCCATTGGCACGTGGAAGGGCGCCAGGAGTATGCGGTGCTGGCCTTTGTGCCGGGGTCGCGGCCGTTCGACCTGTTCGATCCCTCGCGTTCCGGAAGGGCCAAGCTCTATGTCCGCCACGTGTTGATCACGGACGCCGCCGAGGTTTTGCCGCGATGGTTGCGTTTCGTCCGTCTTGTCGTCGATTCGGCCGATCTTCCGCTGAACGTTTCACGTGAAACAATTCAGGAAAGCCCGGTTTTCGCCGCCATCAAGAAGGCCGTGACAAACCGTGTCCTTCAGGAATTGGCCAAGCTTGCCGAAGGCGACAAGGAAAAATTCACGAAAGTTTGGGATAACTTCGGCGCCGTCCTCAAGGAAGGACTTTATGAGGATCCCGAAAGGCGCGATGCCTTATTTGATTTGGCGCGCTTTGCGACCTCGACCCATCCCGAAAACGGCCGCGGCCTCAAGGATTATCTTGGCGAGCTGCAGCCTAACCAGACGGCGATCTATTATCTTCTCGGCGAGGATCTGTCGCATCTGTCGGCCAGTCCGCAGCTCGAAGGGTTCCGGGCCAGGGGAATCGAGGTTTTGCTTTTGCCGGATCCGGTCGATGCTTTTTGGGTCGCGACGGCGGTTGGCTTCGACGGCAAGCCTTTCAAATCGGTGACGCAAGGCGCTGCCGATATAAAATCCATCCCAGTGAAGGAAAAACCAGAGGAGGGAAGGTCCGAGCCTCCGGCGGCCGGTCTTGCGACGCTTTATGCGCTCATGAAACAAGTCTTGGGCGAATCGGTCGAGGATGTCCGCGCCTCCGATAGGCTGTCCTCGAGCCCTGCTTGCCTCGTTGCATCCGATCGCGGGCCCGACCGGAGGCTCGAACGGATGCTCGCGGCGAGCGGCCGGCTCGGCGCCGCCTCGAAACCAGTGCTCGAAATCAACCCCGGCCATCCGCTGATTTGTGCCCTGGCCACGAAAATTGGCACGCCGGACAAGCAGAGATTCGAGGATATTATTTGGCTCCTCTTCGACGAGGCAAGGGTGATGGAAGGCGAAAAGCCAGCCGCAACTTTTGCTGACCGGCTGACCCGGGTTCTTCTCGGCGCCGTTGGCCAATCCACGCCATGAGCGGAGAAATGGCGATCGCGCCTCCGCTCGACTTTGGAGCGGCGCTGCTGCGCGGAACGACGCTGAGTGCTCTCGTCCGCGCTTTGAGGGAAGCCGGCATAGACTCCGCGCCCATCGATGGCCGCGTGCTTCTCTGCGCGGCGCTCGGCATCGATCACGCCAGTCTCGTTCGCAATCCGGGTAGTCCGCTTGGGCCGGGCGCCGCGACACTCGCATCCTTTGCGTCGCGGCGGCTGCGGCGGGAGCCGGTGTCGCGAATCATTGGCCGTCGGGAGTTTTGGCGAGCGCGTTTCAAGATCGGTCCAGGCGTTCTCGACCCGCGTCCCGATACCGAGACGCTGGTTGAGGCGGTGCTCGACCATGCGGCGCGGTTCCCTCGCGAAAATTGGCGGATTCTCGACCTTGGGACTGGCTCGGGGGCAGTCCTTTGCTCGGCTCTGCAGAGCCTGCCCGGATCGTCCGGTGCGGGTGTCGATATTTCCTTCGACGCCTGCGCGATTGCAAGGGAAAATCTCGCCGCATTGGGGCTCGAATCGCGCGGACTCATTGTTTGCGGCGACTGGACCAACGCCTTACGCGGCCGTTTCCATGTCATCGTTTCCAATCCGCCTTATGTCGCAAGCGGTGCAATCGCTCGACTGGAGCCGGAGGTTCGCGATCATGATCCGCGGTTGGCCCTCGATGGAGGCGAAGACGGTTTGGCCGCCTATCGCGAAATCATCCCGGCTTTGCCGGGTCTCCTGGCGCCTGGCGGTTTGATCGCGCTGGAAGTGGGGTCTGGCCAATATCCCGCCGTCGAGTCCCTGTTATGTGGCAGTTTCGAGTGCCAAGTCGAAGTCAGACTTGACCTCAACAGGCGCCGGCGGGTAGTTTTGGCGCGCGACGGCACCAGAGCAGAGACGTGACAAATTGGTCACGCACACCATAATAAGAGATATTATTTTTCCGAAAGGTCTTGGCGTTTGGCGTGAAAGCGACTACGTTCCCCCATCAAGGATTGTTTTTTCGCTGATGTTGCACAGTTCCGATTGCCGTTGAGATCCGCCGACAGCGCAAATGTCCGTAGTTATCGCCGAGCGCGCGGTCGACAGATGATCTCCGGTTGGGGGTGTGCCGCGATACCCGGCATGGCCGGGACTAATATCCCCAGACTCTGAGACTCTATCAATCAAGGGTCGAGGATCGGTTGCCACGGCGGTTCCGTGAGCACCCTCGTCACCGGCTGGAGAGCCTAATATCCGCTCGCGCCTTCGTATGTTGAGATAAAGGGGTTCGACTAGGACGGTGACCGCACGCCCGTTCGGCGATGCGCGAATGTCGCGATTAGGGCATCACCCTTCGCGAATACGATGCCACCTCAAGGATCATCGATGAGACCAGCACAGAACAACAAACGTATGCGCGGCCGGCCGAACAACAATCGCAAGGGACCAAACCCTCTCACAAGGTCCTACGAATCAAGCGGCCCCGATGTGAAAATTCGTGGAACTGCCCACCACATCAGTGAAAAATACCTCCAGTTGGCGCGCGACGCGCAAGCCTCTGGCGACCCGGTCATGGCGGAGAGTTATCTCCAGCATGCCGAACATTATTTCCGGCTGATCGCCGCGGCTCAGCAGGCCCAGCAACAAGGACCGGGCGCCTATCAGCGTCCGCCCGGGGAAGCTCTCGTGGAAGAGGCCGAGGACGACAGCGATTTTGGTGGCATCCCCGACCGGTTCGCTTCTCCCCCTGAGCGTTTTTTCCCGCCGCCTCTGCCAAGCCTTGTGGCGCAGCCGCAGCCCGGTCCCGCGCAGCCGGGTCTCGACCGGCCCTTCCATGACAATGGCGAAAGACAGATTGGCGACAGACAGACTCCCGCCCGGGCGGAGCGTGGCCCGCGTCCGGAGCGCCCTTTCCAGAACAGGAATTACCGGGATCGCGAATCTCAAGGCTATCCGGAAAAGCCTTATCAGGAACAGCGGCCCTATCAAGACCGCAATGGCCGTGGCCGTGATGAGGACAACCGCGGCAGCCGCGGACGGGGTCCCCGCGATTATCGCAATGAAACTTCAATCCGGGTCGATCCGCGGGACGAAACCAGGCTGGCGGACACTGGCATCGAAGGGAATGGCCTTCCGGCGTTCATCACCGCTCCGGTTCGCGTCCCATCCGAATCGCATGATTCCGCGCCACCCATCGAGACACTTTCCCCCTTGCTCGGCGGTCCTTCAGAGGTGGAGGACGTGGCCAACGGCTTTCATCCGCGCCCCCGCCGCAGACGCCGGGGAAAGGTTGAAATGGGAGTCGAAGGAGCACAAGACGGCGAAGAAGGAAGCACCAATGAGTCGATCCAGGATTGAGGCGCGAGCCTTCGTCTCATTGGATTCCTTACCTTGATTTGCTTGCAACACAGATGATAGTTGCGCCGGATGCGGCCAAATCGAGGTGATTCTCCCATGTTTTTAAAGCGTCCGCCATCGCGGCTGGCTGTCCCGTCGCGCTTATGTCCTTCGACGATGCCGGGGCGGTCCCGGCCTCGCCTTCCCTGTCGAAGCAGCCGTCGCTTGTCATTGAGATCGCGGGCGGCTGTGGACCCGGCTGGCATCGTGGCCCCTGGGGCGGTTGCCGGCGCAATTGGGGTCCCTGGGGCCGACGTTGCTGGATCAGGCCAACGCCTTGGGGCCCCCGCCGTGTTTGCCGTTGGTAATCGCGGCCAAAATGGAAAAACCCCGCGCCGTGGGATTTTCGTTGTCCGGCCATGGCGGGAGCGGGGATTCCCTTGCGCGGCATCGCGTGGCCGTTCCTTTGTGTTTCCCCGCGGAAGGCCAGCGAATCTTTTAGCGGCAATCAACTCTACCACACGCGCATTTCGCTCCTACATTTCTAGCAAGGCGCGGCCCCAAGGGGCCGCGAGATTTGCCGCGAACCGCAACGCTAAAACCATGAGTCGCGCGTGGCGGCCGTGGCGCCTGTTCCTCGTATTGGCTGCCCACTGAAAAGGCGCAAAATACGGAGGGGCACCGGCGGCCGCTCAAGGCGGCCACGGGCATAGGGGGTGGCTTCGCGAAGGGGAGATTGCGATGAACATCGAAAAATATACCGAAAGGGCGCGCGGTTTCATCCAAAGCGCCCAATCGCTCGCCGTCCGCGAAGGGCACCAGCAATTTACGCCCGAACATGTTTTGAAGGTTCTTCTCGACGACGAGGAAGGGCTTAGCGCGGGCCTCATCGACAGGGCGGGGGGGCGCTCACGCGATGCTCTCCGTGACACGGAACTCGCGCTTTCCAAATTGCCGAAAGTGCAAGGCGCCGGCGCCGGGCAGCTCTATCTCGCGCCAGCGACGGCGCGCATTTTCGACAATGCCGAAAAGATTGCCCAAAGGGCAGGCGACTCCTATGTAACGGTCGAGCGGCTTCTGCTTGCCGTTGCGATGGAAAAAAGCACGGAAGCTGGCAAGATTCTCGAGCGGGCGGGAATCACGCCACAGACTCTCAATGCGGCAATCGAGGATCTCCGCAAAGGCCGCACCGCCGACAATCCAACGGCTGAAAACGCTTACGATGCCTTGAAGAAATACGCGCGCGATCTCACCGAGGCCGCGCGCGCGGGAAAACTCGATCCGGTGATCGGCCGTGACGAAGAGATCCGGCGAACCATTCAAGTATTGTCGCGGCGCACGAAAAATAATCCCGTTTTGATCGGCGAGCCCGGGGTCGGCAAGACCGCGATCGTCGAAGGCCTCGCGCTGCGCATTGTCAATGGCGATGTGCCCGAAAGCCTTCGCGACAAAAAGCTTCTTGCGCTGGACATGGGCTCGCTTATCGCGGGAGCAAAATATCGCGGCGAGTTCGAGGAGCGGCTGAAAGCGGTGCTGAACGAAGTCACCGCCGCGGCGGGCGGCATTATCCTCTTCATCGACGAGATGCACACGCTTGTTGGCGCGGGCAAGGCGGATGGCGCGATGGACGCCTCGAACCTTTTGAAGCCGGCTCTCTCGCGCGGCGAATTGCATTGCGTCGGCGCGACGACGCTCGACGAATATCGCAAGCATGTCGAAAAGGACGCCGCGCTCGCCCGCCGCTTCCAGCCGGTGTTCGTCTCGGAACCGACCGTCGAGGACACGATCTCGATCCTTCGCGGTCTCAAGGAAAAATACGAATTGCACCATGGCGTGCGCATCACCGATGCCGCGATCGTTGCCGCTGCGACCCTGTCGCACCGCTATATCGCCGACCGGTTCCTTCCCGACAAGGCGATCGATCTCATCGATGAAGCGAGCTCGCGCTTGCGCATGCAAATCGACTCGAAGCCGGAGGAGCTTGACGAACTCGACCGCCGGATTATTCAGCTGAAAATCGAGCAGGAGGCGCTAAAAAAGGAAACCGATTCCACCTCGAAGGAGCGCCTGGAAAAGCTCACCGGCGAGCTTGCCGGGCTTGAGGAAAAATCCGCCTCGCTGACGGCGCGCTGGCATGCGGAGAAGGACAAGCTCGGGACTGAGCAGAAGCTCAAGGAGCAGATCGAGACCGCCCGCAACGAACTCGTGCAAGTGCAACGCCGCGGGGAATATCAACGCGCGGGCGAACTGGCTTATGGGGTCATTCCCGATCTCGAAAGAAGGCTTGCCGCGACCGAAGCGGAACGTGGCGGTGTTCTCGTGGACGAAGCGGTGACCGCCGACCATGTCGCCCAGGTCGTCTCGCGTTGGACGGGGATTCCGGTCGATAAGATGCTGGAGGGCGAGCGCGGCAAGCTCTTGAAAATGGAAGAGACGCTGGCCAGCCGCGTCGTCGGCCAGGCGGAGGCGGTGAAGGCGGTGTCGACCGCCGTGCGGCGCGCGCGGGCGGGCCTGCAGGACCCCAATCGCCCGATCGGCTCCTTCATGTTCCTCGGGCCGACGGGGGTTGGCAAGACCGAGCTCACCAAGGCGCTTGCCGCCTTTCTTTTCGACGACGAAGCCGCGCTCGTGCGCATCGACATGTCGGAATATATGGAGAAACATTCGGTGGCCCGCCTGATTGGCGCTCCGCCCGGCTATGTTGGTTATGAGGAAGGCGGCGCCTTGACCGAAGCGGTGCGCCGGCGGCCCTATCAGGTTGTGCTCTTCGACGAGATCGAAAAGGCGCATCCGGATGTCTTCAATGTCCTGCTGCAAGTGCTCGATGACGGCCGCTTGACGGACGGGCAGGGCCGCACGGTGGATTTCCGCAATGTTCTGATCGTCATGACCTCCAATCTCGGTGCCGATTTTCTCGTGCTGCAAAAGGAGGGAGAGGATTCTTCCGCCGTCCACGCCGAAGTCATGCAGATGGTGAGGGCGCATTTCCGGCCGGAATTTTTGAATCGTGTCGATGAAATCATCTTGTTCCACCGGCTGCGCCGCGAGGACATGGGTGCGATCGTCGATATCCAGTTCGCGCGGCTTGCGAAACTCCTCGAAGACCGCAAGATCACTCTCGAACTGCGGCCGGAGGCCCGCGCCTGGCTTGCGGCCAAGGGCTACGATCCAGCCTATGGGGCGCGGCCTTTGAAGCGGGTAATCCAGAAGAACGTGCAAGATCCGCTGGCCGAATTGATCCTCGCGGGAGAGATCCATGACGGCGAAAAGGTCAGCATCGGCGCCGATGCGGCTGGGCTTCTGATTGGAGGAAAAGCGTCCAGCCAATTGCGAGAGCAGCCCCAGAGGATTGCAAAGTTCCAACAAGGCTCGTGAGAGGCGGCCGCTTCAGTCGGGGTCATCCGGTTGCCGGCGCCGTTCAGCAAGCGCCGGCGTTGAAACATGGCGCGGACGTGCCGACTCGGTTTACTGCTACGAAGCAGGCAATCTCACTCGACTTGGCAATTTGGACAGGGCATCGTGCAATGGTATAAAGCTGGATCGATTATCGGTGTGGCGGATCACGCCATAAAGGAATATGCGCGGAAGCTTGACGTGATCGGAGCCAAGCGGACGCAGAGCAGATAGCGGCTACGATTGTATCCGGTGCGAGGTCGAATCCGTTTCTATCTGCATCTGACACGGCGCGGCTCAAATTCGAACTGAATCACCCGCGGATTTCAAACCGAACCGCTGCCGCCGGTCGCACGCAATTGAACTCGTGTAATTTGACGTTCAATCAGCCCCATGATTTGGCACTGCTTTTTGTGCTGTTCTAGCCTATGGGCGACTTTCCCACAGGCGCATGCATGGACACGAAAATGCATCAAAAAACATGACCTTCGAAGAGTAACGGGCTATAACTTAAAACGTCGATTCAGTCTTTTCCAAGAGCAGAAAGTCCGCACTTCCAATGGCCGAACCCGCCGCCGTACCGCCAGTCCCCGTCACTCCTGAAATAGAAGGTTACTACGGCGCCGATTCGATCAAGGTGCTGCGTGGTCTCGATGCCGTGCGCAAGCGCCCGGGCATGTATATTGGCGATACAGACGATGGCTCTGGTCTCCATCACATGGTCTATGAGGTCGTCGACAATGCTATCGACGAGGCGCTGGCTGGCTACGCGACACGGGTTAGCGTGACGCTCAATGTTGATGGTTCTGTCACCATTACCGACGACGGGCGCGGCATACCGACCGGCATTCATAGCGAGGAAGGCGTTTCAGCGGCGGAAGTCATCATGACCCAGCTGCATGCCGGCGGAAAATTCGATCAGAATTCTTACAAAGTGTCGGGCGGACTGCACGGTGTCGGCGTTTCCGTCGTCAACGCGCTGTCGAGCTGGTTGCGGCTGCGGATCTGGCGCGACGGCAAGGAGCATGTCCTGCGTTTCGAATATGGCGACGCGGTCATGCCGCTTGAGATCACGGGGCCCGCGCCGGAAGTGAACGGAAAACCAAGGCGCGGCACCGAAGTGACCTTTCTCGCTTCGCCCAAGATCTTTACCATGGTCGATTTCGACTATGCGACAATCGAACATCGTCTGCGCGAGCTGGCTTTTTTGAATTCAGGAGTGAGAATTGAACTCGCCGACCTTCGCGGCGCCGAGGTCAAGCGGGAGGAACTTTACTACGAAGGCGGCCTCGAGGCTTTCGTGCGCTACCTCGATCGCGCCAAAACGCCGCTCATCTCGAACCCGATCCTCATCAAGGGCGAGCGCGACAAGATCGCGGTCGAAGCCGCTCTTTGGTGGAACGATTCCTATCACGAGCATGTATTGGCCTTCACCAACAATATTCCGCAACGTGATGGCGGCACGCATCTCGCGGGCCTTCGCGCCGCCCTGACCCGCCAGGTCACGGGTTACGCGGAGCGCGCGGGTCTTGGCAAGCGCGAGAAGGTCGATCTCAACGGAGACGATTGCCGCGAGGGTCTCACTTGCGTGCTTTCGGTGAAAGTTCCAGACCCGAAATTTTCCTCGCAGACCAAGGAAAAGCTCGTGTCCTCCGAGGTGCGGCCGGCGGTCGAAGGCCTCGTCAACGAGATGCTAGGGGCATGGTTCGAGGAACATCCACAAGACGCGAGGGCTGTCGTGGGGAAGGTCGTGGAAGCGGCCCAGGCCCGCGAAGCGGCGCGCAAGGCACGCGAGCTCACCCGCCGCAAGGGCGCGCTCGATGTTGCCAATCTGCCCGGCAAACTCGCGGATTGCCAGGAGCGCGATCCGACGAAGGCCGAACTCTTTCTCGTCGAGGGCGATTCGGCCGGCGGCTCCGCCAAGCAAGGCCGCAACCGGGAATATCAGGCCGTGCTGCCGTTGCGCGGAAAAATCTTGAATGTCGAGCGGGCGCGCTTCGACAAGATGCTGTCGAGCCAAGAAATCGGCACCTTGATCACGGCGCTCGGCACCGGCATCGGGCGCGACGATTTCAACGTCGGCAAGTTGCGTTATCACAAGATCATCATCATGACCGACGCGGATGTCGACGGCTCGCATATCCGCACGCTTCTGCTCACATTTTTCTTCCGCCAGATGCGCGAGCTTATCGAGCGCGGCCATCTTTATATCGCGCAGCCGCCTCTCTACAAAGTCAAGCGCGGCGGTTCCGAACAATATTTGAAGGACGACCGCGCGCGGGAGGATTATCTGATCGGCAACGGTCTTGAGGCCGCCGTGCTCCGTTTGGCGGGCGGCGAGGAGCGCGCCGGCGCCGACCTCCGCGCGATCGTCGAAGAGGCGCGGGTGGTGCGCCACATGCTCGCGGGGCTCCATTCGCGCTATGATCGCGAAATCGTGGAACAAGCGGCGATCACTGGCGTGTTGAAGCCGGTCTCGTCCGAAAGCGAGGCCGAGGCCATGGGTTTTGCCGCAACGATCGCCGCCCGTCTCGACGAGCGCGCCGAGGACATGGAGCGCGGCTGGCGGGGCGCGGTCGAAAATGGCGGCTATGTCTTCACCCGCGTACTTCGCGGTGTGCGCCAGGCCGTGAGTCTTGACGCCGGACTCTTGGCTTCGATCGAGGCGCGCCGCCTCAACGAGCACGCGCAATCGCTCCACGAGGTCTTCGCCCGGCCCGCGCTTTTTCTGCGCAGAGGTGATCAAGCTCAGGTGCCGGGGCCGGGCGGTCTTCTCGACGCGGTGATGGCAGCCGGGCAAAAGGGCATTTCCCAGATGCAGCGCTACAAGGGGCTTGGCGAAATGAATCCGGATCAGCTCTGGGAGACGACGCTCGACCGTGAGGCGCGGACGCTTTTGCAGGTCAAGATCAAGGAAGGTGACGACGCCGATGATATTTTCGTCAAGCTGATGGGCGATATTGTCGAGCCCCGCCGCGAATTCATCCAGGAAAACGCATTGAACGTCGCCAATTTGGATGTATGAGGCTTTTTTCGTAGGCTTGAATTGAGGCCAAGCGCCATGCCAGGCAAAGCTTTTGAAGTCACCCATACCGAGGAAGAGTGGCGGCGCCTTCTCACGCCGGAACAATATCGAATCATGCGCGCGCATGGTACGGAGGCGCCCGGCAGC
>VDMG01000295.1:0-8524 GCA_006514895.1 Beijerinckiaceae bacterium
CTTTTTTGCCGCCGAGCGATGAATGAGTTTTTCCGCGCCACGCGCGCCGAAAAATAAGCTCGCAGTCACAGAAAGGGCGAGAGCCATGAGCGTCAGTCCCGAACAAGTCGCCGCAGGACACGCTGTCTACACAAAGCGCATGCTCGGCATCTACGATTTTCTCGTGCTCGGCCTATCCAATCGCCCGATTTGGAGGTGCCCCACGCAACGCCTCGTCGAGCACTACAACAGGCACGTCACGGCGAATCATTTGGATGTCGGGGTTGGAACCGGCTATTTTCTCGACCGTTGCCGGTTTCCTTCAAACGCGCCACGTGTCGCGCTGATGGACCTCAATCAGAACGCGCTCGACTTCGCCTCGCATAGAATAGCGCGATACGCGCCCGAAACCTGTATCCGCAATGTGCTGGAACCGATATCGATTGACACGGTGAAGTTTGATTCGGTCGGCATCAACTATCTGCTCCATTGCCTTCCAGGCACCATTGAATCGAAGTCGGTGGCCTTCGATCACCTCAAGACATTGATGAATCCAGGCGCAGTCATCTTCGGTTCAACATTGCTGCAAGGCGGCGTTGCGCGGAGCTGGCCTGCGAAGCGCCTCATGGATTTCTACAATAGAAAAGCGATATTTTCGAATGAGAATGACGACGTCGACGGCCTGAAACGCGCTCTCGGCCAGCGGTTTCGATCGGTTTCAATTGAAATTGTGGGCTGTGCAGCGCTGTTTTCCGGCCGTGCGTAGACACCGCCATTGGCAGGTTGCCTCCCGGAACGCCTAACCTTTAGCCGCCCCGGCCACACCTTCCCCTTCATCGCACAATCTAAACAGACGCGCCGGAATGGCGCGCCATGCACCGAAATAGGGGTCAAACGGCGGCCATACTGCTGCCACACGGATAGTGTGTGGGAGTGTTGGCGCTCGAAGACCTTTGTTTGCCGCCGCCAATTCGCCGCAATAATCGACGCGCTCATGGAAAACGCTCCAACGCGACGACCATATGAAGTTCCTAGTCTCACCAATTGTGTGTTTGATCTTTTGTCTTTTCGTTACGGGAACGGCGGAAGCCCAGCAAGCTCAAGCCAAAGCGTCATCCGGCGTGGCGCCACGACGAGATGCGAGTGAACACCCGCACAGCGGCACCAAGGCAGCGGCTTCGAAAAAGACCAAGACGCCTGGTCAAAAGAGCGCGTCCGCCGGTCGGCCATGAAGAACTTCCGTGTCCGCGTGCAACTTGGAAAGATGATCCCGTTTGCGCCGACGCGCCTGATGAACATACACTTCCGACGCCCTCGGCGCATAGCGCGGTGCCGAAACACAGCGGCGGGGCGCCCAAAGTGCAGGTGCCGGGCGCGGAAAACCTGGCGGTCGGCGTCGATTGGCAGGGCAACAATAATCCTCGCCTGCCCGGCTATGACTCGGTCCCCATGCTCGATTCCGTGCGAAAAAATATCCCCGATGCGACAGTGTCATCCCCGGTTCGCGCGTGGGACTGGGACTCGATCTGAACTTTTAAAGTATTGCGATTGCCTGCTGATCAAAGCAACGGCCACACGATCCCATTCATCGCATGGCTGAGCCCCTGCGTATCTCAAGGACGCGCACCGATCTCGGCTGTTGCCGAGATCAACATTTAAAAATGTCGAAATCGGACAGGTCCGATTTCGATTGGCGCGCCGCCTCCGCGCGAACCGGTATCCACTTCTCTTGAAAACGCTCTAAATGTCATGTGGCACAGGTAAGCCGAGCGAGTCTTGCCATGACGAGCCATAACACCACGCTCACGCCAAGCGGCACCAATATCCAAGACCTCATGCGGGAGTTCGGCGTTGCAGAAGCCGCCTGGAACGAGGGCGGCCTTATCGTCCGCTCGCCCGTCAATGGCGCGGCGATCGCAGAGGTCAAGTTGCACGCCCAGGCGGATGTTGATCGCGCGATCCATGCCGCGGATGCGGCGTTTCAGATTTGGCGTGCAGTCCCGGCGCCGAAGCGGGGCGAACTCGTCCGACTTTTTGCCGAAGAACTGCGCGTCCGGAAAACCGCGTTGGGCCGCCTCGTCGCAATTGAGTCCGGCAAGATTCTGCAGGAGGGTCTTGGCGAGGTCCAGGAAATGATCGACATCTGCGGCTTCGCGGCCGGTCTCTCGCGTCAGCTTTACGGCCGCACCATCGCAAGCGAGCGGCCGGGCCACAGGATGATGGAGACGTGGCACCCGCTCGGCGTCGTAGGCATCATCAGCGCCTTTAATTTTCCGGTCGCGGTGTGGGCGTGGAACGCGGCGATTGCCCTCGTATGCGGCGACACGCTGGTTTGGAAGCCCTCCGAAAAAACGCCGCTTTGCGCCCTTGCGTGCCAGGCACTGCTCGATCGCGCGGCAAAAGGCCTTGAAGGGATTCCACCGGGGCTTTCGGCGGTCATCCTTGGCGGGCCCGAGCTTGGGCAGGCACTCGCCGGGAATCTGCTCGTGCCGCTCGTCAGCGCGACGGGGTCGACGCGGATGGGGCGCGCTGTCGCGCCTCGGATCGCCGAAAGATTCGGCCGGTCTATCCTCGAACTCGGTGGCAACAATGGCGCCCTCGTCACGCCGTCCGCCGATCTCGACCTTGCGGCGCGTGCCGTTCTCTTTGCCGCCGTGGGCACCGCAGGCCAGCGCTGCACCAGCTTGCGCCGCCTCTTCCTGCACGAAAGTCTTTACGATCAATTCGTGTGCCGTCTCAAAGTTGACAATGCGCAGGTTCGAATTGGCAATCCCTTGGACGATGGGACGCTCATAGGCCCGCTCATCGACAGAGGCGCGTTCGAGGCGATGCAGGCGAGTCTCAGCGAGGCGCGCTCGGACGGGGGCACGATTACCGGCGGAGAACGCGTATTCGGGGAGCTATGGCCCGAGGCCTATTACGTGCGCCCGGCACTTGTCGAACTGCCGCGTCAAACAGCGCTTGTTGCCCGTGAGACCTTCGCCCCGATCCTCTATGTGATGCCCTATCGTGAATTGGACGAAGCGATCTTCGAGCACAACGCGGTGCGCCAAGGGCTTGCCTCGTCGATCTTCACCAATGATCTGCGCGAAGCCGAGCTCTTCATGTCGAGCCCCGGCAGCGATTGCGGGATCGTCAACGTCAACATTGGACCTTCCGGAGCCGAGATCGGCGGTGCATTCGGCGGCGAAAAGGAAACCGGCGGCGGCCGCGAGGCGGGAAGCGATGCCTGGAAGGCCTATATGCGGCGGGCCACCAACACGATCAATTTTTCGAAGGAATTGCCGCTCGCGCAGGGCATCCGCTTCGAAGTGCCGCAAGGAGGGCGCAGCAATCGGAACTCGGCTTGACCGGCTCGCTCGCCATGGACCCTCGGGCTTCGAGAGTCCCGGAGGACTGGGGTCACGGCTTCGCGGGCTCTTGCGCGCTGGCGGACGCGGCCGCACACGCAAGGTTCTGACGGGCGATCCAGCCCATAAATCCTATGCAGGGCACCTCGATACGCGCCCACAGCCCATCCTTGGATTGCCCGGCAACCCGAACAACTCCGGTTGCATCGGATGTAACGCGGCCGTTGGGCTCGTCCCTGACTTCCACTGAGGTCGGGATGACGGTGCAGAGGCTCGTTGAATGAGGCCGAGCTTTGCACGCTTGAGCGGGCGCGGTTAAAGGCAATGCAGCCAAAATGACCACTGCGGTCGCAAGGCATAAGGTTCTCGTTCTCATTCGTTCTCTCCTACAGTGGCGGGACCGACGGGGAAAGAAACGGCCGCCCCAGCCAGACCTTCCCATTCATCGCATGAGCCCTTGCGTATCTGAGCTTTGAAGTCAAGGACGCGATCCGATCTCGGCTGTTGCCGGGGATCGGCGTTTGAAATGTTCAGATTTTTGGCCGCCCTGTGATGTATGGGTTTTGCAGCGCAGTTGCGCCATGCAAATAAGCGCCTCGCAACAAGCGCACCCGTACCGGTCAGCGACAGCCGCCGAATCCGATGGCGCCATGAACCGAAAAGACTGGCGATCCTCGCTGCGATGCAGTAGACATTTTACGTCAGTCATCACAACGGCTTATTGTTTGCCGGTTCCGTTACTTATCACCAGCAATCCGGCGATCGGAACGTATAATACCGGGGCCGAGGATTTATTTAGCGACGGTCAAGAAGGCTATATCGTGCCAATCCGCGACGCTGGCGCATTGGCTGAACGATTGCAACATCTCGCCGATCATCCCGAGCAAAGGGCCGAATGGGGCAAAGAGCCCTGGCCAAAGTAAAAAGCCTCGGCGGCTGGCATCAGTACGGTGAGAAAGTCATGTCGATTCTCAACTCAACTTCGAACCCCTTGGACGGTGCCGGACGCACGGCTTTGGGCTAAAATCAAGATGGGTTGAAGCGACACTTTCGCGGGCGCCGCAAAAAGGCCCGCCGCGTTCCAATCCACGCGGCGGGTCAGGCAAGAATTGCTTAGTCTACTGTTTCGAGAACGCCGCGGCGCTCGCGGACGATCTCTGGCTTTGCCACTTCAACAAGCGTCACGCTGACGCCGGAGCCAAGCAGCTGCAAGGAGATTTCCTTACCATTGCCGAATTTGACTCCATCGCGATAGGCGCCGTGCTCGAGCCGCGCGAAAATCACGTGCTCTTCGTCCCTGACGCCGAGGCGCGTCTGTAGATCGCTCGATATGCCTTCGAGCTTGAGGTGGGTATCGTATTGAACGCAGACTGCGGTCGTGCAATCGCCGGGCGCCGCGAGGCCGATGCTTCCCGAAGGAAAGCGGGTGGTCACATATTTCTCGGACTCGCGTGCAGGCCGGGAGGCGTACATTTCAAGCGAATAGTCACACATTTGTGTCACTCCTAATGTCTCGAGACGGTTGCATCCCCTTCCGTACATAGCCACGCCCGGTGCAATACTAAAATGATGGCCGCGGCCGGCTTCGGAGCTAGGGAGATAAATAGCCCCCCAACAACGGAGGGGAAGCGTGGAAGCCTCTCAGGGCCAGCAGGCTCGATCCGGGAGAAAAACGCTGCTGCTGCGTGCCGCGTTGGACCGTGCCACATCCGGCGGCCGCCGGATGCTCCACTTAGGCTCGAACGCTTAAAACAAATTAAGGTTTCAAAGCATTCGCGCTTTCCAACATGCTAGCGCAACCTTATGCCGCGTCAAGCCTTTTTGCTGCTGCAAATAATTTTACTGTTAGCACTCGCGGATTTGACTGCTTTTCCTTGCGATGGCGACGAAAATTAACATTTGTTGACCGCCACTGGCAGATCGGGACGCGCGCCCCATTCGGCCCATGAGCCATCATAGAGGACAACGCCACTCTTGCCGGCGGTCTCCAGCGCCAGCAAGAGAATCGCGGCGGTCACGCCAGAGCCGCAGGTCGTGATGACCGGACGGGCAAAGTCCACGCCGGCCTCCGCAAGCAAAATTTTGACCTCGTCTTTTGGTTTGATTTCGCCAGCGGCGACCACCTCGCCCCACGGCAGATTGAGACTGCCCGGAATATGGCCCGAGCGTAATCCGGGGCGCGGCTCCGCCGCGACGCCGCGAAACCGTGCAGCGGCGCGTGCGTCGAGTATTTGCGCCGAACCGGTTTCGCTTGCCTTCTGCACTTGTTCGGCATCGGCGACGGCGGCGCTATCGAAATTCACGGTAAACCGCCGGGGTACGCGCCGCACGTGTCCCTGTTCGAGGCGGCGCCCCTCGGCCCGCCATCGCGGCAAACCGCCCGCCAGGATTTTGATGTCCCGCGCGCCAAATACCCGCAAGGTCCACCAGACGCGTGCTCCCCCTTGCAAGTTGGAGGAGTCGTAAACGACAAAGCGCATGCCGTCGCCAAGGCCGAGCTCTTCCATCGCGCTAGCAAAGCCGGAAGGGCTTGGCAGCATATGCGGCAAATTCGTCTCATGATCGGCGATCGCATCGATGTCGAAGAAGACCGCGCCGGGAATATGCCCTTCGAGATATTCCGCCTTGGCGTCGCGTTTATCGGGGGGAAGGAAAAAAGTGGCGTCGATGACGGCGACATCGGCCGCGCCCAGATTCTCGGCGAGCCACGCAGTCGAGACGAAGAAAGAGTCTTGAGGGGTTGCTGTCATGCCCATGCCTCGCATTTCAGGTGGCATTTCGGGACGGAGTTAGGCGCCCGATCTTGCTTCATCAAATGGAAACTCAATCATGCCAATATTCTCGCTATTCACCGGTCTCGCCGAAGATGAGGGTGTCCCGTGTTCCGTGACCTCGAAATTTATCCCGCGGCGGCCTTCGTGATCTGGGCTGTCTTGATCTGCTGGGTCGTTATTTGTTACGGCCGAGATTTGCCCTAAGTGAAAAAGCCGGTCATTATTTTCGGGACGCGCTCCTGCTGCCATTCAAACGAAATCCGGTTTGATCGAAGGCTTGCGTTCCATCCAGCCCGGAACCGGCAGATTTTTCGAACGCAGGAATTCCGGGTTAAAGAGCTTCGATTGATAGCGCGCCCCGGAATCGGCGAGGATGGTCACAATCGTGTGGCCAGGCCCGAGATCCTTGGCGAGACGGATCGCGCCCGCGACGTTAATTCCTGACGAACCGCCGAGCAGCAGGCCTTCGTGCTCGGCGAGATCGAACAGAATGGGCAAGGCTTCCTCATCCGGGATCTGATAGGCGAGATCGACCGGCGCATCCTCGAGATTGGCGGTGATCCGGCCTTGGCCTATTCCTTCGGTGATCGAGGAACCGGAGGATTTCAGCTCGCCGCGCGTGTAATAGGAATAGAGGGCGGCTCCCAAGGGATCGGAAATCGCGATCTTTATGCTTGGGTTTTTGGCCTTTAGCGCCATGCCGACGCCGGCCAGCGTTCCGCCCGTTCCGACGGAGCAGGTGAAAGCGTCGATCTTGCCTTCCGTTTGCGCCCAAATCTCGGGGCCGGTCGTCTCGAAGTGGCCCTGGCGATTGGCGACATTGTCGAATTGATTGGCCCAGATCGCGCCAGCAGGATGTTCCTTGGCAAGGCGCGCGGCGAGGCGGCCAGAAAGTTTCACGTAATTATCGGGGTCGGAATAGGCGACCGCCGGCACCTCGATCAGTTCGGCGCCTTGCAGCCGCAGCAGGTCCTTCTTCTCCTGGCTCTGGGTGTCGGGAATGACGATCACCGTCTTATAGCCCAAGGCATTGGCGACGAGCGCGAGGCCGATACCGGTATTGCCCGCGGTGCCTTCGACGATCAGTCCGCCGGACCGCAAATTCCCGCGCGCGATCGCGTCGTTAACGATGGCGAGCCCGGCACGGTCCTTCACCGATCCGCCAGGGTTCATGAACTCCGCCTTGCCCAAGATCGCGCAGCCGGTCAGCTCCGACGCATGGCGCAGTGTGATGAGAGGGGTTCCCCCAATCGCTTCGATGACATTGGCCGCAACGCTCATTTCAGTCAAAGGTCCTCGCCAGGGCTTTCGAAAATATACGTGTTACCAGAGCGTTCTGTCGAGCACTGGGACAATCCCGCGGCCAAAAGAGAAGGAATTTTTGCACGGCAACAAACACATGAGATTTTTCTTGAGGCATCCCGCGATGCAATGGACTTTTATGCTTGGCGCCGATGCAAATAAACCGGAAGAGCTTGCGTCTTCCCGATGGCGGTCGGATCCGGCGCGTCCAGGCGTGGCCGGAGCAGCCCCGTGAAAGCGCCCGTCACGCAGATGACGGTCACGCCTAGAGCGCTTTCAAATTCCGCAGAATCTGAAAGCGCTCTAGATCGCATTTTCTTGATGCGAACATGTAATGGGGCGAATACCCTATTTTGTGGCTGCCTCGTAGCGTTCCGCGACATAGTCCCAATTCACCAGATTGTCGACGAAGGCCTTGAGATAGTCGGGCGGTCGAGCGGCGCGCTCATGCCACCTGCTGTCAAGTTTTCCCCCTCAGAATTCCGGCCTGGAATTTTTTTCACCACCATATCGGTTAAGTGCTGGTGGATTGAGAGGGGCGGGACGCGTTGATCCACCACCCTGTGGCATTTCCAATTTTTTATTTGAAGTGGAGTGCCAGGATTTGCGACCGTCACCGTGAACGGCATCCAGATTATTTCTGGTGTCGTGACAGCCCGCCGGTGGGCAATCCAAATGGACACTTATCCCTTTGACAAAATCATGCAGCAATCGTGCCTTGGGGCATGGCGCATAATCGGGGCGGTGTCTGCATAAACTGGATGGCTGGCGCATATCCGGCCGGCTGGGTGCATAATCTGATGGATCATCGGATTTCGGCGGCCGAAATGCGAGCACCGAAGCTAAGTCGGCGACGCGGATTTTCGCCGCGACGCGGCGCGGAAAACACCGGGGATTTCGAGCGGATTCTGCTTCAGCAACAAAAAATCTATATCGGCGGCCGGAATAGGATTTTCGTCTGCGCGCGGACGTAAACGCGTTTATTCGTTTGCATGGGTTGGGTTCCCTTCGGCCGTCCCATAGATGGCCATAGGAGCGAGCGGCACGCCGAGGCCGCGTGCGTTGTTACAAAATGTGAACGCGAATATCCCTCGCCTCCGCGCGCGACCGTCGCCGTGT
>VDMG01000295.1:8534-13488 GCA_006514895.1 Beijerinckiaceae bacterium
GCGGCTGGTACATGACGCATTTTCCACACATCCTGAACCGGGGCGCCGAGCGGCGTGGCACTGTTGCGACAAGTCAAAATGGCCGCAGTGCAACACCGGCCGAGTGGGTTCACGCTGGCCTACAGGCTGAAGTGACCACTACCGTGGTAGCAAGCGGGCTTCGGGGCGGCTGGAATGGGCGAACCATGCACATCATCTTCAACGACATGGTGGTGAACGTCATGCTATGTGGGCGCTTTCCGCTTATAAGCTGCAGGCACGGCGGCGAAACTTGATTTTCGGCAATGCGCTTGTCGCGAGACGGCTGTTTATGCAATCCGCTTTCGGCTGGCGGTGTCAGCGCGTGAGTACGGGACCATAAGTCCATCCATATGCCGCCATTGTCCGGTGAAACCTGGCGACGATGTCCGGTGGTGCGCCGAACAAAAACAGGGTCGAGCCCCTCGGATTTCCTTTTATTGGCATTCCGGTTTCGTCGACGAAGGCGATTCGTTCCCGGAAGAAACATATGGCCTGTGCTGTTTTGGCCAGGGCGTGAAACCATGCTGTTTCGGTCGCGTCAGGGACAAGCGCAAAGGCCAATGTCCCGGCTGGCAGGCTAAGCACGCCTTCGGCTGTCTCCCTGCCGCCGGTGTACCAGATGGCGGGCGCTGAGGGTGCGCTGATATTGGCAATCAGGTCGACGAGCCAGGGCGGCGGGAGCGATTTCCATATTTATAGTGTAATTCCCCCAAACAAATCGGAGCTGAGACGGTGGCGCGCGGGCGCCTGATTTGCCATGACGGAACGCTTTACGAGGCGCCGGAGCTGCCGCCGGGTGCCGATGAGCGAGCCCGGCATGTCCGCGATTCGCTTGTCCGCTATGGCTACTACCGCCTGCCGCTCTGGGAGCGCGAGGCGAAGTTCGGCGGCATGGTTGCCTGCGCATTGTTGGTCTGGGTCGTGCGCCGGCGGGTGATCCATCATCTGTGGATGACGGCGCGCCTCGAATTGGCACTGGTGGGTTCAGGCTTGTATCATAGGGGCCGAAGGTGTTTGTGAGCCCCGTACCCCCTCGAAGCCCCGCGAGCGATTCAGACTCCGTGCGCTCGCGGGGCTTTTTCATGCCTCGGGGCACGAATAATCCGCCAGCAAACGTAAACGCGCTTTCGTGTTTGGATAATTCGCCACGGCGAACATCCCAATGCGGTGGGGTGTTATCCCCGTGACGGCCCGCCACAGTGGCGGCCCGAAAGACGTTTCACGTGAAACATTTAGCCCCGTGACGGTCGCGGCTTTGCAGCCTCGGCGCGCTCGGCGGCGACATCGTCGGCGACATTTCCGGGGCGGTTTTCGCGCGGTGTGACATCGATGGTTTTCCCCTCGATCGTCTTGGGTTCGGCAAGCGGCGGCGACAAATTGATCACGTAACCGGCCGGCTGCCCGACATTTTGCTGGACATTGACGACGACGCCCGGTGCCGCTTTCGGGCCTCTGAGACACTGAATTGCGTTGACACGGTCGCGGTCGCGGGCAGATGGGTTGTCGCGGATTTGCGCGGCGATGGCGATATTTTTAGGCTCGTGACATTGCCGGACGGTCTCTACGGCCGCCGCGAAAGCTTTTTGAAAGCTCGGGTCTTGTTGCAGGGCGCGGGCGCGCTTTAACCTCAAGCCGCAGGCTCTCGTGGCTTTTTCGAGAGGCAGTGGTGTATTTGGTTCGATCAGACCCACGATCTTGTCATCGATCTCGGTCTCGACGCCGATAACCATGCAATCGATGAGTCTCTGAGCCTTCCAATCGGTAACGCCTCCTGGGGAATATTGCTGGCCGCGCGTGGTTTTGATCGGCAGCCTTCCGTCTTCTGTAAGCTGGGGCAGGTCACTCATTGTGCGGTCTCGCCATAGGTGCAGGTTAGATTTTGGCCCGGGCCTGCTAACGGGTGACGCCACACGGATCGTCAGGCAGCTTCTCCCAGAGCACGTTGACTGAACCTCTGCGAAAGTACAGGCACTTGCCCTGCAGGCGGACGCCTGTGTACGATCGCCTCAGGTCCGGCGTGGCCTCTTCGGCGTGCTCCCACAGTTGCGCCACGACGTCCGGTTTCAGCACGCCAATCGAGTAGGCGTAATCGACCTTCATGTGCCCCGGTCTGAAGTCAATCAGGCGCCGCCATCCCCCGATCTCCCGCATCGGCTCGCGGGCGACGTGCTTGTCGTTCTTGCCGAGCTCGTCGATGCTGTAGCGGTCCGAAAAGTACGGGATCGTGCCGGCCCTGGCGACGGCGATGGTGGCGTCTCGGGTCGTGATCTGCCTCAGCAGGATCCCGAGCTCCACCTCGTCGCTGTTTTCGTCGCCGTTCCCCGAGTGTAGTGGTGCGTGCAGCAGAGACACCTCCGCCAGCGCGTCGATGCCGTAGATGCTGTTGAGGGAGATGATGCTGTAGACGATCAACAGCGGAAAGATCGACGGTTTCAGCCAGTTGGCGACTCCGGTTGACCACGTGTTCGCATTCAGCGCCACCGCGGCGGCGCGGCTGACCTGGAACAGTGCATAGGACAGAAGAACGAAGAAACCGGGCATCGCGATGCAGATGTACCGGTTGCTCCCTCCCCAGTACTCCCAGGCGTCCCCCCCGACAAACGTGCTGTACGCCAGTTGACTGACGAACGTCCACAGCAGGAGCCGCACCCGCCAGTCCCGACGGACAGAGACGATGAACGGCAGCGCGAAGAGCAGCGGATTGGACCTGAGGATGAACTGCGCCAGCACGAACACGCCGCGGCTGATCCGGAGCAGCGGCGGAAAGCCCACCATTTTCAGGAAGTACGTGTTCGGGAGCGTCTCGCCGTAGTACTCGAGGCGGAACGCCGTCTGGACGCCGGTGAACACCGCAAGCGCTCCCAGGCCCCACGTCAGGTGGCGCCAGCGGTTGACCGGATCGGCGATGGCGAGAAAGACTGCGAGGCCGACCAGCGGAACGGCCATGTCAGGCCGCACGAGCGTGCTGGCGCCGAGCAGGGCATAGGCACCTGACGGAAACGAGCCGGCGCCGAGCGCCTTGAACGTGCGCCACAGAGAAAGGCTCACGATCAGCACCAGCACGCTGACCTCCATGCCCTGCAGGCTCCAGTTGTTGATGGGGAGATAGATTGCCGTGAGCGCGACGGCTCCAAGAGCAATCGCCTCCGAACCTTCACCGATCAGCAACGCCGTCTTGCGAACCACGAACAGGTTGGCCGTCAGGAACGCCAGGGCCGTCGCCTGGACGACAACACTGGCCTTGGAAGCCGTGAGCGGGAGCAGGTGAACCAGGGCCATGTAGAGGACCCACAGCAGGTTGGTGTACCCTTCGACCCTCTCTCCCCCGGGATTCCACACAAGCCCGTGGCCGTTCGCCAGGTTCTTCGCGTACCGCATCGAGATCATCGCATCGTCGAACAGCGAGAAATAGCGCTCGCCGCCAACCACAAAGCTGGTGCGATAGATGAACAGCGCGGCGTAGGTGACGAAGGCCGCGACGGTGAGGAGGAACAGGAACCCCCGCGTCCATTCGACATCCAGTCGAGTCGGCCTATTGCTTCTCGCTGGACGCCAGAAACTCTCCCGTCGCGAATCGATCATTGAACGCCCGCTTGGACGCCGCCGCGCTTTTTGCCATCCGTTAAGAGGCATTATTTTTTCTTTACTGAAGCGCCATCGGCGCCGCGTGGCAAAAAGGGCTGGGATTGGCCCGAGAATTTAGACCTTCTGCGAGCAGCCTAAGTTGACGTCGACGTCAGCTTCAATCATTGCCACGATAATTTCGCGCCGCAGACTGTCTTTTGGGCCAAGCGCCTTCATTGCATCCTCCTCGCAACGCCGCGAGCGAGTTCCCGCTGATGTTCCATATGTTCCCTATGGGCCCGCGTGTCGGCGCTGAAGTGATTATCCATCAGTTCGGTGGTCTTCCTGCTCAACCGGTGCTGATTGTAGGCTTTGCGCGCTTTTAGAAGGGCAGCATCCGGATTTGCGTCGCGCCAGGCTTTGTTTCCCACCTTGCCGGAATCAACATATTCAGCCAGCCAGACCCTCTCACCTTCATCCCAATCGCGCTTATTCTCCGATCGCCGGATTGCGTTGGTTGCACGATCTTCCCTGTGCTGCGCCTCACACCAAGGGATCCATTCTCTCGGCACCTGATGCCCGCGACGATATGCCTCGTATATAGGCGCGCTGCGGGGGTCTCTCTGCCACGCTCGATCGCAATCGCGATAATCATAGGCTGCATCGTGAAGGGTTGTTCCGTTCTGCTTGGCCTCTTTCTGGAAAGGCGCCAGATCGGAGAGCTTATTGCCATCCCGACCCCATCCGGTGCGGCCCTTGACGTCAATTCCTTCCGCTTCCTTTTGCTGATCGATCCGGTTTCTCATGACGGCATGAATGTCATCATGTCGTGTGTCCATGCTTTCTTTCTTCGGCTCAGATCGCCCCGACTTCTTTTCGACCGCTTGATCTTTCCCGCCGGAAAGTTCCTTGGAACCTTCGTCGCTCTCGAAATCGTCAACCGTCGTCAAAATTATCATAGTCCATTGATTTTGCCTCGAGGTTGCATCCGCGCAATATATTCCTGTATCTTTTGGCGGTAAACTCAAAGGAATTCCGTATGTTGGACAAAACCGATCCTGCCGCGATCGAAGCGCGCCGTGCGTATAATCGTGAATGGATGCAAAAGAAGCGGGCCGAGAAGAAGGTTCACATCAATGCGGATTTCGAGCCTGTGGACAATCCACAATCCACATCCACAAAATCCACCGATCCACAGCCTGATCCACAGCCTGATCCACAGCCGGCAAGCCCGACTTTGAATCCTTGGCCGCGATCGCAGCAGCTGACAATACTCTGGAAATGCGCGAAGTTTATTCGCGGGCGAAATTCGCCGATCCTCAAACTCGGGAAGTTGAAATTATGAAAACCTACCCGCCTCGGCCAATTG
>VDMG01000246.1 GCA_006514895.1 Beijerinckiaceae bacterium
TGATGGCGCCAGGTTCATTGGCAATTTCGCCGAGGTATTCCACCGCCCCCGAGCGTCCGCTCTCCGCAACTGCGACCGAAATCCGTTCTTTGTGAATATCCAAGCCAATAAATCGGGTATGTTCCATGAGGCCCGTCTCCTATGCATGAGGCCCTGCGCCGGCCAGCCGGCTTAACCCTCGTACCGTTGCATATCGGATGACGGGCCACCCTCAGGCCCAGCAATCATAAGCTCTAGGTAAAAGCTCATGCCTTGCCCGCGCAACAGGATCGCAAGCGCGGCATTGGCCGCGAGAGAGCCAATCAAAACGACCCCAAAAAGAGACCAGCCGCGATAGAGACTCTGCGCCACCAAATAATCGTCTTGTGCAAGGCCGATTTGTTTGGAAGGGCAAAGAGATATGCACCCGACGAGCGCAATTGCCGTCAGTATAATAGCGAGCCCAGCGATTATGCGTGTCCTCATCCGTGGCCCTTGTTCAAGCCGCCGCCCGCCGCTTCACCTCGTCGTGATCGCCGGCGAGGTGGGTGCGAACCAAAGCTGCGACCAATCGCGGAAAATCGTCACGTTCGACAAGCGCCGAGAGTTTTCGAGCAGTATCGCCGAGCTTCAATCGTTCGGCTGTATCGACGATGGCATCGGCAAAAAGTTAGAGCTCCGGCCAGGCAATCTGTATCTCACGACAGAAGATATCCGCGCCGACGGGGCCGATCCTTTTGAATTCTTGAATGAGTCGGTGCTCTTCCTCCGCGTCGCGGCCAGCTCTTTCGCGCAGACGGCGCAAATCGCATCGATCGAGCAGCAAGGCCGAGGCTTCGCCGAGCTTGGCCGATGTGCTCTCATGATAGCGAGCATGGCCCGCGGCATTCAGCACATGCGTGCGCTCTTCCCATGTGCTTGCCGCCATCTTGCGGGCCGACGTCCACCCCCGCCGCGTTATTGCCCGCGCGGCGGCGATGGCAACACTTGCGTTGATCCGGGCGGAAAACAATAGCGTCGGGCAAAGCCACCTGAACAACACCGAGGGAGTATTGCGTGCGATGTTTATGGCAAGCTCGTCACAGTAGGTGCGCCCATGCATTGCCAAAAGCGCGGCCACTATTTGCTTTGCCTCATCGGAGTGCCGGGAAACCACGAGCCTATGCTCCGCTTGCGCCTAATGCCAGAGATAACCATGATCCAGCAGCTTCGTTCCAAAGCCCGGATTTCGAGATCGTCTGCATTATCGATGTGATCGGTTTTCAGTCCAAGAGTCGGCCGAGATCCAGGCGGGCAGGTTCAACAAAAATGAACGGCCAATCAAATGAATCGACCCGAATTGTCGCGACGGCGGCTGCCCGGCACGCCAAACGCGCGGCACATGGGAATGGCAGTCAGTAACTACGCCGAAAAATCCAGCACGCAGCAATCAACGCCACAACATCATGAAAGCAATTGCCACGATGAGCCAAAGCGCGATGTGGCCCCATCGCGCGCCGCGCGCTTCGGCCTCGCCGATTTTATGGATCGCCGCCTCGGACAATTCGAAACCGTTTTCAGCCATGCCTTCGAGCTGGTTCACAATGTTTTCGCCGCGCAAAAGCACCGACGGCAAATTGCTGGCGAATCGCCCGAGCGTCGCGGCGGCGCGGCCGGCATCCTGCAATTTTCCCACGGGGCCGAGGTTGTGCTCGATCCAGGCGCCGACCACCGGTTCGGACGTCGTCCACACATCGAGTTTCGGGTCGAGCGTGCGCGCCACGCCTTCGACGACGACCATGGTCTTTTGCAGAAGCACAAGCTCAATCCTTGTCTTCATGTCGAAGAGGCCGGTGATCTCGAACAGGAGGGTCAAGAGTTTCGCCATGGAAATCTGATCGGCGGTGCGGGAATGGATCGGCTCGCCGATCGCCCGGATCGCCTGCGCGAAATCCTCGACCTTGTGCACGCGCGGCACATAACCAGCCTCGAAATGGACCTC
Organism: Beijerinckiaceae bacterium; assembly: GCA_006514895.1. Taxonomy (GTDB): domain Bacteria; phylum Pseudomonadota; class Alphaproteobacteria; order Rhizobiales; family Beijerinckiaceae; genus Methylocapsa. Next base: position 1,961 of record VDMG01000246.1, read on the forward strand.
CGCCACGCGCCGGTAATCGCGCTTGATGAAGCCGTAGAGGATTTCGGCGAGAAACCGCCGCTCGTTAAAACCAAGGCGGCCCATGATGCCGAAATCCACCGCAGTAAGGCGCCCCTGCGGGTCAACGAACAAATTCCCCTGGTGCATGTCGGCGTGAAAAAATCCGTCCCGCATCGCGGTGCGCAAGAAGGATTGAACGACGTTGCGGCCAAGATCTTGCAAATTGTAACCCTTGCTCGCGAGCGCTGTGATGTCGGAGAGCGGTATTCCGTCGATCCATTCGAGCGTCAGCACCTCTTTCGCGGTTCGGTCCCAATCGATGCGCGGGATCCGCAGGTCAGGGTCCTTGGCGACGTTCTCGGCGAATTCCGAAGCGGCGGCGGCTTCGAGCCGGAAATCCATTTCCATCTTGACGGTGCGGGCGAGCGTATCGACGACCTCGATAAGCTTCAGGCGGCGGGCGTCGCCGCTCCAGCGTTCGGCCAGGCGGGACGCAAAATACATGTCGCCGAGATCGCGTTTGAAAAGCCGCTCGACACCCGGACGCAGGACCTTGACGGCGACGTCGTGTTCGCCTTCGGCATCCTTCACGCGGCCGCGATGAACCTGGGCGATGGAGGCGGCGGCGACAGGCTCTCCGAAGCTCACGAAAATACGCCCGAGCGATTCGCCGAAAGCCGCCTCGATCGTGCTTATCGCGACCGCGCGCGGAAACGGTGTCATCCTGTCTTGCAAAAGCTCGAGCTGCCGGACAACCGCGACGCCGACGACGTCCGGCCGCGTCGCGAGGAATTGACCGAGCTTGACATAGGACGGCCCGAGCCGGCTGATCGCGCCAGGAAGATTGGCAAGGCCGCTCGCTCTTTTGCCAGCTCCCTTGGCGCCGGCGGATTTCGCGCCGGGCACGGCAAGCAGTTTCGCCAAGGCAAGCGGCAGCCGCGCGGCCGGGGGCAAGAGCGATGGATCGACGTCGCTGAACACGCCGGCTCGCGCCAGCACGAACACCGCGCGCGTGAGCCGCAGGATGGAGCCGAAGGAAAAACGCAAAATCGCCGCCTGCCCTAGAGCGCTTGCCCACCACGTGAAATCACATGGTCGAAAAGGAATCGCTCAAATTCAAAGAGTTGGAGCATGCCGGAATCGAAAAAGCCGAGCAACTTTTTCGCCATATGCCCTAGAGTGCTTTCAGAGTCCGCGGAATCAGAAAGCAGCTTTAGATCTTTCTTTATCGTATTTTCTTGACGCGAACCGGTATCCACTTCGCTTGAAAATGCTCTAGCGCATGGACCCGGTCCTGCAAGGCCGGATCGCGCCGCGAGCTGTGTTGCCTGGAGATTATGGGACGGCGACCATCTGTCCTGCTTTGAGACCCATGCCTAAAGCTTCCACCCCGAATGAATGGCGACGATACCCCCGGAAAGCCGCGTGAACGAAGCCCGTTCGAACCCCGCGCGCGCGATTTTGTCACGAAAATCTTCGGCATTCGGAAAGCGTGCAATCGATTCGACAAGGTAGCGATAGGGCTCCGAATCGCCCGCGACAAGACGGCCGATAAGGGGAATGCAGCGAAACGAATAGGCTTCGTAGAGCCGGTCAAGCACGGGCACATTCACATGCGAAAATTCAAGACAGAGAAATTTGCCGCCGCGCCGCAGAACCCGGTGCGCTTCGGTGAGCGCCTTATCGATACGCGGCACGTTGCGGATGCCAAAGGCAATCGTATAGCAGTCGAAGCTATTCGGGGCGAAGGGGAGGTCCTCGGCGTTCGCCTCGACAAAGTCGAGGGTCGAGTCAAAACGCCGTTTGGCGGCGCGCCGCCGTCCCTCCTCCAGCATTCCGGCATTGATGTCGAGCACGACGACCTCGGTCGAGGCCGAGCCCGCGTCTGCCACCCGGATGGCGATGTCGCCGGTGCCGCCGGCCACGTCGAGGTGGCGAAACCGGGCTTTTCGGGACGGCCTGATCCTGGCCGTGAAAATATCCTTCCAGATCCGGTGGAGGCCCCCCGACATGAGATCGTTCATAAGGTCGTAGCGCGAAGCGACCTTGTGAAAAACATCGTCCACCCGCGCCTGTTTGTCTTGCAGCGTCACGCGGGAAAAACCGAAATGCGTGTCTTCAGCCATGTCAGTGATGCTCGTGCGGGATGGGTATGGGGTAAAGGTAGGCGGTATTTGGTTGCGGAACATAGCGCGGGACGCGCGTCATGGCTATGGAAGGCGTATGCGCGATAAGCCGCGCCGCAGGGCAAACTGTTTTCACCCGGCGCTCTGGCGCTGGCCACGCCCGCGAACGAAACCGAGATAGAGCAGGAGCAGCCCCGCGATGGAAAAGAATAACCCGTTCGGAGAGATGATATCCATGCCGAAACCAACGATTGGCGGGCCGACTAGCATGCCGAGCGAGTAAAGCATGACGTAGGCCGCGTTGGCGCTTGCCAAGTCCGGCCCGCTATAGCACGAACCTAGATGCGCGAGCCCGACCGCGTAAAGACTGCCAACGATGCCGCCCCATAAGACGAGCAAGCCGCAAAAGAGAGGAAAATGCGACGGTCCCGCCAAGGCCATGGCGATGGCCCCGCAAAGGCCAAGTATTGCAAGCGATAACAATAATTTGCTTCTATCCATCTGGTCCGAGGCAATGCCGATCGGGAATTGAAAGATAACATTGCCAAGCGCGAACAAGGTCACGAAAAAGGCTCCGGTTTCCGGACTAAGACCGGTGCGAAGGGCATAGATGGGCAGAAGGCCGAGACTCGCCGTTTCGATCGCGCCATACAGCAGTCCGGCGAAGGTGGCGGCGGGATCGCTGGTAAGAAAGCCAAGAACCGGGACGGGCGGCGCGCTCTTGATCTCCGGCACCTTGCCACTCCATAGGACAATCGGCAACGCCGCGAGCGCGAAGAAAGCTGTGGCCACGATGAAAGGTGCCGCCCCCGCGGTGCCGACAAAACCCAAAATCCCGGGACCCACGGCAAAGCCTCCGGCGAGACTTGTCATGTAAAACCCCAAGACGAAACCGCGCAGCCGTGGCGGGGCGATCGCATTGATCCAATATTCGCTGGTCACGAAAAGCACGCTGAGAGCGCCGCTGAATACCGCGCGAATGGCAAGCCATGCCCAGTAATTGTCGGTCAAGGCAAAGCTTAGCAGACTGAGGCTGCTTGTGAGGAGTGCAATGAAAAACAACGGCCTAACGCTCATCCGGCGCGCCAGCGCCGGAACGAAGGCGGCGCCGGCCAGGATCGCGAACCCGCCCGCGATGGGGTTCAAACCGATCGCCCGGGCGCTATAGCCTTGTTCGGCAAGGCGCAGCGCAATGAGCGTCATGGTCAGCGAAAGGCCGACGCCGACGATCGTAACCGTGGCGATCGCCGAGCCGAGGGCCTGGAGGACCTGGCTGTCGGCGAGAGCTGACGCCTGCTGGTTCTGTTGGGAATCGAGTGTCAATCGCGGGTAAAACCTCTGGGTTGAAAGGTTGCCTGATGGTAAAGGATTGTTGTGCTCGATTTGCGACTGCCGTCGCGGTGGGCCTATTTCTCGACACGATCGGCCTCGAAGGCATCGTTCCTTCGCCGCCGGGTAAGCCTGCAATCCATGTCAAAATGTCCACGCTGCTGGCGGCCTGTACAGCGGGGCCGCCAGCTCCGCATCGCTCATGTGCGCCACGGATGCTCCGGCAAATCGCTGACGCCGATCGGTCCAACTCCGGCGAGCGCGACCGCGTGATCATTCTCGACGGAGCTGCCGCTGACGCCGATGGCGCCAACCAGGACGCCCTCCTTGTCGACGATGGGCAGACCGCCGGGAAATGTAATAAGTCCATCGTTTGAATGTTCGATGCCGAACAGCGAGCCGCCCGGTTGCGACAGTTTACCGATTAGCCCTGTCGGCATGCCAAAGAAGACCGCCGTCTTCGCTTTCTTGATAGCAATATCGATGCTGCCGACCCACGCGTCGTCCATGCGGTGGAAGGCTTTCAGGTTTGCCCCTGAATCGACAATGGCGATGCACATTTCGGTGCCAAGCTCGAGAGCGCGCTCGCGGGCGGCTTCGATGGCGACTTCGGCGTCGGCGATTGTGACATGCATGATTTTTTCCTCTTGTTGATTTTCTCTTCGCTGGGATCCTCATTGGCAAATCAATCGAACCTTGGCCCGATGTCCGGGCGTCTGACTTCAATCCGGTGGACTCGGATGCGCCGGCGATCTGATCCTCCAAAGCATGATCCGAAAGCCGCCTGCCATTACCGCTACCCACGTAACAGCCCCGCGGGGATCGCCACGGCTGAATAATTACACTACGGCGGATTATGGCTAACCAGATCGATCTGAGGCCCAGTGGTGGAGCGCCTTTTGCGGCTCAAGGATGTTGTAGACTTGCAAAATGCATAAAGGGAACAATATCAGCAACATGTCGCGGGGTTTAAGAAATGCCGACTCTTCTCGAGGGAAAGTTACCTTGAAATTCAAAAAAAATGAAAATAACCATCCTATGCTTAACAGTATTGTAATTAGAATAACGCTATCAGCAATATCTGTATCAGTGACAGGCTAAAAAAACTCCGATCCACATAAGATACACGAGAAACGGAAATAAAATTTCCGGAGATATGAGCTGGCTCGGTTTGTTTGAACAGCCGGTTGGCTGCGGCTAAGTGGATTTCTGCCATGGTTATGCTGCAACCGGGATTGGCTGCAGCGCAGCGAAGTAGGCCTCATCCGGCGTCCGCCGGTCAAGGCTCGAATGGGGCCTTCTGGCATTGTAAAAGCCGTCGATATATCGGCCGATGGAGGCCCGTGCCTCCGGGACACTGGCGTAGGCCCGCAGATACACCTCCTCGTATTTGATGGTCCGCCACAGGCGCTCGACGAAGACGTTGTCTCGCCAGGCGCCTTTCCCATCCATGCTGATCTTGATCTCGTTCTTGAGCAGCAGGCCGGTGAAGGCGATGCTGGTGAATTGGGAGCCCTGATCGGTGTTGAAGATCTCGGGCTTGCCGTATCGGGCAAGAGCCTCCTCGACCGCCTCGAGACAGCGGCTCATCGGCAAGTCATCGTTCCGGTCGATCATCGCTTTGCGCTCGGCAAAAGTCCGGCTCTCCCGAGCGCTCCGGACAAAAAATCTCGTTCCAGCGTCAACTCCCCGATCTTGGCGTGCAGCGTTTTCACATCGATCGCGGGCGGACTTGAATCGGGTTTCGTCTCGGCGCCAAAGACCCCGGCAGCCCTTTCGAGAAGCTGCGATCTCCAGGTCGTGATCTGGTTTGGATGTACATCGAATTGTTCGGCCAGTTCGGCCAGCGTCTTCTCGCCCTTGATAGCGGCCAAAGCCACCTTCGCCTTGAAGGCCGGGCTGTGGTTCCGGCGTAGTCTCTTCGTCATGCTCTCTCCTGTTCACGGCAGCCGACGCCGCGTTCAGGCAGAATTTCCACTTATCCAGGTTGTTCAGATTTCCCGAGCCAGCTCTGTATCGGCTTAACGAATGTCCGTGCTAAGCGTCCGTCGCGCAAAATTTGGCGTCTGGCGATGGGCTGTTCCTCAAATGGCTAGGCATCAGCCTTAAATTGTGACTCCTGGCCCACGCCCTATGGCTGTGCGGCGCCACGTCGAACATGGACGCGCTCGAAACGAAAGGGAGTCTTAGCCGCTTGCCGCGGCGTCTTTCTTGGTTATCGCACGCTTGAGCGCTAACGCGTCTTTCGACAGGTCCGCGTCGCGTGCCTTGACCAAAAAAGCATCGAGGCCGCCGCGATGTTCGACCGAGCGCAGCGCCGAGGCGGTTACCCGCAAGCGGACTTTCCGCCGCAAGACCTCGGACATGAGCGTCACATCGCAGAGGTTAGGCAAAAACCGCGTCCGCGTCTTGTGATTGGAATGGCTGACCAAATTGCCGGTCTGCACGGCCTTGCCGGTCAATTCGCAACGGCGAGACATGGTTTCTCCTAAAGCTATGATCTCGCCTTTCGACGGCGTTCGCTGGCCGGGCCAAAGGCCTGCAGCCTCATCGTCCCTTGTTCAATCTGGGAGGAGATAGCTCATAAGCTAGGGGTTAATAGGCGTCAAGGCCGGCCAGCGACGAAAATCAAGGCACCGCTCTAGATCTTTATTTTATCGCATTTTCTTGCCGCGAACCGGTATCCGCTTCGCTCGAAAATGCTCTCGCCACGCGGCAATTCCGAAGCGGCGGCGCAAGGTTAAAACACCTTTAACCGCAGCTTGGTAATTTGCGGCACACGCGCAGCTATCGCGCGTCAAAAACCCGTGATTTCCATAGCGAAATCAAGCTTTAATTTCGCGGATCGCATTCTAATCGCCGGCGCGGCCAGCTGAAGGACCAAGCAAAAATGGCGGTGGCGGGACGGCGGCGGCGGGATCGAATGCGGACAACCACGGATTTTTCGGCTCTCGGCCATATACCAGAGTCCCTGCGCGCCTTCGCATTGCGGCGCGGCGCCGAGCTTGCCGGACTTGGCCTGATCGGCGCGACGGCGGCGATTGCCTTGGCGCTTTCTTCGTGGTCGGTCGAAGACCCGAGCTTTAACCACGCGGCTCGGGGGCCGGTGCATAATCTCCTTGGCGCGCCGGGGGCGGCCGCCGCCGACCTTATCATGCAAATACTCGGCGTCTCCGCGATTGCGTTTCTGGCGCCATTGGCCCTTTGGGGATGGCGGCTCATCGCCGCTCGGCGCCTCGAACGGCTGAAAACCCGGCTGCTGCTATGGCTCGCCGGCGGGTTCCTTTCGGCGGGGCTCACCTCGCTTCTGCCGGTCACCACCCGCTGGCCTTTGCCAACCGGTCTTGGCGGCGTCGCCGGCGATGCCATTCTCGCGGTTCCCACCCGGCTGCTCGCCGGGCACGGAGCTCTAATGCTTGGGTTTGCCGCAATTCTGACGGGAGGCACGATTCTTTGCCTGTCGGCCTGCATCGGTCTGCGCGATTATACGGCGGACGACTCAAGCGAAGACGGTCATGATCCTATCCCGGACCGGCACGGCGCCCCGGCACCGGAGGATGGCGACGAGGCTGGCGAGCCCGGCGCCGCGCTGATCTTGCTCGGCGCCCTCATTCATGCCGGTCTCAGCCTCAAAGCCGCCGTGGCGCGTCAAATCGCGCGCCGGCGTGCCTCGCAACCGGCCGCACGGTCCGTAGGGGCGCGCGAGCCCGAAGACTTTTTCGAGCGGCCACTCGATCTCGCGGCTGAGCCGCTGCAATGGCCGCGATCCGAGCCAATGGACACCAATTTCGACCCGCGCGCCTATGCGCCACCCGCAACGCGCGAGGCAAGCAGGACCGTGCCCAGGCAAAAGCAGGACGTGGATATCTATGCGCCGCGCCGCGTCATCGCGCCGGTCGCGGCCGCGCTGAAGCCCGGCGCGCGCGCGCTCAAGGAGACGCAGCCCTCATTGCTCGACCGGCTTGCACGGAATGATTATATATTTCCGCCGCTGCACTTCCTCGCCGAGCCAAGGAATTCGGCGGCGAACAAGGTATCCGAGGACGCGCTCGGCCAGAACGCCAGGCTGCTTGAGGGCGTACTCGAGGATTTCGGCGTCAAGGGCGAGATCCTTCATGTGCGGCCAGGTCCGGTGGTGACGCTTTATGAGCTCGAGCCCGCGCCCGGCATCAAATCCTCGCGGGTCATCGGACTTGCCGACGATATCGCGCGCTCCATGTCGGCCCTCTCGGCCCGCGTCGCCGTGGTTCAGGGGCGCAACGCGATTGGCATCGAATTGCCGAACCAGCGCCGCGAGACTGTTTATCTGCGCGAATTGCTGGGTTCCCAGGATTTCGAGAAAACCAAACACCGGCTGGCGATCGCGCTTGGCAAGACAATCGGCGGCGAGCCGATCATCGTCGACCTCGCCAGAATGCCGCATCTTCTCGTCGCCGGCACGACGGGGTCGGGCAAGTCGGTTGCCATCAACACCATGATCCTGTCGCTGCTCTACCGGCTGAAGCCGCAGGAATGCCGCCTCATCATGGTCGATCCGAAAATGCTCGAATTGTCGGTCTATGACGGCATTCCGCATTTGTTGACGCCGGTCGTGACCGACCCGAAGAAAGCCGTCGTCGCCTTGAAATGGGCAGTCCGCGAGATGGAGGACCGCTACAAGAAAATGTCGAAGCTCGGGGTCCGCAATATCGAAGGGTTCAACGCCCGCGTCGCCGAAGCGAGCGCCAAGGGCGAGACACTCATGCGGACGGTGCAGACCGGCTACGATCGCGAGACCGGCGAGGCGATCTACGAACAGGAGGCGATGGAGCTTTCGGTTCTGCCTGTCATCGTGGTGATTGTCGACGAGATGGCCGACCTGATGATGGTCGCGGGCAAGGACATCGAAGGCGCGATCCAGCGGCTTGCCCAGATGGCGCGTGCGGCGGGCATTCACCTCATCATGGCGACGCAGAGACCGTCCGTCGACGTCATTACCGGCACGATCAAGGCGAATTTCCCGACCCGCATTTCGTTTCAGGTGACCTCCAAAATCGACAGCCGCACCATTCTGGGCGAGCAAGGCGCCGAGCAGCTTCTTGGCCAGGGCGACATGCTTTACATGGCGGGGGGAGGGCGCATTTCGCGCGTGCATGGGCCTTTCGTCGCCGACGGCGAAGTCGAAAAGATTGTCGCGCATCTGAAGACTCAAGGCCAGCCGGAATATCTCGACGCGATCACCAGCGAGGACGATGCCGGGGAGGCAGAGAACACCGACGGACCGGCGCCCGGCAGCATGGACGCCGAGGAAGCGGGCGATCTCTACGACCGCGCCGTCAATATCGTTCTCCGCGACCGGAAATGTTCGACGAGCTACATCCAGCGCCGCCTATCCGTCGGCTATAACAAAGCCGCTTCCCTCGTTGAGCGGATGGAACAGGAAGGCGTCGTCGGCGCGCCCAATCATTCGGGCAAGAGGGCGATTTTGGTCGGTGGCGGCATCGACCGCGGCGCTTTCGACGTGGCGGCGGAGGGATGAGGACGGTTTCCAGGCTGAGGGAACGCATAGCCGCTGGACGCAGCCTGGGGGAACGAGACACTTCGCAGTTATGGCGGGGCGCTGCGTGGCTTGCCAAAAGACCATCTCGCGCATGGGTCTCGATAGACGCTCCTAAATTCTCTCGAGATGACGTGGAGCCAAAGCTAGGTAATTGCCGAAACGATAGGGAGCTTTTGTATTTACGAGATTCCCGTCCGGATCAATTCTATAAAACGTATAAGGCGCGGCTTGCGATAGGCAGTCAAATACATTCTCGACTTGCAAACCCATGCGGACCAAATTTTCATCGGCTTCACAAATGACGCTGGGATTGTTGGTTCGTAGAGTCTGACGGGCCCCCTCAAAAACCGTGGTCTCAGCACCTTCGACGTCGATCTTGATAACGTCGGGAGCTTCGATTTCTTTCGACATAATAAGGCTGTCCAACGTGCGCATAGGGAGTCTCAGCTCTCGAGAACGTTCTTCACGCGGAACAATTGAGGCGTGCATAGAATGACTTGGAATATGGAGAACGCTTTCCCCATCTTTTTGTCCGAGAAGAACCTCTAAACACCTTACTCGTTGCAGGCCGTTGGCTTCGATGGATCGTCGGATATGATATGCGAGTGAGGGCTGCGGCTCGAAAGCGTAAACTGTCAAATCCGGGAGGGTTAAGGCGGCATCTATAGAATAGACGCCCGAGCGGCGATACTACCGTAAAAAAACCGTCGGATAAGGCAACCATCGAGTGCAGGTCCTGGCTCGGAGTGGCACCGAAGGAAGCGCTACGATGGCCTTAAGCCTTTATAAACACAAAAGAAAAATGGAATGGTGTTGGCTCCCTGAGCAGGACACGAACCTGCGACCGATCGATTAACAGTTAATGCCGCGCTGCGATTTTCAATGACAGTGACTGAAATCTCAACCCCAGCTTCCACAGTTCCGGGGCCATCGCTGAAACTGCCCCGCGTATCGCGCGCCTCCAATCTAAAGACCGTTAACTCAGCGCTCTTCGGGAGTTTGCTACCGCAATTGCTTAAATCAACGCGTCGATGGCTTCGCCGGGCTTGCCAAAAAGAAGCGCAGCATTTCGCGTGACGCGTCGGGCCCCTGCTGATCTGTGTATGAACCGTCCGGGCTGCCGCCAGACCAGGCGTGCGCCAGACCAGCGATGGCCCAATATTCCACGTGAGGAACGCCATCCGCGCCGGCGATCACCATTCGCGTATAAACGCGGCCTTTTGCGGAACCTTCTTGTTGTGTCTCCTGCCGTGGGCCGGTGAGGCCGGCGCGGGCTCCGGCAACAATCATTTCGGCGTTCGAGGGATGCACCATCTGGTCGGACGCGCCATGGAAAATAATGGTGCGAACGTGGCCATTCGCGCTCTTGGCACGACTATTTCCACGCCGGCGCACTGATGAAACGGTGGTGCCGCGCATGGCAGCATATGCGGACGCCAAGTCGGTGGCAGACCCGTAAGGAAGGCCGGAGTGAAATGCCTGTCGCGGCGTAAAGTTCGGGATAGGTCGCGCCCATGACCGCGGCCATGGCGCCGCCCGCGGAAAGGCCCGCCACATAGACCCGCTCGGCATCGATATCGAACTCCGCCACGAGTGTGCGCGTAATCCCGGCGATGATACTCGGTTCCCCGCTATCGCGCGTCTGGTCCGTAAGATTGAACCAGTTCCAGCACGCTGTTTGATTGGCGCTCACCGGTTGTCCCGGATAGGCGGCGATGAAGCCATGTTCTTCCGCAAGCCGGTTCATACCCGTCCCCACTGCGAAGTCGTCGGGGTTTTGCGTGCAGCCGTGGAGCATGACAATCAAGGGGCGCTTCCAAGCAAATTTGCGGCTTGGGATATAGACCTTGTAGTCCCGTGAACCAGCCGCGCAGGTGAAGGTTCGCGAGAGATAAACTGCCCCATCGGGCACCGGCACCAGCGGCACTTTGCGTGACGTCAGGAACGGCGCCGAGTCAAAACCGAAGCTCGGAAGATCGCCCTGACGCAACAACTCCAAGACCTCTCCCAGTGGCCTTTTTATTCGCGCGGCTGAGCGCCGTTCAGCTGGGGCACGCAAGCCAGCGCTCGCATTTTTGATATCTTGCCGGGGCTGTTCGAACGCTCCCAAACTCTCGGCCGCATCGGTTTGCAGCTCGCCCAACCGAGAACTTTCGGGCGACTGTTCGTCCGGCGAAAGGGCGTGATCTCGCCTCAAGAGAGTGCGCTTTATCAGCTGCGCTGCCTGAATGACATTTTGCTCCCGCGTGAGTTGCGTGGCCAAACGCATTGCGGTGCTGAAGACATTCTTCATGCGTGTATCCTCGTTGGATATCGGTGCCTGGTTGATCATCCGATGCGATCGGAGAGCGCCGCCTTCACGGCTTTACTGGCCTGAAGTGCGCCAAGGACAGTGATCGATTC
>VDMG01000124.1 GCA_006514895.1 Beijerinckiaceae bacterium
CTGCCATAGCCGTCCTCCATGAGAGAACGGAATCAGATTCGCGGGATCTTGGGAATCCCAGAGCGCTCTACCCGTTAATGGGTCCGGACCCTTTCGACCGGGATTTCGCGCGCCAGTATGGGGAAACTGGAGTGCGGATCGAGGAGCGCAATGGCGAGCAGAAGGCCTCCATGCGCGAACAGCGAGGCGGCCGCTGTCCCGGCGTCGAGACGGCGGGAAGAACGGGGCAGGGTGGCTGCATGCAGTGCGCGCCTGTCCAAAAACCTGCCGCCGGCCGCTGCGGCGGGTTTTTAGCTTAGAGCAGGATCCCAAAAAGTTGCAGACTTTTTGGATAAGATCATTAAAACAAACAGATAGAGACCATGAGCGATTCACTTTGAAGCGATCATGGTCTAGCGCCGCCACCCTCATACTCAAGATCCATGCTCGAAAGCGGGAGGAAACCTCCTTGGCCCCCTCCGGGGAGCCGAATTATGGACTCCCGAGGCTTTCCCGAACCTTGGCGAAAACAGCCCGGAACATATCTTTCGTCAGCACGCCTGTGTTCGTGTTGTAGCGGGAGCAGTGATAACTGTCGAAGAGCACAACCGTCCTCGCGCTTGCGTGCGTCTTTGCACTTGGGGGAGAGCTGATGACCGCCACTTCGGCTTCTCGAGCGGGATGAGGAAAAGTGGAAACCGCCGCATCCCGCTCTGAACTCTTGGAATCGATCACCTTCATGATTTTGGATTGGTGATCTAGCGCGGTCAGGACATGTTCGGCGCCATGCGCGAAGGGAAAAACCGCAAGCCTCAGGCCGAAGGCGCGAACAATCGACTCATGGGCAACCCGGCCAAGCGCCACGATCGCGCGAAGACGGGGCATGGCCGCAATCGTCGCGGCGAGGAAAGGGCGGCAGTTTTGTATTTCAGACGGTGCCGGCTTGTTTTGCGGCGGCACGCAGCGCACGGCATTGGTGATCGCGCCGGAGACGAGCCGCAAGCCATCGTCGCACCGGGCGCCATAAGTGCCGGTGGCAAAGCCGAATTCGATCAATGTTTCATATAAAAGATCGCCGGCGAAATCGCCGGTAAAGGGCCGCCCCGTGCGGTTGGCGCCGCGCAGACCGGGCGCGAGACCAACCACGAGAAGATGCGCGTCGCGCGCTCCGAAACTAGGAACCGGCGCATTGTGCCATTCCGGCCGCGTTGCCCTGAGCGAATTGCGAAAGACAGCAAGGCGCGGACAGAACCCGCAATCCAAATTGGGTTCGTGGGAAAGAGGGCGTTCCCGGGGCGCCTGAACGATGGGTTTTTCGTTCACTCCAATGGATTTCGCGCCAGACGATTTACGGGCGATCGTCGGTTAGCGCTGGATCGAAGTTGCCCGCCGGCACCGGGCGCCGCTCCTGCACCTTTTGCGGGCGATCGAGCCTGTCGCCAGGATCGCGGCCGATTTTCGGGGCAAGATGCACAATGTCGATGAATTCGTCCGCCTGCCGGCGCAATTCGTCGGCCACCATGGCAGGCTGCGTCGCATTCGTGGAAACAACGGATACGCGGACCCCTTTACGCTGCACCGCTTCGACCAAAGAGCGGAAATCGCCGTCACCGGAAAAAAGCACGAGATGATCGATATGATCGGCCATTTCCATGGCGTCCACGGCAAGTTCGATATCCATATTGCCCTTGACCTTGCGCCGGCCGAGCGAGTCAACGAACTCCTTTGTCGGTTTGGTTACCACGGCGAAGCCGTTGTAATCCAGCCAATCGACGAGCGGCCGGATCGAGGAATATTCCTGATCCTCCACCAGGGCAGTATAATAAAATGCCCGGATCAATTTTCCCCGGCTTTGAAATTCCTTGAGCAGCCGCTTGTAGTCGATGTCGAAACCCAGCGATTTAGCGGTCGCGTATAAATTCGCGCCATCGATGAAAAGTGCTATCCGCTCCTGATCAGCCATATTCTGTCTCGTAGAGTTATATTGTGATATTCTTCGTCATTATTTATCTAGCGAGGAGCAATAGCAACATCTCCCGAGCCAGCAACCATTAGTTGGTGCATTAGTCCACGTCCAACGAAAATGGAAGTAGATTCAAGTGGGCCTGACTTCGCCTTGCGTCAAGGGGTCTGCTTACAATGCTTAGGTTCCGCATCAAAGTGATTATATTAAGACGCACCCTCGCCGCGGCGCGATTTGCGCCGCGAGTTATCCTGCCTTTTTGGCCTTCCGGGTGGCTCTCAATTCCGGGTTGCCAAGTTCGAGGTTGCCAAAGCGAACCTAAAAACTGTAGATTAATTTTAATCCAAAAAGGACTCATTAACAAGGAGTGCGCACGGCATGGCCCGCGTCACGGTTGAAGACTGTATCGACAAGGTCGAGAATCGTTTCGAACTTGTTCTCATCGCCAGCCACCGGGCGCGGATGATCGCCGCCGGCGCGCCGATCATGGTTGACCGCGACAATGATAAAAATCCCGTGATCTCTCTGCGCGAGATCGCGGAGTCCTCCTTGGCGCCGGATGATCTTAAAGAAGATTTTATCCAATCCTTGCAAAAACATGTCGAAGTGGACGAACCCGAAGCCGAAGCCGTTCCGGCGCTGTCCTCGGCGCCCGAAGGATTGCAAGCCGATGCCTTGGGGAACATGCAGTTCGACCGGATGACCGAGGAAGACCTTTTGCGGGGGCTCGAAGGCCTCGTGCCGCCAGCCGACACCGAGGACGACGGCGACTGAGCCCTAGAGCATTTTCAAGCGAAGGGGATCCCGGCTCGCGTCAAGAAAATGCGATAAAACAAAGATCCAGTGCTTTCAGATTCCGCGGAATCTGAAAGCACTCTCGGAGCGGGCCAAGGCCAGGACGGCGGCGATCGCATCATACCATAAATGCCATAAAGGCGACGGCGCGGCCGCGCGGCGCCGCGCTCCGGGCGCATAATTTCCGGAAAGTTGCAGAGTTTTCGGATAAGATCGCCTGGTAAAAAAGCGTTTAAGAGCATGATCCAGAACCGGATCGTGAACTAACGCCTTCTGTCGCGGACCTCCACGATCATGATGCGGCAATACGAACTTGTCGACCGGGTGCGGCGCTATAATCCGCAAGCCGACGAAGTCTCGCTCAATCGCGCCTATGTCTATGCCATGAAGGCGCATGGGGCGCAAAAGCGCGCATCCGGCGACCCTTATTTTTCGCATCCCCTCGAAGTTGCCGCCATCCTCACCGACATGAAGCTCGACGATTCGACGATCGTCGCGGCTGTCTTGCACGACACGATCGAGGATACCGATTCGACAAGGGAGGAAATCGACAAGCTTTTTGGCAGCGACATTGGCCGCCTTGTCGACGGGCTGACCAAGCTCAAGCGGCTTGATCTTGTCTCGAAGCGCGCCGAGCAAGCGGAAAATTTCCGCAAGCTTCTCCTCGCCGTGGCCGAGGATGTCCGGGTGCTTCTCGTCAAGCTCGCCGACCGGCTGCACAATATGCGCACGCTGTATTTCGTGGCCCCGGAGAAGCGCGCGCGGATCGCCGAGGAGACCCTCGATATCTACGCGCCGCTCGCCGGCCGCATGGGTATGCAGACATTGCGTGACGAGCTTGAGGATTTGGCCTTTCGCCATCTCATGCCGGATGCCTATGCGATGATCGCCGCCAGACTCGCCGATCTGCGCCAAAAGAACGGGAAAATCATCGCCACGATCGAGAAGGAGCTAACCGCCGAACTCGCCGCGAGGGGCATCGACGCCAGGGTCGAAGGGCGGCAGAAACAGCCTTATTCGGTGTGGCGCAAGATGGAGCGGAAATCGATCGCTTTCGAGCAGCTATCCGACATTTTCGGCTTCCGCGTTGTCGTTGAAAACGTCGAGGATTGCTATCGCGTCATCGGTGTGGTGCATACCAAGTGGGCCGTCGTTCCGGGCCGTTTCAAGGATTATATTTCGACGCCGAAGCAAAACGATTATCAGTCGGTCCATACAACCGTCGTTGGTCCGGGCCGGCAGCGCGCCGAACTCCAGGTGCGCACGGCGCTGATGCACGACATCGCCCGCAATGGGATTGCCGCGCACGCTCTCTACAAGGATGGGCGCATCGCTGGCAAGGAGAGCTTGACGAGCGAGAGCCGCTCCTACCAATGGCTGCGCCGCACGGTCGCCTTGCTCGCGGAAGGCGACACGCCCGAGGAATTTCTGGAGCATACAAAGCTCGAACTCTTTCATGACCAGGTGTTTTGTTTCACGCCGAACGGCCGGTTGATCGCCCTGCCGCGCGGCGCGACGCCAGTCGATTTCGCTTATGCGGTTCATACCGACGTCGGCAATTCCGCGGTTGGCGCCAAGATCAACGGCCGCCATGCGCCTCTCTTGTCCGAATTGCAGAACGGCGATGAGGTCGAGATCGCCTGCGCCGAAGGCCAGACCCCGCCCGCCGTTTGGGAAGGCTTGGTTATGACCGGCAAGGCGCGCTCCGCGATAAGGCGGGCTACCCGCGATGCCGTGCGGGCGCAATATGCCACTCTCGGACGCCAGATCGTCACTCGCGCTTTCGAACGGGCCGGCAAGGCTTTTACGGAAGATAAGCTGAAAAGCGCATTGCCGCGGCTGGCACGGGCAACGATCGAGGAGGCGCTTGCCGCCGTCGGCCGCGGCGAAATGTTTTCCGGCGACGTTGTCCGGGCGGTCTATCCGGAATTCATGGAAGAACGCAAGGCGAGTGTCCCGCGTCCGCGCGGGGAAGCTGGCTGGTTTGGCATGAAGAAGGCGACGAGTTTGGTTTTCAAATTTCCGGGCGGCGGCGAGTCGGATCAGAGTTTAATTCCCATCCAAAGCTCGCATGGCGATTTGCCGGTGCGCTTTGCTCCGAACGGCGGCGCAGTGCCCGGCGACCGCATCGTCGGCATTCTGACCCCTGGCGAGGGAATCACCATCTATCCCATTCAATCTCCCGATCTCACCGCCTTCGACGAAGAGCCGGAACGGTGGCTCGATGTGCGCTGGGACATCGAGGAGAGCCGCCATGAACTGTTTCCGGCACGGATTTGCGTCACCGCGATCAACGAGCCCGGCACCTTGGGAACGATCGCGACCGTGATCGGCGATCACGCGGCCAATATCGACAATATCGTGATCAAGCCATTATCGGCCGACTTTCGCGAAATGACGATCGATATCGAGGTCAATGATTTGAAGCATTTGAACACGATCGTCTCGCATTTGAGGGCGCGGCCTGTGGTCAGCAAGGTCGAGCGGGTGAACGGATAATGGAAGGGTCGCGTTACCTGCGTCTCGGCGTCAATGTCGATCATGTCGCGACCTTGCGCAATGCGCGGGGCGGCGTCTTCCCCGATCCTGTGCGTGCGGCACACCTTGCCATAGAAGCTGGCGCCGATGGCATTACCGCGCATTTGCGCGAGGACCGGCGCCATATCCGCGACGAGGACATGGCGCGGCTGAAACGGGAGATTTTGAAACCTCTGAATTTCGAGATGGCGGCAACCGATGACATGGTTGCGATTGCCCTCGACACGCGGCCGCATGCCTGTTGTCTCGTCCCGGAAAAACGCAGCGAGCGCACGACCGAAGGCGGCCTCGACGTCATCGGCGGCCACGATCATTTAAAAATCGTCACCACCGAGCTTGGCAAGGCCGGGGTGCGCGTCTCCTTGTTCATCGAGCCGTCCTTGGAGGCCGTGCAGGCCTCGCGCTCGATCGGAGCGCCGGTGATCGAATTGCATACCGGCGCCTGGTGTGACGCGCTCGCCCATCACCAAAGCGAGCGCGCCGCGCGGGAATTCGCGCGGATCAACACGGTGGTGACGCTCGCGAGCGGCCAGGGACTCGAATGTCATGCCGGACACGGCCTCGATTTCGCCACAGCCAAAACCGTCGCAAGCTTGCCGGAAATCGCCGAACTCAATATCGGTCATTTTCTGATCGGCGAGGCGGTCTTCACCGGCCTTAAGGCGGCGATCGCCAAGATGCGGGCGGCGATGGATGAAGGGCGGGCGCTGGCGACCGGCTCACGGACCCATGTGTGAGGCCAAGCGGAAGAAATGATCATCGGCTTCGGCAACGACCTCTGCGATATCAGGCGCATCGAGGACTCGCTTGCGCGCTTCGGGGAGCGGTTCGTCCGGCGATGCTTCACCGAGACCGAGCGGCTGAAATCGGATGGGCGGGCGGGCCGCGCTGCCTCTTACGCGAAGCGCTTCGCCGCCAAGGAAGCCTGCGCCAAGGCGCTCGGCACCGGACTTCGCGCGGGGATTTCCTGGCGCGACATGGGCGTCGTCAATCTGCCGTCCGGCAAGCCCACATTGCGCTTGACTGGCGGCGCGGCGACGCGGCTCGAAGCCCTGACCCCGAAAGGCCATAGGGCGATTATCCATCTCACCCTTTCCGACGAATATCCCTTGGCCCAGGCGCAGGTGATTATCGAGGTGATCGGCGATCGTTCGGATATGGGTGAACCATCACTCTAAGTTTATGGATGCCGCCGATGTCCGATCCAGAGGGTAAGGCAACAGAACCAGGGACGGCGCCCCTATTTCGTGACGAGATCGTTTCGCTCTTTCTCGACGATGCCACAAAGAAAGCGGCGGACGGTTTTTTGACCGTCTTTCCTCCTATTAAACAAATGATTAAGGTCAGAACCCGCTACCTTGATGACCGGCTTGACGAGCAGCTGCGGCAGGGCTTTCGCCAGGTCGTCGTCCTTGGTTCCGGTTTCGACACGCGGTCCATCCGGAAACAAACCGCGGGCGTCAATTATTTCGAAATCGACGATCCAGGCACGCTGAACTTTAAAAAGGCACGGCTCGAGGCAAACAATATTCGCGCCGGCACGAACTACATTTCAGGCGATTACGTTTCAGACGATCTGAACACCCTGCTCGAAAGCGGGGGATTCGATTTCAGCCTGCCAGCGCATTTCATCTGGGAAGGCAATACAATGTACCTTACAGCGGACTCGGTGCGGCAAGTAATGATCAATATCGCAAAGCGTGTCGAGCGGGTTACATTAGCTTTCGATTATATGGCCCCCGAAGTCATCGCCAAGAGCACTGGGGATCCCGCAATAACGGCTCTCGTCGAGAGCTTTGCCGCCATGGGGGCTCCCTGGACCTTCGGGATCGGCAACCTGCAGGAGCTCGCGCGGCAAGCGGGCATGTCGATCCTCGAGAACCGGAAGACGGCCGATCTATATCGGGACTACCGGCCGGACGGTATTATCGACACGCCCCTTTACGGCCTTTATTCCTTGTGCACATTGGAGGGGGCGCGGTAGAACCTCCCGCAACTCGTTGGAAGTTCGTAATCCCCCGGCCACGTGGCCGGGGGATCGTGAAGTCCGTCCAAGGTTATTCGCCATCCTGGAAGGCTTTGGAGCGGCCAATCGCGGAAGAGCGCCCGGCACCGGCGTACGCCCCCGAGCGGGGGAAAACCTCCCTGGGCGCTGACGGCGGCGCCCCGGATCGGAAGAAGCGTTTCCTCGGCAAGAAAACCTTAGAAAGAAGATGAGATGACAGAGCCCGCACGGTTGGATCGGAAAGGCCCCGGAATGAAGCACAGCGCCAAGGAAGGCAGCAAGGGCGATACCTTGAAGGTCATCGTCCAGGCGCTGCTGATTGCCCTCGTCGTTCGCACCTTTTTGTTTCAGCCGTTCAATATTCCTTCCGGCTCGATGATCCCGACCTTGCAGATCGGCGATTATCTTTTCGTGTCAAAATATGCCTATGGCTATTCCGATCATTCGTTTCCGTTCAGCCCTCACATGTTTTCCGGCAGGATTTTCGCCTCGCCGCCGAAACGCGGCGACGTTGCCGTCTTCAAGCTTCCGCGCGACGGACAGACGGACTACATCAAGCGCGTGATCGGCCTGCCGGGTGACAGGATTCAAATGAGGGAGGGCCGCCTCTACATCAATGGCGAGCTCGTGCCGCGCGAGCCGATTGCCAAGGCCCATACCGAGGATTTTTATGGGCGCGAGACCGATGTGCCGACGTATCGCGAGACACTGCCTGGCGGGGTCAGCCACACGATCATCGAGATTCAGGGCGACAGCGGATATAACGACAATACACCGGTGTTCGAGGTGCCGGAGGGAAATTATTTCATGATGGGCGACAACCGGGACAATTCGACCGACAGCCGGGTTCCTCCCGATCAAGGGGGCGTTGGTTATGTACCGTTCGAGAATCTTGTGGGCCGCGCCGAATTGATCTTCTTTTCGGTCGGCAAGGGCGAGCCGCCCTGGGCATTCTGGGAGTGGCCCTGGACGTTGCGCTGGGATAGAATGCTCAAAACCGTGAAATAGGATGGCGCGGCAAGATCGGGACTTGCAAGATCGGGACTTGAAAACGCACGAGGAGCGCATCGGGCATGTCTTCACCGATGGCAAACTGATCGCGGCGGCCCTCACTCATGTTAGCGCGGCGACGGGACGCAAGCGCGAAACCTACCAAAGGCTCGAATTCCTCGGCGATCGCGTCTTGGGTCTTGCCGTTGCCGAAATGTTGTACGCGGCGTTTCCCGAGGCGGACGAGGGCGAGCTCTCGCGCCGCCTCGCCGGCCTCGTGCGGAAGGAGAGCTGCGCCGAGGCCGCCCTCGCGTGGGGCATCGACTCCCACATAAGGCTAGGCGACAGCGAAAAGCAGGCCGGCGCCGCCAACGTGACCATACTGGGCGACGTGTGCGAATCGATCATCGGGGCTGTTTTCCTCGACGCGGGCTATGGCGCGGCCAAGGCCGTCGTGGCCGCCGCCTTCGGCGCCCGGATGCTCTCGCCGGAGCACCCGCTGCGCGATCCGAAGACTTTGCTGCAAGAGTGGGCGCAAGCACGCGGCCTGCCGGCGCCGCTCTACCGCGAGACCGCCCGGTCGGGTCCCGACCATGCGCCGGAATTCACGGTATCCGTCGAAGTGCCGGGCTTCCCGTATGCCGAGGCGAGAGGCTTTGCGAAGCGGCCTGCCGAGCAAGCGGCGGCGGCGGCGTTCATCGCGCGCGAGGGCATCGGCCAAACTGGGCAAAAGGGCGCCGCGTGAAGAGCAGACCGGACGCTGGAACTGCTTGCGGTTTCGTTGCATTGATTGGCGCGCCGAACGCGGGCAAATCGACGCTTATCAACCAGCTCGTTGGAACCAAAGTCTCGATCGTTTCCCGCAAGGTTCAGACAACACGGGGCACTGTCCGCGGCATTGCGCTGGAAGGCGCCGCCCAAATCATTTACGTCGACACGCCGGGAATATTCGCGCCGAAACGCAGGCTCGACCGGGCCATGGTGGGAGCCGCCTGGGGCAGCGCGGGCGACGCCGATGCGGTCGCCCTGCTCGTCGATGCCCATAAAGGCATCGACGCCGAAGTCGAAGCCATTCTCGGCCGGTTGCCGGATTTCGCCGCCAAGAAGATCCTTGTGCTCAACAAGATCGATACGGTGGAACCGCCAAAGCTTCTCGAACTCGCCGCCAAGCTCAACGGCGTGCTTCCCTTCGCGCAAACCTTCATGATCTCGGCGTTGCGCGGCCACGGGGTAGGCAAACTCAAGCAAGAACTCGGCGCGCTGATGCCGCCTGGCCCATGGCTTTATCCGGAAGATCAGATTTCGGACATGCCCCTGCGCCTGCTCGCCGCCGAAATCACGCGCGAGAAAATTTTCGAGCGCCTGCACGATGAATTGCCTTACGCCTCGACGGTCGAAACCGGGCTTTGGAAAGATTTGCCGGACGGATCGGTGCGGATCGAGCAGACGATCTATGTGATACGCGAAGGCCACAAGAAGATTGTGATCGGCGAAGGCGGCCGCACCATCAAGGCGATCGGGACCGCGGCGCGCAAGGAGATTAGCGAGGCGGCCGGACAAAAGGCGCATCTCTTTTTGTTCGTCAAGGTGCGCGAGAATTGGCTCGACGATCCGGAGCGCTATCGCGAAATGGGATTAGATTTTCCCAAGGAGTGAAACGCGCCAGCGTCTCGGTTTGAATGACACCCCCCAGCGGACCTCGAAATCTTCGCTCCTGCGCCATCACCCCGACCCAATTAGGCCACCGTTTTAACAACCGCTTGCTAGACTAGGCGCAGCCTCGATCCGCACACGATAGTGATCAAGGATTCTGTAGCCGCACTGTAAAGGCAGAGTTGAGATCGGACGGTTGGATGCTCAGGTTCCTTAGGTTCTCAGGAATATCAAGTAGCATGGCCGTGTGCGCAGAGTCACTTGGCACGCAGTATGATTGTCCTCCGTAGACAACATATGTGTAGCAAACGTCTCCGATCCGGTCTGATACAATATTTAAGAATGGCTCAAGCCCCAGAAGAGCTCTTGGAAGCACTGAATAATAAGGGATAACGGTCATAACTTCTTGTGTCCTATATACACTGCCGAGAAAGTTAAAAACGCCGGTTGGTTGACCTTAATACAAATGTCATCTCAACCTACACCTACCATTCTAAGCGCATAATTAACTTATAGCGCTGCGCTGTATCTGTCGATGCTGTTGCTTTCTTGGAAGTTGGAGTATTTAACGGTACTGAACCCGCTGACGCGTTCGTAGTTTTAGATGTCGAAGTATCCTTTTCAACCGTTGAATCTTTTGATTCCTTCGTAACTGTGACATTGCTTAAATTGTTGCTCGTTGAGCCGCTTGTGCCGCACAACCAAGACGGGTCGTAGGAAGTGGCAACGGTGGACGCCCTGCTTGACGAAGCCAGACCGAATCGAAGCACAGACGTCCCGGAGATTGGGGAATACTTTGATTTGAGGTGGAGGTTGCGCCCGGTGCAGATCCCGCCTAACCTGAAGAAGTGTCTGGGCCTATGAGATCAGCCGTAAATCCTTGACCCAAAAGGGTCCTAAGCAAACTGACGAATTTTAAATTTGGAAAGTACAGGTCAAGACCTTTCCAGGGTGTTTCTCCGAGGTCGGCGCATCCCGTCCCCAATACTTTGCAGTTACAGTATGCAGTGGACTCGCGATTAGGGTCCGGACTCATTATAGCCACCAGATGACGATCGCGGGAGAGCGATTGCGGCCATGAAGCTTTTAATTCCGTGCTGGGTCGTTTAAAAGAGCAGACGCTTGACCGTTTTTTAGTTCCGGGTCGATACTTTTCCTTACCGCGATGTTAATCCTGTCGACGACAAGATAAAAACTGGCTCGCGTTGATGGGAACGTGGATTCTGGAGCGAGGTGCAACGGGTCTATGAGAACCGGATTTGCACGTCTTTGCCAAGCTCTTTGAGGATCGCCTGGAATGGCGTCTTGAAACCGAGGCATTTTCTCGGCGTGAGATTGGCAGTGAGGACGATGTCCTGGATTTCTTCGTCGGACACTTTGTCGATATCGATTTGACGCGGCAGCCATCGTCGTAATCGGCCATTAGCGTTTTCGACTCCGCCTTTCTGCCACGACGCGTAGGCGTCGCAAAACCAAGTGGTCATGGCGCGCATGGTCCTAAGAAGAGCGTGCTGGGCGAAGGCGGTATCATTGTCGAAAGTAATGGACTTGCGCAGCGCGGGTTCGATGCGGGCGAAGATCGCCAGCATGACCGAAATGGTCTCGGCGGCGGTCTTCCCGACGAGTCTGGCTGCGATCGTCACACGGGATTTGCGTTCGTGAAGAACAAGCACGGGCCGTGTGCGCTTGCAGATGATAAGGTCACCTTCCCAATGGCCAGCCTCGCTTCTGGCGTCGATATTCTTGGGCCGTTCATGGATGGAAACGCGATTCTTAATTGTATCTCGCGAAGGCCTCGATCGGCGCGGACGGCGGCGTTTGTGACGTCGCGTGAGATAACGCCACAGCTGCTCGGCCTTTTGGGACGCACGGTAGATGAAGGCATAGATCGTCTCGCAGCCCACGGCCCGCAGACGGCGTTCGTTTCCTGCTTTCAGCCAGCCCGAGATTTGCTCGGGCGTCCACCCTTCCGCGAGGCGATCGAGAACGAAGGTCCGCAAGGCTCTGTCTTTCTCGATCAACGCTTCACGCCGCCTGCGCAATTGATAAGCTCCAGCGGCGTGAAGCGGCGAGTAGCGGCCACTGGGCAGCCTATTGCGGGACAGTTCGCGCGACACGGTCGATTTTGGACGGCGGATCGATTTGGCGATGACGCCGATCGACTGGCCAAGGGCCTTCAACAAACCAATCTGTCCTCTTTCGTCATCCGACAAATGCGAATAGCATCGCATGGCAACACTCCCTAAGGTCTTGATCAACCATGCCGATATCTAATCGGCGGGGGTGTTGCACTTCGCGTCAGAACTCAGGACAAGGAATGATCGATCGCTGAGCTGGACAATTGCCCGCGGACCTGATTGGTCGGATCGACATGATTGGGCGTATTGGAATTCGATACGTCGAGCGTGTTGACCGGCGCATTGTAACCCATAAAGGTCAAAGCGCGTCTGCTCGTGAGAGATTGAGCGCCAATTCCGACTTGGAGCTGAAGCTGGTGACGATGCCAGTTCGGTCGGTCACATTCAGGATATTGTCCAGATGCGCCGAACGATAATCGCGGGAAAGGGAATATTGCCGCAGAATGATCGGCGAGGTGCCGGGGTTCGGCCGGCCTATCTCGAAGCCCTGACACTTGTTGAGCGGCTGCATCGCCGCCTTCTCGACGTGATCAAGGATGAATTCGACCGGCGGGGCCGCGACAATGTCAATGCCGTGCAAGCCTTGTTGCTTTATAATATCGCCGACAAGGAGCTGACGGCCGGCGAATTGCGCACGCGCGGTTATTACCTTGGTTCGAACGTTTCCTACAAGGTCAAGAAATTAGTCGAAACAGGCTATTTGCATCATGCCCGCTCGCGGATCGACCGCCGCGCCGTGCGAATCAGCCTCACCGACAAAGGCCGCGAGATACATGAGATCGTCTCCGCGGCAATGTCCCGCTTGATGTTGAAAAGCGCGAAGCGAGCGTCGCTGGTTGAGAACCTACGCAGCCTTCGTGGTTTGGACAA
>VDMG01000250.1 GCA_006514895.1 Beijerinckiaceae bacterium
GCCGGGAGAAGGTGCCGGCGCCCAGGCGCCGAGCGAATATTCGCTGGTCGCGTCCCACCATCAGGGCGAGGGGGGTGTGTTCCGGGTCGATTTGCGCACCGGCATGATGTCGATTTGTTATGTGTTGAACGATGCCGTCGTCTGCACGCCGCCGGCGAAATGACGCGTTTTGTCCGATTTCTTGGCCGAATCGGACAAAAGTGTTTCACGTGAAACGTTTTTGTCCGATTGGCGGTCTGCGCAAACGCATCTTCGCAAGGCGCGGCGCGATACAATGCTGAAATTTGGCGCAAGCGAAAGAGTAGTATATCGTTTATTTTTTAGCCGTCTTTTTTTGTATTCTTCTAGTGCCGCGCGGCGCTGCTTGTACGTCCGCGGAGGACGGTTCAATGAACGACCGGTCGGTTCACGCTGAGCGTCGTCGTCACGGGGGACGGCAACAAGGTTGTCCTACGTTTCGGCAAGGTCGACGACATAACGGTGCTGGAGCGCAGGCAGTTCCGGTGTCCCGAACCCCGTCAGCAGCTTGCTCCCGACCAGCGCCAGCGCGAACTCGACTTGCTCGAGCCCGAAGCGGGGACGCCAACGCGGTTTCAACGACCATGGGCAAGTACACGTCAAAGCCGAACTGGCCACCCTCCTGGACCTCTTGGCCGAGCTGAATGTGAGCGAGCGCGGAAAATTCGACCGCGCCGTAGAAGCGCCAGAGAGGAAACCGGCAAGCCCGACCCCGACAAGGGAAAAGTCGCGGGAGCGCTCGAGCGGATCGTCAAATATGCGAAGGAAGCTGATGATTTCGACACGCATGCATCAAACCTGCTGCCGCATGTCGCGGCGCTCGGGTCCTGGCTCGGCACGGCCGGCTATGCGCTTCTGAAGGCGCATGGGATCGCGCCCTAATTTTCTTTCGAAAACCGGGACAGCCCGCCCGGATCATGCTAGCGAGTGGCATCGGTCCGCGCACGGGAGTCCTGCGTGCTTGCCATTCGCCTTGCCAAGATTTTCTGCACCGCCGCCATCGGGTTCGATGTCGCGCTGGTCGCCTTCGGCAATCTCTCCGACTATTGGACAAACTTCGGATTTGTCACCGAGGTGCTGGATATGGACGATGTCCCGGCATCGTCCCGCATTCATTGGCGTGCGATAACGGCGCCTCTCCTCGACCATGCCAGCTATATCTTGATCATCGGAACGGAGATCGCCGTGGCGGCCCTCTGTCTCGGCGGCGCCGTTGCGATGGCCCGGCAGGTGTGGGCCAAGGCGCCGCTCTTTCAAAGCGCCAAGAATAAGGCAGTCGCCGGGCTGACGCTGGGCTTCTTGCTCTACGAGGGAGGCTTCGTCGCGGTGGGCGGCGAATGGTTCGGCATGTGGCAGGCGCGCG
Source organism: Beijerinckiaceae bacterium (assembly GCA_006514895.1). Classification (GTDB taxonomy): domain Bacteria; phylum Pseudomonadota; class Alphaproteobacteria; order Rhizobiales; family Beijerinckiaceae; genus Methylocapsa. Next base: position 1,382 of record VDMG01000250.1, read on the forward strand.
ATTTCGATGCCGTGCAAAGTGCTTCCGCACGCTCATGACCATGCTTGGCGTGCTGATTTTCGTCTCGCTGAAGGATGAGGATTTGGCGTGAAGCGGGACAGAATGGGGAACGCGATGAGAGGGCACGGCTGTGGTCCAAACCATGCACAGGGCAACGACCGGCGGCAGACCCTGGCGGCGCTGCTCGGCGCGGGTCTCGCCGGGGCAGCCATGAGCACGCTGGATCGAGCCCAAGCGGAGGCGACGAAAATGGCGCCAATTCCCGGCGACGAGGACTTCATGCGGCTGGCCATCGCCGAGGCCGCGCGGGCGGACTTCCCTTTCGGCGCGCTTATCGTCCGCGACGGCAAAGTCCTCGCGGCCGGGCGCAATCAGGGCAAGACCGCCAATGATCCAACGGCGCACGGGGAAATGGTGGCGATTCGCCGCTTCGTCGCGGCGCGGCCCGCCGATGAGCTCAAAGGCACGACCCTCTACACGTCCGGCGAACCCTGCCCCATGTGCATGGGCGCCATTCTATGGTGTGGAATCGGCCGGGTGGTGTTTGCCGCTTCGATCGATGAACTCGCGACGAAGATCGGACAGATCATGCTGACCAGCCGGGTGGTGGCGGACGCCGCCCCCTTCGCCACGATCGCCATCACGGGCGGCGTGCTTTCCGCCGAGGCGCTGGCGCTGTTTTCCAAGTGAAGACAAGGGCGCCCAAGAGCGCGGTCTGCAGAAAAGTTGGAGGCTTATTGGGATCACGCGCGATCCAACTCGCAGCGATCATGCCGAAGTCAACCGGGACTTTGACAGTGCTGCTTACATACGTCCTCGAACCTGTCGCAATTCGCCTTACACGCGGAGCTATCGCAATTAACAATGCACTGCTCCTGCTCCTCGGGATCCGAGCATTGCGTCCTGCAGGAATCTGCATTCGCCTTGCAATTCGCCCGGCAGACATCGGCCTGACTGAGCTCGTACTCTCCCGGGCGGCGGAAATTGGCCGCCGGGGACGGAGCGGCGCTCACCACGCACAGCGCTCCGAACATACAAGGGGTGAGCAGCAAAGTTTTCATGGGAAGACCTTCTAGCGCGGGATCCCAAAAAGTCAGCAATTTTTTTAAGGTCATGATCTACCTGGCTCTAGAGCGCTTTCCGATTCCGCAAAATCGGAAAGCACCTCTAGATCTTTGTTTTATCGCATTTTCTTGACGCGAATTGGGATCCACTTCGCTTGAAAATGCTCTAGCATTTGCACGAACCTGCGCCAAGCCCCACGCCTATTACGTGCTTGTCTGCCGCAAGGCAAAAGCCGCCGCGAAGGGGGCGCCGGCGAGGGCGATCAGGGTGAGCGCGCAGAGGATCAGAAAAGGGGTTGCGAAGGGGACAATGGAACCTTGCCCCGCGCCTGCCGCCGCGACACCGAAGATCAGGACCGGCACGCAAAGCGGCAAAATCAAGATCGCCAGCAAGAGCCCCCCGCGCCTCAGGCTGACCGTCAGCGCCGCGCCGATCGCGCCGGTCAAGGTCAGAGCCGGGGTGCCGGCAAGTAGCGAAAGGGTGACACTCCAAAGCTGGTTCGCGGGCAGGTTGAGCATCAGGCCAAAAAAGGGCGCTGCGGCGGCAAGCGGCAGACCGGTCAAAATCCAGTGCGCAAGACATTTCACGAGAACAATTAATTCCAGCGGGGTGCGGCTCGTCAAAAGGAGATCGAGCGATCCATCCTCATGATCGGCTTGGAAAAGCCTGTCGAGCCCAAGCAAAGTCGCTAGCAGGCCGGAGATCCAGAGTATCGCGGGGGCGATCTTGCCGAGAAGCGCGAGATCGGGGCCGATCGCGAAAGCGCTCACGGTGACAAGGATAAGAAAAAAAACCACGCCGAGGCTGGTGCCGCCGCCGATGCGCCGCGAAAGGCGCATATCGCGAATGAAAAGTGCGAAAAGAGGTGATCTTTCCGCGCGCCTTGCCGGCACGTTCCACGCGTTTTTCATGCAATTGCCCCGAGCCGCAGTTCAGGGCCTGGAAGACCGAGCCTTGCATGAGTGGCGGCGACGATCATGCCGCCTTGCGCCAAATGCGCCGCCATGATTTGCGCCATCAGCGCCTGGGACGCTATGTCGAGGGCGGTCATAGGCTCGTCGAGAAGCCATAGCGGGCGCTGTGCGACGAGAAGCCTGGCGAGCGCCCCGCGCCGCTTCTGTCCGGCCGAAAGATAGGCCACCGGCAGATCGGCGGCATGCGAAAGGCCAACCTTGGCGAGCGCCGCTTCCACATCCATGCCGCCATGCCCGGCGTCGAGCATCGCGGCAAGGAACGCCAAATTCTCGGTCACCGTGAGAAGACTTTTGAGGGCATCGGTATGCCCAACATAATGGGCTTGCTCGGCGAGCGTCGCGTCCGCCGCTGGCGTCAAGGAGATGGTCCCCCCGGTCAACGGCAAAAAGCCGGCGAGCGCACGGAGAAGCGTCGACTTTCCGGCGCCGTTAGGTCCGGTGACGGTCAAACTGGCCCCCGCATCAAGGGCAAACGACAGGTCCGAAAAGACAATCCGGCCGCCGCGTTCGACAGTGAGCTTTGAGGCAGAAAGTCGCATAATGATTAAACCGTGGGCGGCCAATCCCGCCGAATGAGCTTTTTCATCTATCATCCGTGTAGCTCTCGGCGGAAAAATTATTTATAAGCATAATAGCCTCCCATTTTTCAGATCAGATTTCCGGGAAAATTCCGATGACCTCGCTCGACAGTTTCAAAAGCCGCAAGAAGCTCACGGTCGGCGCCAAGACCTATCATTATTTTTCACTCAAGGCGGCGGAGAAACATGGTCTTACGGGCGTGTCGGACCTGCCCTTCTCGATGAAGATCTTGCTCGAGAATCTGCTCCGCTTCGAGGATGGCCGCTCGGTCACCAAGCAAGACATCGAGGGCGTCGCCGCGTGGCTGACCAACAAGGGCAATGAGGAACGCGAGATCGCGTTTCGTCCCGCCCGGGTTCTGATGCAGGATTTCACCGGCGTGCCCGCCGTCGTCGATTTGGCCGCGATGCGCGACGCCATGACGAACCTTGGCGGTGATCCGCAGAAGATCAATCCGTTGGTTCCGGTCGATCTCGTCATCGATCATTCGGTCATTGTCGATGCGTTCGGCAACAGCCGGGCCTTCAAAATCAATGTCGATCTCGAATATGGCCGCAATGGCGAGCGTTACCGGTTTTTAAAGTGGGGCCAGGGATCGTTCGACAATTTCCGTGTTGTCCCGCCGGGCACCGGGATTTGCCATCAGGTTAATCTCGAATATCTCGCCCGGACCGTGTGGACCCGCAAGGAAAAATACGCGCTGCCGGGCGGCAAATCCTCGACGGTCGAGGTCGCCTATCCCGATACGCTTGTCGGCACCGATTCGCATACGACCATGGTGAACGGTCTTTCCGTGCTGGGCTGGGGCGTCGGCGGTATCGAGGCCGAGGCCTGCATGCTCGGCCAGCCGCTCTCCATGCTGTTGCCGGAGGTGATCGGCTTCAGATTGACCGGCGCGCTGGGGCCTGGGGTGACGGCCACCGATCTTGTTCTTACCGTCACCCAAATATTGCGGCAAAAAGGGGTCGTCGGGAAGTTCGTCGAGTTTTATGGCCCCGGCCTCGACCATCTGTCGCTCGCCGATCGCGCAACGATCGCCAATATGGCACCGGAATATGGCGCGACCTGCGGCTTCTTCCCGATCGATTCGGAGACGCTTTCTTATCTTTCGACTTCGGCGCGCGCGCCGGCTCGTGTCGCACTCGTCGAAGCCTATGCGAAAGCGCAAGGCTTGTATCGCGCCAAGACGACGCCCGATCCCGTCTTCACCGATACCCTGTTGCTTGACCTCGCCACGGTCGTGCCCTCGATGGCCGGCCCCAAACGCCCCGAAGGGCGAGTTGCGCTCGGCTCTGTTGGATCTGGCTTCAAAGCCGCCCTCGACACCGAATACAAGAAGCCCGGGGAGATCGCCAAGCGCTATCCGGTCGAGGGAAAAAATTTCGATCTCGGGCACGGCGATGTGGTCATCGCGGCGATCACTTCCTGCACCAATACCTCGAATCCGAACGTGCTGATCGGCGCGGGTCTCCTTGCCCGCAACGCCGTCGCAAAAGGGATCGGCGTAAAGCCATGGGTCAAGACGTCGCTGGCGCCGGGAAGCCAGGTGGTCGCCGAATATCTTGCCGCGTCCGGGCTCCAAAAATCGCTCGATAAGCTCGGCTTCAATCTCATCGGCTTCGGCTGCACGACATGCATCGGCAACTCGGGTCCCTTAACGCCGGAAATCTCGAAAACCATCAACGACAATGGCATCATTGCCGCGGCGGTCCTTTCCGGCAACCGGAATTTCGAGGGCCGCGTCAGCCCTGATGTTCAGGCCAATTACCTCGCCTCGCCGCCGCTTGTCGTCGCCCATGCGCTCGCAGGCACGGTCGCAACGGACCTGACCAGCGAACCGCTCGGCCACGACAAGAAAGGCCGTCCGGTGCTTTTGAAGGACATCTGGCCGTCGCAGGATGAAATCTCCGAAATCATCAATGAGTTCGTGACCAAGAAAGTGTTCAAGTCGCGTTACGCCGATGTTTTCAAAGGCGACACGCATTGGCGCAAGGTGAAGGCGCCGTCGGGTGAGACCTACAAATGGGATATCGGCTCGACCTATGTGCAAAATCCGCCCTATTTCGAGGGGCTGAAAATGGCCCCCGAGCCGGTCAAGGACATCGAGAACGCGCGCATCCTGGCGCTCTTCGGCGACAAGATCACGACCGACCATATTTCGCCCGCGGGCTCGATCAAGGAAGCGTCGCCCGCGGGCCAATATCTTCTTGAGAGGCAAATCTCGAAGGCCGATTTCAACCAATATGGCACGAGGCGCGGCAATCATGAGATCATGATGCGCGGCACCTTCGCCAATATCAGGATCAAGAATTTCATCCTGCAAAAGGACAACGGCCTTGTGCCGGAGGGCGGCCTGACCAAGCATTGGCCGGACGGCGAGGAAATGACAATTTTTGAGGCGGCGGTAAAATATGAGAAGGAAGGCGTGCCGCTTGTTGTCTTCGCGGGGGCCGAATATGGCAATGGCTCCTCGCGCGACTGGGCGGCCAAGGGCACCAAATTGCTCGGGGTCCGCGCGGTCATCGCCGAATCCTTCGAGCGCATTCACCGCTCGAACCTCGTCGGCATGGGCGTCCTGCCGCTGACCTTCGAGCCCGGCACGACGTGGAAGACCCTTGGCCTCAAGGGTGACGAAGTGGTGACCATCCATGGTCTTGGCGGCACGCTGAAGCCCCGCCAGACGATGGAAGCCGAGATCGCTTATGCCGATGGAAAAGTGGAGAAAGTGCCGCTCCTCTGCCGCATCGCGACGCTCGACGAACTCGAATATTTCAACAATGGCGGCATTCTTCCCTACGTGCTGCGCCAGCTTGCCGCCGCCTGACGTTTCAAAACCAATCTTTCGTCGAAACGAACGGATAAAGACCGCAAGTGCTTCAAATTGAAGCGCTTGCGGTCCATCACGACATCCAGGACACTTCAACATGCCTCACTACAATCTTTTCGTCCTGCCGGGCGACGGCATCGGCCCCGAGGTCATGGCCGAGGTCGAGAAAATCGCGGCTTGGTTCACGAGCAAAGGCATCGCCCATTTCGAGATCGAAAAAGGACTTGTGGGCGGCGCGGCCTATGACGTTCACAAAACCGCAATCAGCGATGCCGATATGACGCGCGCGCAAGCAGCGGACGCCGTGCTGCTGGCCGCCGTCGGCGGCCCAAAATGGGATGCCGTCCCTTATGAAGTCCGTCCGGAGGCGGGTCTTTTGCGGCTTCGCAAGGATATGAATCTCTTCGCCAATCTGCGCCCGGCGATTTGCTATCCGGCGCTTGCCGATGCCTCTGCGCTGAAGCGCGAGCTCGTCGATGGGCTGGATCTCATGATCGTTCGCGAATTAACGGGCGGCGTCTATTTTGGCGAACCAAAGCAAATCATCGATCTCGGCAACGGTCAGAGGCGCGCCATCGATACGCAGGTTTATGACACCTATGAAATCGAACGGATCGGCCGCATCGCGTTTGAACTCGCACGCAAGCGCCGCAACAAGGTGACCTCCTCCGACAAGCGCAATGTGATGAAATCCGGCGTTCTCTGGGACGAAGTGATCAGAGCCTTGCACGCACGGGAATATCCCGACGTCGAGCTTGAGCATCAGCTTGCCGACGCGCTCGGCATGCAGCTTGTGCGGCGCCCGAAGCAATTCGATGTTATTGTCACCGATAATCTTTTCGGCGACATGCTTTCGGACGTGGCCGCAATGTTAACCGGCTCGCTCGGGATGCTGCCTTCGGCGTCGCTCGGCGAAAAAAGTGCGGAGAGCGAAACCCGCAAGGCGCTGTATGAGCCGGTGCATGGCTCGGCGCCCGACATCGCGGGCAAGGGCATCGCCAATCCGATCGCCATGATCGGTTCCTTTGGCATGGCCTTGCGCTATTCGTTCAATCTTGGCGAGCTTGCCGATCGCGTTGAGAAGGCGATCTCCGATGTGCTGGCCAAGGGGCTGCGCACCGCCGATATCGCGGGCGGCGCGAAGGAGACTTTTTCGACATCGCAAATGGGAGGCGCGATTCTCGCCGAGTTGCAGGCGGGGCTCCGGTAAGACCCATCCGCATGGCGCCCGTCGGCAAATATTGAGGTTAAGCTCGAAAAACGCCTCCGTGTAAGCTAACGCAACTCACTGGTGCCACGATGAACTTCAAGAATCGCTCCGACGCCGGACGAAAGCTGGCCGCGAGGCTTGCGCAATACAAAGACCAGCAGGTCGTGCTATTGGCCTTGCCGCGCGGCGGCGTGCCCGTTGCCGCGGAAGTCGCCGCAGTGCTCGGCGCGCCCATCGATCTTGTTCTTGTGCGCAAGATCGGCGTGCCCTCGCAACCGGAACTGGCCATGGGCGCCATCGTCGATGGCGATTCGCCAATTACCGTGCGCAATGAAGATGTCATTCGCCTGGCGGGGGTGGACGAACGCACCTTCCGGGCCGTGCGCGACAGGGAATTCGCCGAACTCGAACGGCGGCGCCGGCTCTATCTCGGTGGCCGCAACCGGATCGGCGTCAAGGACCGTATCGCGATTGTCATCGACGACGGCGTCGCGACAGGCGCGACGACCAGAGCCGCCTTGCGGGCAATCCGGATGCGCCAGCCAAACAAGCTCATCCTCGCGGTGCCGGTCGGCCCCACGGACACGATAGAGGCGATGCGGGAAGAAGCCGATGAAGTGTTATGCCTCGAAATATACGAGGAGTTTAACGCGATAGGCACCTTCTACGGCGATTTCCGGCAAATCACGGACCAAGAGGTGATCGATATTCTGACCCGCTTCACCGAACCAGAGCGTCCGGCCACCTAAAGCATGATCTGCACGAAAGTTGCAAACTTTTTGGATAAGATCATGCGGGAAAACAAATAGATGGAGACCATGAGCCTTCATCTTGAAGTGATCACGGTCTAAAGCGCGGCAGCGAATATTACTCTTCCTTGGCCTTTTGCGTGAAAACCTGGCGGCCGCGATACATGCCGGTCTTTAGATCGATATGATGGGGGCGCCGCAACTCACCGGAATCTTTGTCTTCCACATAGGTTGGCGCTTTGAGCGCATCGGCGGACCGGCGAAATCCGCGCTTCATGGGGGACGTTTTGCGTTTCGGAACAGCCATGTCGTTGTCTCGATAATGGATCGTTTAGGCGCGACGTCGTCACGGACTGGCGCGGGTTGATCCGCCTCTTACAAGGAAATCTTACATTTGACCACCCCAAACAGCCGGGCGGTGTGCCCAAATGGAAAGCGGGCCGTGTTGCAGATCGAATTTGCCATTCATTCAACGCATTCTACAAGCGAGCCGGCCCCCTGCGCGCGCCTCATAATCCGCGTGGCAAGTCCCGCATGACGCGGAGATGGCCGCGCCGGATTGCGGTGCAAAGGATTTGGCAGGGCAGTTGCCAGCAATGCAGCCTCCCTCGCGTCCAGCCGTTCGGCGCTCTTGTGGAAATAATGGCGCGCCGCCGCCTCGGCGCCGAAAATTCCGTCGCCCCATTCGGCCAGGTTGAGATAGACCTCCAAAATGCGCCGCTTTGGCCATGCGAGATCGATCAGCCGCGCCAAAGGAATTTCGATTCCCTTGCGGATGTAGGATCGTGACGGCCACAGAAACAGGTTTTTCGCGGTCTGCATGGGGATCGTCGAAGCTCCCCGCGACGGACCGTTCCCTTTCGCCTTCTCCATGACCTCGCGCAGCGCGCCCCAATCAACGCCACCATGCTCGCAAAAGCGCGCATCCTCCGAAACAATGACGTCGGCGCGGAGAAAACCGGAAATCCGCTCGAGCGGCACATATTGCCGGTCGACCGGCTCACCTTGGAGCCAACGTGCAAGCATCAGCGTCGAAACAGGAGGCAAAACTCGGTAGGCGAGAATCAAACCGGCGATCCCGAGCACGAGCGCAAGCAGTGCGGCGAGGATGACGCGCAAAATGGTTCCGGACAAACCCTTCCGGCGGGACCTTGATGCCATGGCCGAGCCTTGACCGATCCCGCCCGATCGGGCAAGCAAAGCCTCGGCTTTACCGGCCAAATTTTGCCGTCATGGATCTATTGAAGTGGTGGTGAGGGCAAAAGTCCGGTCGCCAAGGGGCGATTGGGCAGTCAGGCCGTTTTGGCCACACTCATGGAGACAGAGCGGCGAATGACGGGGGGCACGCGGGCAAGCGACTTCGAGGCGAGACTCTTGGAAGCCGCCGATGCGACGGAAAGCATGCTCGATTCCTTGCTCACGCTTGCTCTCCTGCCGGGCGAAACCGTTCGGCCGCCGCGATTTCTTGAGGCCATGCGTTACGCCTGCCTCGGCGGCGGCAAGCGGTTCCGGCCATTTCTCACCATCGAGACGGCGCGGCTTTTCGGCGTCAAGGGTGCTGGCGTCGCCCGCGCCGCCGCGGCGGTTGAAATGATTCATTGCTATTCGCTCGTCCATGACGATCTTCCGGCACTCGACAATGACGACCTGCGGCGCGGCAGGCCTACCACGCACAAGGCCTTCGGCGAGGCAACCGCGATCCTTGTCGGCGACGGCCTTCTGACTTATGCGTTCGATGTGACGGCGGACCCAGCGACCCACAGGGACCCTGGGGTTCGCGCGGAACTCGTACGCGCTCTGGCGCGCGCGGCAGGGCTCGGAGGCATGATCGGCGGGCAAGTCCTCGACCTCGAAGCCGAACAGGCGCGCGAACCGCATCAGGCGGGAGCGGTGATCCAACTGCAATCGATGAAAACAGGCGCGCTTTTGCTTTATGCGGTCGAGGCCGGTGCGATTCTTGGGCAAGCTCAGGCCCCGGCACGGGCCGCTCTCTCGCGTTACGGCAGAGCGCTTGGCGCGGCGTTTCAGGTGGCCGACGATATTCTCGATGTCGAGGCAGACGCACTGGCGCTCGGCAAGCGCGCGGGCAAGGACGCCGGCCGCAACAAGGCAACGCTCGTTGCCGCGCTCGGCATCGAAGCGGCGCGGGAGCAGCGCGACAGCTTCGTGGCGGCAGCGATCGCGGCGCTCGATTCGTTTACGCAAGGCACGAAGGCTACAGTCCTGAAGGAAGCGGCCCATTTCGTCGGCACGCGGACGCATTGATGGCGCGCCACAACTCCGCTTCTTTGTGGTGGCGGCGGATGGTCAGGTTTTGGCTTCCGTTGCGCGTCGTACGGGGCCATCCGCGTATTTTTGTCGGTATAGCGGCGGCCCTTCTCTCGGAGATCCTTTTGCCGGGGCAATTCCGTGCTTGGACCCGCTTTCTGATTGATTGGAACGTTGGCGTTTGGCTCTATTTTGTTGCCGTCGGCGTGATGATCGCAGGCGCGTCTCCGCAATCGATGCGGCGTCGCGCAAAAATAAGCGATGAGGGAAGTTTTTTAATCCTCGTGTTCACTAGCCTCGCCGCTCTTGCTTCGATCGTGGCAATCGTCGCGCAGCTCGCTGCCGTCAAGAATTTAACGGGGACCCTGAAGGGCCTGCATGTGGGGCTTGCCGGGTTGACGATCGTGAGCGCGTGGCTTTTCATTCATCTGACTTTCGCCCTGCATTATGCGCACGAATATTTTGATGAGTGGGAGTCTCGGCCCGGAGCCCCCCTGGCCGACCGAGGCGGCTTGATTTTTCCGAGAACCGACATGCCAGACTATTATGACTTTTTGTATTTTTCTTACGTGATCGGGGTCGCGTGTCAGACGGCCGATGTTGACATTTCCTCGGCGGAGATGCGGCGTACCGCGCTTGTTCATGGCGTTCTGGCGTTCTTTTTCAACAGCGCAGTCCTGGCGCTCACCATCAACATCGCCGCCGGGCTGATTTAGAGCATTTTCGATCCCAGCGGATCGACGTGTCCACTGCAGTTGGAGAGGAGAGAGTCTCAATGGAGCGCGGCCAAATCCCCGATCTCGTGCGGAGGCTATTCGGGGCCTATCAGTCAAAAGACCGAAAGGTGATGGAGGAGCTCCTGAGCGACGACTTCACGTTCACTAGCCCCTACGACGACCACATCGACCGGACGGCCTACTTCGAACGGTGCTGGCCCAACAGCGACCGAATCCGCATGCACCACCTCGAAAGGATCGTCCAGGACGGCGACGAAGCCTTCGTCCTCTACGATTGCGAGACCGTGTCCGGCGACCGGTTTCGGAACACCGAGCGCCTGATGTTCGAGGGCGGCAAGCTCAAGGCCGTCGAGGTCTATTTCGGCGATCCGCCGATAGGGCTTTCGAAACTGACAAGTAGCGAAGCCGCGCCGCAGGCCCAGGTTCGCGCCCTTATCGAAAAGCGCGTGGCGGCGGTCAGAGCCAAGGACGTGGACGGCGCGGTCGAGGGCGTGTCGGCCGACATGGTGATGTTCGACGTCGTCGAGCCGCTCCAGCGCGAGGGCGCCGAGGGCGTCCGGGAACGCGCGAAGGCCTGGTTTTCGTCCTTCGAGGGCCCGATCGGCTACGAAATGCGCGACCTCGTCGTCGCTGCCATCGGCGACGTCGCGTTCTCACACAGCCTCAACCGCTACAGCGGCGCAACGACCACCGGCGGGCGCATCGACTTGTGGGTGCGCGCCACGTCTTGCTACCGCAAGGTGGACTGCGAGTGGAGGGTCACGCATGAGCACAGCTCTGTGCCGTTCGACCCGCAGACCCGTTTGGCCTCGCTTGGCCTGAAGCCGTAGCGTCCCCGGCGCACTCAAAGAACCGTGCTTTGCACCTCATTCGATGGTTCGCCCGGCCCAAGCGGCATAGGGCGCCAAGACGCCGAATGCTCTAGAACTGCTTTTTGATTCCTCAGAATCTGAAAGCAGTTCTAGGGTCCGGACCCATTAACGGGTAGAGCGCTCTGGTTCCCAAGATCCCGCGAATCTGATTCCGTTCTCTCATGGAGGACGGCTATGGCAG
>VDMG01000200.1:0-5852 GCA_006514895.1 Beijerinckiaceae bacterium
GCCGATTGACCGAAGATCCCGCGTGCCGGGTATTGCTCCTCGAAGCTGGTGGCGAGGACGACGCACCCGCTATCCGGATACCGGCACTTTATGGACATCTGCAGGACAGCCCTTGCGACTGGTCTGACAGAACGGTTCCCCAAACGCATTTGAATGGGCGCCGTTTCTTTGTGCCTCAAGGCCGGGTCATCGGTGGATCAAGCTCTATCAATTACATGATCTACATCCGCGGCAATCGCGGTGATTACGATGAATGGCATCGCCTTGGAAACAAGGGCTGGGGCTACGACGACGTCTTGCCTTACTTCGTAAAAGCCGAACGTAATGAAGCGCTTTCCGGCAGCTATCACGGCACCACCGGTCCCCTCGCAGTGGCAAGCCATTCGCCTTTAAACCCTCTTGTCGAACGCTATCTCGCCGCGGCGCAAGAGGTGGGGATTCCATTCAACCCCGATTTCAACGGAGAGTTTCAGGAAGGCTGCGGTCCTTTGCAGGCCACGCTCGCGAATCGCGCCCGTTGCAGCGCCGCTGATGCTTACCTTCACCCGGCGCGCGCGCGTCCGAACCTGACGGTCCTGGCCCATGCCTATGCGACGAAGCTGCTTTTCAACGGAACCCGTGCCGTGGGGATCGAATATCTCCGCTTCGGAGCCGTAGAACAAGCCAGCGCGGCGAGTGAGGTCATCGTTTCCGCAGGCGCTTTGCGTTCGCCTCAGTTGCTGATGCTTTCCGGAATCGGTCCAGAAGCCGAACTTGAGCGGATCGGAATTCAGGTTCGTCTCGATCTCCTCGGTGTCGGTAGAAACCTGCAGGACCACCTCCATACAAGGGTGCGGTGCGAGATCACGCAACCGCTGACCTTTGCGCCTCTCCCGGATGACATGAAGGCGGCGGCGCTGCGCCAATACGAAGCCGATCGAAGCGGCGCGCTAGGCACAAATTTCCTCGAGGCAGGAGCATTCGTCAAAAGCGAAGCGGACGAGGCGTATCCTGGGCTGCAATTGTTTTTCCTAATGATGATCGCTCCCGAGTACCCTGAAGCGGGACCGCCAAACCGTCACGGAATAAGCTTAACCTCCTACATTAATCGGCCGCTGAGCCGCGGCAAGGTCACGCTCGCCTCGGGTGATCCTCTCGATAGGCCGGTCATCGATTTTAACTATCTAAGCGCACCCGGCGACATGAGATGCGCCATTGCTGGTGTAAGGTGGAATCTCCGGATCTTATACGCCAAGTCATTCGACGAAATCCGTGGAGAAGAGCTGGCGCCTGGAGTAAAAGTAAGGAGCGACGCAGATATCGAGTCCTTCGTGAGGCGGACGGCGTCAACCACTTGGCATCCAGCTGGAACTTGTAAGATGGGCAATGATGAGACGGCGGTTGTCGACTCCTGTCTGAGAGTGCACGGCATTGACGGATTGCGGGTCGTTGACGCGTCGATCATGCCGAGGATCGTAAGCGGGAATACGAATGCGCCAACGATCATGATCGCCGAAAAAGCGGCGGATCTTATTCGCACTCGTTCGCCGGAGGGCGCCTGATGCCCACTCGTTCGCGCCCCATTTATACGGATCCCGACAAACGGAAGAGCCTCGATGATCTAGCGTCGCTCGTCGCCGACGGCGCCGTTATTGCGGTCGGCGGAGGCCTCTCTTCGCGGGAGCCCATGGCCCTGCTGCGGGCCATCTTGCGCCGTAGCATAACCGGCTTGACCGTCGTCGGTTCGGCGCACGGCATCGACATCGACCTCTTGAGCGCTGGCGGTGCCCTGACACGATCATCGGAGAGCTATGTCGGTTTCGAGCAGGACTTTGGCATGGCGCCAAATTATCGGCGGGCGCTCGAATCCGGCGCGGTCAAAGCCGAGGATAGCTGCTGCTACACCTTGGTGCAGCAATTGCGGGCCGCAATCCAGGGTTTGCCTTTTATGCCGATGCGTTCCGTGCGCGGTACGAGCTTTCCGTCGCTCCACCCCGAATACCGGAAGATGGTTTGTCCTTTCACTGGCGAAGAGCTGTTGCTGGTGCCGGCCATCGAGCCCGACGTCGCCCTTATCCATGCGCAATATGGGGATGCGCGCGGCAACCTCGTCATTCAGGGGCCGCCGGTCGCCGACCTTCTCTTCGCGAAGGCATCCAGGATGGTGCTTGCGACCATCGAAGAGATCGTGCCGACATCGCGGCTTGGCGAGCTTCGCGGCATCCACATTCCGTATTTTTACGTCACCGCGGTGAGCGAGGTGCCGATGGGGGCGCATCCCACGGCCTGCTACCCCTTCTATGCTTACGATCGACCCCATACAGAGCTTTACTACGATGCTGCTCGTAAGGGCGCCGACACCTTTTGCGCCGAGTATCTTGACATTTTCGTCCATGGCGCGGCGGACCACGCCGACTATCTCGCCCAGATCGGCGGGAAAGCGACGCGAGCGCGTCTCGCTTCCTGGAGCGGTGGACTCGAAGCATGGAAGCAGCTCTACCGCGACGGGGCGATGGCGTGACCAAGACCTGCAGTTTGGGGGAGATGATGATCACGGCGCTCTCCCGCACGATCGAGGACGGCACTCTTGTCTTTCATGGCTTTGGCTCGCCCTTGGTCCAGCTCGCCATGCATGTGGCCAAGCGCACCCATGCGCCACGGATGGTGCTGGTGGCCGGCGCCACCTATGGCATTGATCCTGATCCGCCTTTTTTGGCGCCCACCACTAATGACTGGGTGATGGACCGCGGAGCATCGTCCGCGCTCGGCATTGAGGAGCTTTTCGATTTGGCGGCAGCCGGGCGCATGGGACGGATGTTCCTCTCCGGCCTGCAAATCGACCGGTGGGGCAACTGCAACGTCACATCACTTGGCTTTCCGGAGTTAAAGATGAAGCTGCCTGGTGGTGGCGGTGGTTGCAATCTTTCTTGCGATGCAGCCCATCTCACCCTTTGGACCACCGCCCACCGGGCACTGGAGGATGCTAAAGGCCGTCGCCGGTTCCGCCTGGCGGACGATTGCGACTTCATCACCAATCTCGGCCACCGCACAAAGGATGGCAAACTGAGGCGAGACCTTGGGCATCGCGGCAACGGGCCGCAATGGCTGGTGACCGAACTCGGCTTGTTCGACTTTGATGACGATGGCCACATGCGGCTTAACGCCCTGTACCCTGACACCTCGGTCGAAGACGTTCTGATGAATACGGGATTCAAGCCAAGGCTCGCCAGTCAGATCGAAATTATCCCCCCGCCGGAGCGATTGGTAGTAGAGTTCATCCGGCGGCTTGATCCACTTAGGGTCCATGAGAAGGAGATCCGCGCCGAGGACATGCGGCGCCGATTCACCATCGCCTAGAGCGTGAAAAAAAAGCGCGAGGGAGGAATGTTTCATGCCTGCAGCAGCCGGTCTATTAGCACCTGACCCCAAATCTTCCCACCCGCTGTTCAAAGATCGGCTCAACGTCGTTCCACTTCCCTACCGCGGGGTCAGCGTCCAAGCCTATGACGGCCCCATGACCGAGCATGGCATCGCGAGCCACTTCCTTGGACGGGAGACCTATCGCCGCACCGAGTTTATCGTGCTAAGGGCATCCGGCGGAGGACATGCGGTCATTGCGGTCGATACGGCCGATCGAGAACCCCTTTTTGCTCCGATCAAGCACGTGGAGGTCCTGGCTCTCCCCGACACCTGTTTTTATGTGCGCGATCCCCAAACCGATTGCGCCAACCGGTCGGCTCTTGCCGCTCTGGCGACCCAGCACGGTATCGGCAAGGACCGGACCCTCATCTGCGAAGGAAAGTACGATCACGTCAATTTCATCCATCATCCGAGTCCCTTCGTGCTCAAGGTCGTCGAAGTCGCTCCCCCCGAGCCGCCGAAGCTTTTCGATTTGGTCTGCCACGTTCTCAGCTATGCGAATTTGCCTCCCATCCTCCCAGTGCTCGAGCGGATAGAACTGAAAGAACTGGTGCAAGATATTTCGGCATCAGCCTTCCTGGTCCCTTGTAGGTCGGGAGGTCTCGAAGACTTCGGCGCACCTATTTACTACCTCGATGAGCGTCCCGCCGAGCGCCACGACTGGACGCTGATCGGCTGTGAGCGCAGCCTGCAGTTCCATCGTCACTATTACGGCGACGAGCCGCCGCGGATCGAAATGTGCCCGCGCGTCATCGCTGGCTCCAGGGGTGAGCCAACGATCCTGAAATGCTGTCTTTGCGAATTCGACATCGAACGCGAGGGCGAGGTCATGGTCGTCCCGTGGGGGGCGAACCTGTCGATGATCGAACGGGCCTTGAGGGAGCTGTCGCATGACATCGACCGGCTTTAAATCGCCCTGGGAGGGTGTCTGGTCATTCGACGTGATTGTCAAGCGGCGGATCCGCCGACCGCGAACGACCGGCGTGACGATGGTCATTGACAGCGGCCTCGGCGCCTCCGCCTTACGCGACATCCTGGCGCTGGCTGGCGACCACATCGATCATTGGAAATTCGGCTTCGGTACCTCCGCCTTGATGCCGCTCAGGATCCTCGAGGAGAAGCTGGCGCTGCTCCATGCGCGCGACGTCCTGACTTATCCGGGCGGCACCTTGCTCGAGGCGGCCATCGTCCAGCAGCACTGCCGCTTCTTCATGAAACGAGCGAAGGAGCTAGGCTTCGGCGCTGTCGAGATCTCCGAGGGGACGATCGACCTGCCCGGGGACCGTCGTCGACGGGTCATCGACTGCGCTCGGGACGCAGGGCTCGTCGCCATCACCGAGGTCGGTCGCAAGGATCCCAAGCGGCAGCCGAGTGCTGCGGAGCTGGCCGAGCAGGTTTTGAAGGATCTGACCTGGGGAGCCTCATTTGTGATCGTCGAAGGTAGAGAGTGCGGCCAGGGTATCGGCATCTACGACGGAAGGGGCGAAATCCGCACGTCTGTCCTCGACGAGATCTTGCGGTTAGTCGGGGACGCCGCTCCCCGGCTCATCTGGGAGGCTCCGCTGCAGCCGCAGCAAGCTTATCTGGTTTGCCGGTTCGGCGCCAACGTCAGCCTCGGCAACATCGTGCCACAAGAGTGCTTGGCTCTGGAGGCCTTACGCTGCGGTCTGCGTTTCGAAACATTCTCAGCCGTTGCCAATCAATCCCTCGATGAGGGCCGCTGGGATCCGGCACGGATCGAGGAAGCTGCCCCGATCGGGCTCACCGGGAGAGACAGATGAACCCTGCAATCCCGCAGCACCGCACCTCCCCTGCCACCGTCCTCGAGGTTGGAGAGCGGCTGACGGAGGCGCCGTCGGAACGCCTCACGGGCATCGCGTTTGGCCGGGAACTGCAAGCCCAGCAGGGCCTGGCCCAGGCAATCGGCTGGGTCGATCTTGCACATACGATGACCCTTGCCGAGCGAGACGTCATCCCGCATGATGATGCCCGTGCCTTAATTGCGGCTCTCCTCGCCCTCCACCAGGCACCCTCCTCGTTCGTGCCGGCTGCCGAGTACGGTGACCTCTACACCAATCGGGAGGCATGGCTCACTGAGCGCACGGAAGCGGTTGGTTGGCTGGGCGTCGCACGTGCTCGGCGCGAGGCGCTGACGACAGCCTATCACCTGGTACTTTGCGCCGAGTTGCTTAGTCTGGGAGAGGCCTTGGCTGAGGCCGCCGAGGCCCTCAACGCAGTCTCCTTGCGGCACAAAGACACCTTGATGCCCGACCATACCTATCTGCAGGCGGCTCAGCCAACCACCTTTGGCCATTACATTCAGTCCTTCGCTTGGCCGATGCTGCGCGACCTTGATCGGGTCCGCGGCCTTTACGACCGAGTCGACGAATGCCCGGCTGGCATCGGCAGTTCGAATGGCTCGGTGATCATGCAGGACCGGCGCAGGCTAGCCG
>VDMG01000200.1:5862-12817 GCA_006514895.1 Beijerinckiaceae bacterium
GCGACGCGATGTGGCAGGCAGATATTGCCGTTGAAGCCGCTGCCGTCGCGGTCGCCGCGGCAGTGAACCTCGATCGCCTGGCGGAAGATCTGATGATCTTCTCGTCGGCCGGATTCGGGTTTGTCAAACTGGCCGACCGCCATGCCCGGGCCAGCAAGATCATGCCGCATAAACGCAACCCATACGCTCTCTCCTTCGTCAGGGCTGTCGCCAATCGTCTGATCGGATCGCAGGCTGGGATCGCCGCCGCTGCCCGGACACCCTCCGGTCAGATGGACAACCGCCTTTTCACTTATGAGGCGGTACCGGATGTGGTGCGCTCTGCCAGCGAAAGTGCTTGTTTGGTCGCTGAATGCGTTGGCGGGCTCCGCATAAACGAGGCCCGTGCCTGTGCTGCCTTGGACGACCGGTCGACCTGCGCTTCCGATCTAGCCGAGCGCTTGATGCTGGCAACCGGTATCGATTATCGCGCCGCCCACGGAGTTGTCGGCCGTCTTGTCGGAGCGCTGGAAGCGAGCGGGCGGAGCCTGGCTGAAGCGACCGCAACGGATGTCAGCAATGGGCTGCGGGCCGCCGGTATGCCCACCGACGGCGTTACGGATGGGCTGGTCGCCGCGGCACTCGATCCGGCCAGCTGCATCGCAGTTCGGGCGGACGTTGGCGGCGCTGCCCCCGAAGAGGTTACCGCGATGGCTTCCGCACTGACAAACGCGGTTACCCATCACCGCCATCGCATCGAGGCAGCGCGTACGCAACGTGAGGCTGCCCTCCGCCGCCTCCATGCCGACGCGGAGGCATTCGCGGAGGGTGGCCAATGACGGAATGGTCTTTCGGTTCGGCCATTTATGGCGGCGCCTGGGCTACGGCCGAGATGCGGGCTCTGTTCGCCGACGTGCCGCGAACCCAGCGCTGGCTGGAGCTGCTCGCTTTGCTGGCGGAAGTGCAGGCCGACCATGGAATCATTCCGGCGGATGCGGCCCGAGACATTCAGTCAACCTGCCGGTCCATCAAGGTTGATGCCGGCTTTCTGGCTGAGTGCCGCGAAGGATATGAAGCAACCGCCCACTCGACGGCCGGCCTGATCGCCGCCGTCGGCCGCCGCTGCTCTGGGTCAGGCAGCGAATGGTTCTACTTCGGCACGAGCGTCCAGGATCTTACCGATACATGGCTCATGCTGACGCTGCGCGACGCGCGCGGCCTGCTGATCGCAGACCTCGAGCGAGCGATGGCTGCAACAGCCGAGCTGGGCCGCCGCCACCGCGACACGGCGATGGCCGGGCGAACCCACGGCCAGCAAGGTTTGACGATCACTTTCGGCTTCAAGGCCGCAGGGTGGCTCGCCGAACTGCGGCGTCACCGGCAACGTTTCGATGAGGCCGCTCACCGGCTAGACATCGGCCAGCTTTGCGGCGGCGTCGGTAGTCTTTCGGCCATGGGGCCGAAGGCACTGGCGGTGCAGAAGCAATTTCTCGGGCGTCTCGGCCTGCGCGAGCCTGACATATCGTGGACGGCGAGCCGCGACATTCTGGCGGAATGGGCGCATCTGCTCGTACTCTCCACCGGCACCGCCGATCGGATCGGCCATGAAGTCTACAATTTGCAGCGCGACGAGATCGCTGAACTGCGCGAACCATCGCTCGCCGAAGGCATCGGCAGCATCACGATGCCACATAAGCGCAACCCGGAGATGGCAGAGCAGCTAGGAACTCTGGCGCGGGTGGTGCGGGCCAATGCCGGTCTTCTTGCCGAGGGCCTGCTGCACGACCACGAGCGTGATGGCAGAGCGTGGAAGGTGGAATGGCACGCGGTGCCGGAGCTGACCTTGGCAGCGGGAAAGGCGCATGCCCTGCTCGCCTCCCTTCTTGAGGGGCTTGAAGTATGCACTGACCGCATGCGCGCCAATCTGGAAGCGTCGGGCGGTTATCTGCTGTCGGAACGCGTGATGCTCGCGCTTGCCCCGCACGTCGGCAAGCAGACGGCGCAGCGGGTGGTTCAACGGCTGGCCGCAGCGGCGCGGCGCGAAGGCCAGCCCTTCGCCGCGGCCATTGCGGGAGATCGAGACATTTGCGCTCACCTGACGAGGGGGGAGCTTGATCTTCTGTTCACCCGTGATGCCCAGATCGGGCAGTGTCAAGCATTGGTCGATCGTATCCTGCGGATGCAGCCATGGAGTTGCGCACCGTGAGCGCCTGGAGCGCCCGGTTGGATGCCCTGCCGCGTCTATCGCTCGTGACAGACCCAACACCGCTCGCTTTCGCTCCTCATCTTTCCGCGACGCTTGGCGGACCAAAGCTTTGGTTCAAGCGCGATGATCTTCTCCCAGTGGCATCCGGCAGCAACAAGGTCCGCTCGCTGGATCTCATCGTTGCCGATGCGTTGCGGCAAGGCGCCGACACGCTGGTGACCGGCGCCGGCCCTTTGTCGAACCATGTCCGCGCCAGTGCCGGGGTGGCGGCGCTCGCCGGCTTGCGCTGCGTCGCTGTCTATTGGGGCATGGAGCCGGTGCGGGTCGAGGGAAATCACTGGCTGACCCGGCTGCTCGGAGCGGAGATGAGGTTCACGCACGATGGCGACCGGGCTTCGGCCGATCGCGGCATTGAGGCCGCCGCCGCAGAGATTCTGGCGCACGGCCGCAAACCCTATTCCGTTCCGCGTGGCGGCGCCTGTGCCCTCGGTGCCCTTGCGCATGTTTTGGCCGTTCGCGAGACCCTCGATCAATGTCGGTGCCTCGGTATCAAACCGCGCGTGGTCCTCATGGCCGTGGGCGGGGCGGGGACTTTGGCCGGGTGGCTCTTGGGCACGGCCCTGTTCGGCGCAGGGTGGCGTCTCGAAGCGGTAACTGTCAGCCGCCCGGCACCAGAAGCGTTGACCCGGGCTCAGAAATTGGCGGCCGAGGCGGCCGCCATGATCAATTGCGCACCGCGTCTCCGCAACGTCGAAATCATTGTTCACGATGGATTCCTCGGGGACGGATACGGCATTCCGACACCAGAAGGTCAGGGCGCCATTAACGCAACGGCACGTGCGGAAGGGGTGTTCCTCGACCCGACCTACACCGGCAAAGCGATGGCTGGTTACCGCAAGCTGCGGTCGGAAGGCCAATATGCTGATGCCGATGCCGTTCTCTTCCTCCACACGGGCGGTGCCCCGAGCCTATTTACTGCAGCCGTTGAGGCTATGCCGTGACAAATTGGCAAGACGCCTTGTTCACGCCCCATCGGGTGGCCGTCGTCGGCGCTTCGGGGACCGCCAGCAAGGCTGGTACCTTGTTCCTGCGCAATCTAACGGCAGTCGAGGCGGGCTTCGCCAGCGAGGTCGTTGCGATCCACCCATCGGCCCGCGAGATCTTGGGCTGTCCGGCGTTTCCTCGCCTCGCAGCAGTGCCCGAGCCGGTCGATTTGGCGATCGTTATCACTCCGCCCGCGTCCGTGCCGGACGTGGTGGCAGATTGCGGCGCTGCGGGAGTGCCTGTCGCTGTCATCATCAGCGGCGGCTTCGCCGAAAGCTGGCCAGGGGGCGTCGCGCTGCAGCGCGAGGTCGCGCGGACCGCAGCCGCAGGACGGGTACGGATCCTTGGCCCGAATTGCTTCGGCGTCATCAACACCGCTTGCGGCCTCAACGCTTCGCTCTCCATTGGCCTGCCGAGCCGCGGCGGCATTTCCCTGGTCACTCAGAGCGGAGCCTACGGAATGGCGGCGTTCTCTCGCTCGGTGGAGGATGGCACAGGCTTCGCAAAGATTGTTGCCCTCGGCAATAAGATTGACGTCGACGAGGCCGAGCTGCTCGAATTTCTGGGGCGGGACCCGGAGACAAGGGTCATCGCCATGCTGCTCGAATCGATCAGAGATGGCCGTCGGCTCTTCGAGGTGGCGGCGGCAGTATCAGTGCAAAAGCCCGTGGTGGTGCTCAAGACTGGCCTCCATCCCGCCGCCCAACGCGCCGCGGCGAGCCACACGGCAGCGCTTTCCACCGACGCGGCCGTTACTTTCGCGGCGCTTCGTCAGGCGGGCGTTCATTTGGTCGAAGATGGCTTGGCGCTTCTCGACGTTGCCGCTTCTCTTGATCGGCAGCCGCCTCTGCGTGGCCGGAATGTCGGCATCATCACTAACTCCGGCGGCACCGGTGTGGAGTTAACGGACCTCCTCGAGGCGAAGGGTCTTGCGGTGCCGGCGCTGTCGCCGGGCCTGCAGGCGGCGATCGCAAGCGTTTTGCCGCCGCATGGATCGGCCGTCAATCCCATCGATGTCACGACCGATTGGCAGCGCTTTGCTAGGATGTACAAATTTTCGGTCCAAGCTCTGATGAACTCCGGTGAAGTGGACGCCGTGGTGGCCGTTCTGTTGCAGCGCTCGGCACTCATGCCGGAGGTCAGCGAGGCTATCATTGCGGCCTATGAGGGGGCGCGGCAGCGGGGTTCGCTCAAGCCGATCCACGTCTGCTGGGTGGCGCCGAGGGCAGCCGATGCAAATCGCGAAAAACTGCTTGCAGCCGGAATACCGTGTCACGCTTGGCCCGCCGCCACGGCCGCGATCCTTGCCGCCACGGGCTTGCACCCAGCTTGGTCCTCGCGGCCGCCACTCGCAGCATCAGAGGCCATTCCCTTTCTTTCATCGGCCGACGATGCTGGCTGGGTGACCTCAGCGGCAGCGTTCTCATTGCTCCAGCAGGCGGGCTTCCATGTAACTCCTTGGGCGGTGGTCGCGGAGGCCGGCCAAGCGGCGGCTGTTGCGGAAAAAATGCAATTTCCTGTGGTCCTCAAAGCTGAGCGTCCCGGCCTCGCGCACAAGACTGAGGCGGACGCCGTGCGCCTGGGCTTGTCGGGCGGCCGCGCCGTAGCCGAAGCATTCGAGGGTTTGTCCCGCCGGCTGGGCGCTGGCCCAGCGCTCATGCAACGCCAGGCGGGACCGGGCGTGGAACTGGTCGTCGGTGCTCGGCGCGATCGGTCATTTGGGCCAATCGTGATGGCAGGACTCGGCGGCGTGTGGATCGAAGTCTTGGAAGACGTGGCGCTGCGCCTAGCGCCGATCGATGCCGATGAAGCCCGGGCCATGCTGGACGAACTGAAAGGCCACAAGCTTTTTACCGGAGTCCGGGGCCGCCCGCCGGTCGATGGTGTTCGATTGGCGCGATTGATCGCCGATCTGTCGCAATGGTTTTGCGCCGCTGCCTGGCTTGGCGAAGTCGATCTCAATCCCATCATCGCCAATGGCGATGAATTCACGATCGTCGATGTGCGCATGCGCGTGATCGATCGGTCGACAATTGCTTGACCAGGAAAAAGGGCAAGACAATGGAAACGCTCACTGAGACCCCCGCGGCCGATACCATCGAGAACGAAGCGTGCCGCGAAATAGAATCTATGGTAGCGCGGTCGCATGCTGCACAGGCCGCCATCGAAAACTACGCCCAGGAACAGGCGGACGCCCTAGTCACGGCCGTTGGCTGGCACGTCTACAAATCGCGGGAGGCTTTGGCCAAGCTGGCAGTCGAAGAGGGGGGCTTTGGCAACGTTGCCGATAAGATCACTAAGATTGCGCTCCGCGTAATGGGGACTTTATCCGACATGGCGTCGATCAAGACCTGTGGCATCATTGAGGAAGATCCAGCGCGCGGCTTGCTTAAGATCGCGAAGCCAGTCGGTGTTATTGCCGCTTTAATTCCCACCACGGGACCAGACGCGACACCGCCGGTCAAGGCATTAGCTGCACTCAAGGCACGCAATGCGATCATCATCGCACCTCATCCTCGGACCCGAAGAACATCCGCGGCGGTGGTCGAGGTCATGCGCAAAGGATGTCTGCAAGTTGACGCCCCCGCCGACCTCATCCAGGTGATCGAGCGCCCTTCGATCGCAAAGACCGAACTGTTGATGCGCATGAGCGATTTAATTGTGGCCACGGGTGGCGCCGGAATGGTGAAAGCGGCATATAGTTCTGGGACTCCGGCTTACGGCGTAGGAGTCGGCAACTCAGTGCATGTTATCGACGAGACTGCCGACCTTGACGATGCTGCGCAAACGATTGCCACCGCCAAGACTTTCGATTACGCGACGAGTTGCCTCGCCGACAATTCTATCGCGGCGCATTCTACCATCTACGAGGCCTTGAAACGCAAGCTCGTCGAGCGCGGTGGGTACGTCTGCACGCCTGCCGAGAAATCTCGTCTTCAGGCTGTTATGTGGCCAAACGGCGCACACATTCCCGCGATCGAAATAGTCGCCAAGCCCGCCGCCCGGATCGCCGAACTTGCCGGAATAGAGCTTGCTCGCGATCGTACTTTTCTCATGGTCGAGGAGGACGGTGTTGGTGTTGTACATCCGTTTTCAGGAGAGAAGCTGTCGGTGGTGCTTGCCCTCTACCAGTACCAAGGGGGTATCGACAGTGCGATCAGCCTCGTCAACGAGATCACGTCTTATCAAGGCGCCGGCCACACCTGCGGCATCCACAGCAGCCGCGAAGACCACATCCTGGCTTTGGCTTTCGGCACCAAGACCGCACGCGTCATGGTCAACCAGAGCCTGAATGAAGGGGCAGGCAGTGTCCGCAACGGCCTTCCCTACACGCTTTCACTGTCTTGCGGATCCTGGGGAGGGAATATCACGACCGAGAATGTCAACGTGCGGCATTTCTGTAATCTGACCTGGGTGTCCCGTTCGGTGGTGCCGCGCCGCGTGGTACCTGAGCAGATCTTCGGCGCGCATTGGGCGAAGTACGGCAATGAGTGACCGTGGCCCTGAATAGGCGACGCTCGGGATTCACGACTTCCATGTGTCGCCGCTCACGCCAAGCGAACTCGGATAGGCCGCTGGATGGCTTTGCCATGGCGATTCGGGCTTGCGGCCTCGCTGGCGGTTCGGTAACCAAGGGGATGAAGAAAATCAGCTACAAAGGGTACCGGTTCCCACCTCGTATGAGGGCATTGAAGTCAAGCTCCGATTTCCGATCTCGGGTGAACT
>VDMG01000105.1 GCA_006514895.1 Beijerinckiaceae bacterium
TTGTCCAAACCACGAAGGCTGCGTAGGTTCTCAACCAGCGACGCTCGCTTCGCGCCTTTCAACATCAAGCGGGACATTGCCTCAAGAATGCTTTAGACCATGATCGCTTCAAGTTAAATCGCTCATGGTTTCCTTCTGTTTAATTTGTCGCATGATCTTATCCAAAGTCTGCAACTCATGCTTTAAAGCGTGGCGATCTGGCGAAACCCCGCCCCTAGCTCGGCGAGCGCCGCCGCGCTCGATTCCGTGACCTCCACCTTGTCGACCCGCGCATGCGCGGGGCCACGCCAGCAAGCCGCGCAAAGCGCCTCGACGGCGTCCGGCGGCCCGGCGAAGAGAGCTTCGACATCGCCGTTCAAACGGTTTCGCACCCAGCCCCGGACACCTCGCGCCGTGGCCTCTATTTGCGTCCAGGCGCGATAGCCGACGCCCTGGACCCTGCCGCTGATCGTCACACGAACGATCCTTTGTCCGCCGGGCATGACCATCGCTAACCATCCGCCGGATTTTCCGGGCAACCGGCAAATTTGACGCCGTGCGCCTCGATGCCGAACGCGGTGAGGCAGGCAAGAAGCACCGCGACGATCGCGGCGACGATGGCAAGCGCGAAGGCGTAGTTTCCGCCATTGGCCTGAGCAATAGATGCCTGCAGGGTAGCGTTCACCGAGGCGAGCAAATTGCCGGTCTGATAGGCAAAGCCGGGGAATGTGCAGCGCACTGCGTGCGGCGACAGCTCATTGAGATGGGCCGGAACGATGCCCCATGCGCCTTGGACGGCAAACTGCATGAAGAAGGCGCCGGTGGCGAGCAATAAGGGGCTCGTTCCATAGGCCCAAAGCGGTATGACGAAAAGCGTGGCAAGCGCCGCGATCACAATGCCCCGGCGGCGGCCGATTCCTTCCGACAGCGCGCCAAATGAGATCCCGCCGAGGATCGCGCCAATATTATAGATGATCGCGATAAGACCGACGGTGTGCGGATCGAAATGATGTTGCAGCCTCAAAAATGTCGGGTAGAGGTCTTGCGTGCCATGGCTGAAGAAGTTGAAAGCGGTCATGAGCAAGACGACATAGAGGAAGCGTCCGGAGTTTTCGCGCAGCATTCTGACGAGACCGGCGTCTTGCCGAGCGGTGGTTTTGGCCAAGAAGGCCGGAGATTCCTCGACCTTGCCGCGAATATAGACGACAAGAAGCGCGGGCAGCGCGCCCACGATGAACATGCCGCGCCAGCCGATCAGGCCGTAAAGCGCGAAATAGGCGATGGAGGCGAGAAGATAACCGCTCGGATAGCCAGTCTGCAGAAGTCCTGACACAACGCCCCGCGTTTGCGGGGGTATTGTTTCCATCGTGAGCGCGGCGCCAACTCCCCATTCGCCGCCCATGGCCACGCCGAAGAGGGCACGAAGGATGAAGAAAACACCGAGGCTCGGGGCAAAGCCGGAGGCGAATTCGAGAATGGAAAAGCTAAGAATATTGATCATCAGCACCGGCCGGCGGCCGAAGCGATCGGCGGCGAGGCCAAAGACAAGGGCGCCGAACGGTCTGGCCGCAAGCGTGAGGAAAATCGCGAAAGTCACTTCCTTTAGATCCGTGCTGAATTCTTTCGCGATGTCGTCCATGACGAAAACGAGAATGAAGAAATCAAAAGCATCGAGCGTCCAGCCGAGATAGCTCGCCAAAACCACGCTCCGTTGTTTGGGAGTAAGCTCACGCAAGACGCGAAGCATGTTTCCACCTCAAGGACTGGCGGGCACACGAGTGCCGGCGGGGAATGCGGCATCAAGCTTGCCATAATTTTGGGAGTGGGTCAGTTTGAAATTCCGCTTTGAACCTGGCTGGCTGCGATCGAAATGATTTGGTCTCAGTCGGCGCAACACCTGGGAGATGTCTCGATGACCGCTTTCAATGTCGTTCGATTCCTGGTCAAACCTGGGCGTGAGCAGGAATTTCTCGATGCGCATCGAAACGTTGAGGCCGATTGGCCCGGCTTGAAGAAAGTCAATATGATCAAGACGGGCGAGCGTTCCTACTGCATCATTGGTGAATGGGCGGATATGGCGGATTTGGCAGCAGCCGAATGATCGCGACCCTCGATTCATTTCGCGACACGCTCGAAGATCTAGGCGCCGGCCTCGGCGTCACCGACCCGGTGTCCGGTCCAGTAGTTCTGGAGTTGAAATAGACGCTCACTCCTGACGCCGAGCGGTTGCTGCATACGGCACGCTGAGTGACCCGAAAACGACGGCCGACGTTCGCACCCGGCCGTCCCTTTTACACGGCTATGTTGTCGATAAGCCTGGTTTTCCCCAATGTCGCCGCAGCCAAAAGCCGAACCGGCCACTCCTCGCGCGAGGTGACCGGCGCCAAACTTTCCGCGTGGCGCGCTTCAATATAATCCGTGACGAAACCAGCCGCCGCGACAGTTTTCCGGGCGGCAGCGAGGGCGGTTTCGATTATGACACCATCATTGATATCATGCACGCATCTGCGAAGGGCCGCAAACAGAGAAGGCGCTACGGCGCGTTCTTTTGCCGACAAATAGACATTGCGCGATGACAGCGCGAGACCATCTGCCTCGCGCACCGTGGGGACACCAATAATCTTGGTCTCGAAGTCGAGATCGCGGGCCATCCGGGTCACGACTTTCAGCTGCTGATAGTCCTTTTCGCCGAAGATCGCTATATCCGGGCGGCACTGGTTGAGGAGCTTCGCCACGATGGTGGCGACGCCCGGAAAATGCGCCGGCCGGAACCGATCCTCGAGTCCCGCAGTCGCTGGACCGCCTATGGAGAGCAGGGTTGCAAAGCCTGGCGGATAGATTTCCCCGATCGCGGGCGCGAAAACCAAATCGCCTTCGGCCGAAGCGAATTTGGCCGCGTCTGCTTCGAGGGATCGCGGATAGGCGCCGAAATCTTCCGATGGCGCGAATTGCGTTGGGTTGACGAAAATCGACATCATGGTCCGGGTGGCATGCCGCTTCGCCTCCCGGACAAGCGAAATATGCCCGGCATGAAGCGCCCCCATGGTCGGCACGAGGCCGATCGTCTCGCCCGCGCGCCGCCATTGCGCGAGCCTCGCCCTGAGGCTTCCCACGTCATGCACGATTTCGATACGGCTTGCGGCGCTGGCGGCCAAGACTTGTCCCATGAATTGTCTTTGTGTCTTGCGTTCATTATATCCGGAGGCCGGGGAGGTCTCCGGAAACATTTGCCAGTATGGTGGACATCGGCGCTGGGCCCAGCTATCCCGTACTTGATATTCGGATCGAAAGCTGGTTCATGGCCGACTCCATCAGCCCCGATTTGGCGTCAAGCGCGCTCCTCTATCATCGTTCGCCTCGCCCCGGCAAATTCGAGATCGTGCCAACCAAACCGCTCGCCACGCAGCATGATCTCTCGCTTGCCTATTCGCCCGGCGTCGCCGCCGCATGCCTTGCGATCGCCGTCGATCCCCATGCGGCAGCCGAATTCACGATCCGGCAAAATCTCGTCGGTGTGGTCACCAATGGCTCCGCGATCTTGGGGCTCGGCAATATCGGTCCCCTCGCAGGCAAGCCCGTGATGGAGGGCAAGGCGGTCCTCTTCAAGAAATTCGCCGGGATCGACGTTTTCGATATCGAGATCGCGGAGACCGATGTCGACCGCCTGGTCGATATCGTGGCCGCGCTGGAGCCAACCTTCGGCGGCATCAATCTCGAGGATATCAAGGCGCCGGAATGCTTCGAGGTCGAGCGCAAGCTGCGCGAACGCATGGCGATTCCAGTGTTTCACGACGATCAGCACGGCACCGCGATCATCGTCGGCGCGGCGGTCCTCAACGCCATGGAAATTACCGGTAAAACCCTCGGCGCCGTCAAGATCGTGACTTCGGGCGCCGGGGCGGCGGCGCTCGCTTGCCTCGATTTTCTAGTTGTTTTGGGCGCCAAGAAGGAGAACATTTTTGTCACCGACATCGAAGGCGTCGTTTATCGCGGCCGCACGGCCCTGATGAATAGCCACGTGGCGATCTATGCGAAGGACACCGCGGCGCGGACGCTCAAGGATGTCATCGGCGGCGCCGATATTTTTCTCGGGCTTTCGGCGGGAGGAGTATTGACGCCGGAAATGGTCAAGGAGATGGCCGGCCGGCCGCTGGTCATGGCGCTCGCCAATCCGGCGCCGGAAATCGAGCCCGGCGTCGCATTCGCAGCGCGGCCGGACGCCTTGATTTGCACCGGGCGGTCGGATTTCCCCAATCAAGTCAACAACGTCCTCTGCTTTCCCTATATTTTTCGCGGCGCGCTCGATGTTGGGGCGACGAGCATCAACGAGGCGATGAAGCTTGCCGCCACGCGCGCGATCGCGGAGCTCGCCCATGAGCCGCCGTCCGACGTGGTGGCCAGGGTCTATGGCGGCGAGGCGCGGCACTATGGCAAGGACAGTCTCATTCCGGCGCCTTTCGATCCGCGCTTGATCCTGCGGATCGCGCCGGCGGTTGCAAAGGCCGCGATGGACACCGGCGTCGCGAAAAGGCCAATTTCGGATTTTGGTCTCTATGAAGAGACATTGTCGCGCTTTGTGTTCCGTTCCAGATTCGTCATGAAGCCCGTGGTGCAAGCAGCCAAGGCGTGCCCGAAGCGTGTGATCTATGCGGAAGGCGAGGATGAACGGGTGCTGCGCGCGACCCAAACTACAGTCGAGGAAGGGATCGCCAAACCTATTCTCGTCGGCCGTCCGGAAGTGATCGAGTCCCGTATCGAGCGGTTCGGCCTGTCGGTGCGGCCAGGGAAGGACTTCGAACTTATCGATCCCAGTCACGATCCGCGTTATCGCAGCTATGTCGAAACCTGTCTTGAGTCGGCCGGACGGCGCGGGATCACGCCCAAGGCCGCGCTCACTTTGGTGCGGACGAATTCGACGGTCATCGCGGCGATCGCGGTGCAGCGTGGCGACGCCGACGCCATGCTTTGCGGACTCGACGGGCTGTTCAATCCTCACTTGCATTACATCAGGGACATTATCGGGCTCGTTCCGGGCGTGACCGATCTCTCAGCCATGTGCCTGATGATCACAGGCAAGGGTGCATTTTTCATCGCCGATACGCATGTCCGCCGCGATCCCTCCGCCCCGGAGATCGCGGAAATGGCGCTGATGTGTGCCGCCCACGTCCGCCGGTTCGGGATCGAGCCGAAAATCGCCCTCGTGTCGCATTCGGATTTCGGTTCGGATGACACGCCTTCTGCCCTTAAGATGCGCGACGCACTAAAACTCCTGCGCGAGCGCGCCCCCGATCTTGAAGCAGATGGAGAGATGCAGGCGAATACGGCATTGTCGCAGGCGATGCGCGATCTCGTGTTGCCATCCTCGTGTCTGAAAGGCGAGGCGAATGTTCTCATCATGCCCAATCTCGACGCCGCCAATATTGCATATACGATGACGATGATCATGGCCGATACGCTGCCGGTCGGCCCGATCCTGATCGGCACCGCCAAGCCCGCTCATATCCTGACGCCTTCGGTGACGGTACGCGGCATCATCAACATGACCGCGGTTTCGGTCGCACAGGCGCAAGGAGATAGCGGAGCCGGAACGCCAGGGGAGGCCATCCTCGCCAGCGCGGTTTCGAGCGTGCGTCCGCGCGGGAGAGCGTTATAATGCCGCGCCGTTTCGGCAAGGCAAGAACATTGCTTTCCGTTAGCGTTGCAGAGATATTGATATAGCAAACATTACCATGTCTGCTCCCGCTGGGGCGCAAGTTTAGGTTGTTTTTTCGCATGGCATCAAAAAAGGTAGCCTTGATTACCGGCGTCACGGGTCAAGACGGCGCCCTGCTCGCCGAACTTCTGCTTTCCAAGGACTATATCGTCCATGGCGTGAAGCGGCGGTCGTCGTTGATCAATACGGACCGGATCGATCATTTGTATCATGACCCGCATGAGACCAGCGTCGGCTTTTTTCTGCATTATGGCGACCTGACCGATTCGACGAACCTCATTCGCATTGTACAAGAAGTTCAGCCGGACGAAATTTACAACCTCGCGGCGCAAAGCCACGTCCAGGTGAGTTTCGAGACGCCGGAATATACGGCGAATGCCGACGCCGTTGGCACGCTTCGCCTTCTCGAAGCGATCCGCATCCTGCGCCTTTCGCAAAAAGCCCGCTTCTATCAGGCTTCGACCTCGGAGCTTTATGGGAAGGCGCAGGCGGTTCCGCAAAACGAGACAACACCGTTCTATCCGCGCTCGCCTTACGCCGCCGCGAAGCTCTACGCATATTGGATCACCATCAATTACCGCGAAGCCTATGGAATGCACGCTTCGAACGGGATCCTTTTCAACCATGAAGGTCCAACCAGGGCCGAGACCTTTGTCACGCGAAAAATCACCCGCGCGGTCGCGGCGATCCATTTGGGCTTTCAGGATAAGCTCTTTTTGGGCAATCTCGATGCCAAGCGGGATTGGGGCCACGCGCGCGATTACGTCGAGGGAATGTGGCGCATTCTTCAACAGCCCGAGCCGGACGATTATGTCTTGGCGACAGGAGAAGCCCACACGGTGCGCGAATTCGTCGAGCGCGCCTTCGCCGAAGTCGGCATCGGCATCGGCTGGAAAGGAGCCGGAGTCGAGGAACGCGGTTTCGACCAAAAGAGCGGCCGGACCCTTATTGAGATCGATCCGCGTTATTTTCGTCCGACGGAGGTCGATCTCCTTCTCGGCGATCCAGCCAAGGCGTTCAAGAAGCTTGGCTGGAAGCACACGATCGCTTTTCCACAGCTCGTTAGGGAAATGGTTGCGAGCGACTTGATCGTGATGAAGAAACGCGGCCGGATCTGAGGATTGTGATATGGACAAATCCTCCTCCGCGCATTCCGGGATAAGGCGGCGGATCTGGGTCGCTGGCCATCGCGGCATGGTTGGCTCGGCGATCCTGCGCCGCCTCGCGAGGGAAGACGTGGAAATCCTGAGCGTGGACCGCCGCGATGTCGATCTGCGCGAAAGGGACGCCGTCCGGCAATGGGTGGCGAGGGCCAAGCCGGATGTTATCGTCCTCGCCGCCGCCAAAGTCGGCGGCATCCTTGCGAACAATTCCTACCCCGTGGATTTCCTCTTCGATAATCTCGCGATTGAGACAAGCGTCATTCAGGCCGCGCATCTGGCCGATGTCGAGCGGCTTGTCTTTCTTGGATCGTCCTGCATCTATCCGAAATTCGCGCCGCAACCGATCACGGAAGACGCCCTATTGACCGGTCCGCTCGAGCCGACCAACGAGTGGTATGCGATTGCAAAAATCGCCGGCATCAAAATGTGTCAGGCTTACCGGC
Source organism: Beijerinckiaceae bacterium (assembly GCA_006514895.1). Classification (GTDB taxonomy): domain Bacteria; phylum Pseudomonadota; class Alphaproteobacteria; order Rhizobiales; family Beijerinckiaceae; genus Methylocapsa. The sequence continues at coordinate 7,299 of VDMG01000105.1, forward strand.
GCCAGTATGGCCGGCGCTACATCTCGGTCATGCCATGCAATCTCTACGGCAAGAACGACAATTTCGATCTTTCGACGAGCCACGCCTTGCCGGCCCTTATCCGCAAATTCCATGCGGCCAAGATTGCGGGCGAACCAGAAGTTCTCGTCTGGGGCACCGGCACGCCATTGCGGGAGTTTCTCTATGTCGATGATTTGGCCGATGCCGTGATGTTTCTAATGGATCACTATGACGGCAGCGAGCCGATCAATTGTGGCGCCGGCTCGGACATTAGCATCCGCCAGCTTGCCGAGTTGATTGGCCGCGTCACCGGATTTGAAGGAAAACTCGTTTTCGATACCAGCAAGCCGGACGGCACGCCGCGCAAACTGATGGATTCAAGCCGGTTGCGGGCGCTCGGCTGGCGGCCGAAAACAAGCCTCGACGACGGCATTCGCGAAGTCTATCGATGGTTTGTGCAAACAAAAGCAAGCGAACCCGCCGCCACGTAATTCGTTCAACCGCGCCGCCAATTTCGATTCCTTCCGGACCAGATCAAATCCCATGTCTGCAAGTCCCATGTCTGCTGCGCTCGCCATTCTCCTCGGTCTACTCAGCCTTTGTCCCGCGATCGTTACGGTGGATGGGCCTTTTCTTCCCTGTCTCATTCCGTTCATGCTCGCGGCCGGACTTATTCTCGTTTCGGCCAATTTGGCGCCGGGCGAGGCGCAGCACTTGTCCAATGTGGTTTCGCGCCCTTTTGTTCTCGTCGCCGCTTTCCCAGCGGTTTTGATGATCCTTCAGATATTGCCGATACCGTTCTTGGCGAACCCGGTCTGGACGAGCGTGAGCCCTGGCTTCCGGCACGGAATTGCCGGAAGCATCAGCGTCGACGTTGGGGCAACGGCGCTCGCGCTTGTGCGTTACCTCTCGGCGGTCGGCGTGGTCTTGCTGGCGGCTGCGGTCGCGACCAATCGCGAGCGGGCTGAATCGGTTTTGTTTGGCGTGACCGGGGCTACCGTCTTAATTTCCTTTGCTTCCCTCTTGCATAATCTTTTCGGTTTCAACGTCATCACGATGCGCGATGAAGCGTTCGACTGCGCCTGCCTCGGCGTAACCCTGACGGCCGCCTGCGCGCTCCTCGTTTTTGAGCGTCACGAGACACGCCGCATAAACACTGGCCAAATTCGAAAGAAATATTTTCTTTCGTCGGTTGCCTGCTTGACCGGCTTTATCATTTGCGCGAGCGCGATTGCGGTGGCGAGATCGGGTTCGCTGATCTTTGCGGCGGGTTCCGGTTTCCTCACCTTCGCCGCCGTCGCGGCGATTCGCCGCTGGGCTCTCGGCCGTTTGGGCGCCGCCGCGATCGGCGTCACCGCGGCTGTCATTGCCGCCGCCTTGGTGACGGTCGCGGCGAGTGACCCGGACCCCCGATTCGCCTTCGTCAAAAAAGACGTGGCCTCCGTCGAACTTACTCAGCGCATCCTGAGCGACTCTCCGTTTTTCGGCACCGGGGCCGGCAGTTTCAGCGCTCTATTGCCAATATATCAAACGAATAACTCCGGTTCACGGGACACCGCAGCCGTTACTTCGGCGGCACAGTTTTCGATCGAGATGGGCAAGGCGATGCTTTGGCTTGCCGTCCTGGCGGCGTCATTTGCGGTGTTCACGCTCCTGCGCGGCGCCTGGCGCCGTGGCCGCGACTCATTCTACGCAGCGGCGGCGGGAGCCTGCCTAGTCACACTCATGAACCTTGCTTTCGTCAATGTTGGCCTCTCAGGCTCGGCGATCGTCTTGTTGTCGGCCACGATCTTCGGACTCGGGCTCACCCAATCGAAGGGCCGTGTCGCGTCTAGACCTTGATCGCCTCAAGTTCGATCGCTCATGGTCCCTATCTGTTAGTTTTGCCGCATGATCTTGTCCAAAAACACCATAACTTTTCTGAAGATCGTGCTCTAAGGCTTTGCCGTAGCCCTGCTGCTTAGCGAATATTTGACATCAGACCATGCAACGAGGCCAGAAATGTTAGCGTTACATAAATGAAGCGGCTTTAAACAAGAGCCGTTGGCGCGCAATCGGCATTTTGGAAGGGTGAAATTTATGTCATTATTTTTTTCGGAATCTTTTTCTATCCGGCTCAAAAATGCGGTGTTCGCGTGCGGAATATTGTTCCTGTCCTCGGCTGTTCATGCGGATCCAGGTCCGGAGAGCCCATTTCTTGGGTTATCCGGATACTGGTCGGGTGGGGGCACCATCACCATGACAAATGGCGCCTCCGAACGGATCCGCTGCAAGGGATCCTATGCGGTTAACGGAACCGGCAAGGCGGTTCAGCAAAATCTGCGCTGCGCAAGCGCCAGTTACCGGCTGGAAATCAGTAGCAACGTCACGTCCGAAGGAGGCGTGCTTTCCGGCTATTGGAGCGAGGCGACGCGTGGTGTGTCCGGAAACCTTTCCGGCCGCGCTAGCGGTACGGAGATCGTGGCGAATGTGATGGGTGCCGGCTTTACGGCCCGTCTCGATGTACGGACCCACGGCGACAAACAATCGGTGACGATCAGGCCACAAGGCGGCGATAGAGATGTCGCGGCCGTATCGATCGCTTTGCGCAAAGGGTAGGGCTCTGAGGTTCCTTACCTCCTGGCGAAGCCCTGGCTTTCACGCCGTGACGCGGCGGGCGAGGCGCTGTAGGAACATGGACGTTGGCCGCAAGATAAGCAGATCCGCGGTCAGAGCCATCATCATGGCGAATGCGCTCAGCCAGCCAAAAAGGCGGAGAGACGGCAAATCAGAAAAAACGGTCATGGCCAGACCGCAGGCGAGTACCACCGAGGTGAGGATCAACGCGGGGCCGACGAGGACCGTTGCACGTTCGACTGCAACGCCCGGATCATCGTCGGGTGACTCCTCAAGACGCAACCGGTTGAGAAAGTGGATCGTTGCGCTCAAGCCTAACCCAAAGGAGACTGTCAACGCCACGACGCTGGCAAATTGCAGGCCCAAGCCCATCGCCCGCAGCAATGCGCCGGAAGCAACTACAGGGAAAATCCCTAACACTATAGCGGAAAACATCACGACGTGGGAACGGAACGCCGCGCCAATGAAGATCGCGACGAATGCAAACTCGACTGTCAAGCCTCGATTCAATTTTTCGATCATATTGGCGCTGTTTCGCGCGGCGATCACCGCAAGACCCGTCACGGAAATGCCGTAGCCGGGATGCTGCACACGGACTCCGGCAAGGGATTTGTCCAGCGAATCGACAATGGGGAGAAGTCGGCTCGCGTCGGCGTCCGGAATCCGGCCGGAGACGATAACGGCATCCTTCTGCGCTGAAATGAAGCGGCGCGTCAAATATTCGGGCAACATATCAACGTATTTCTTCAAGGTGCTGACACCTGGTTCGCCAGCCTCGATGAGCCAGCGCCGCAACGTCTCAAGCGACCATACATTGCTGACGCCGGCCTGCTTCTCAAGAAGGGAGTGGACCTGCGCGATGACGTCGAGAGTCTCTGGCGCGTAAAGCGACACCGCGGGAGGAAATTCAATGAGCACATCGATCGGATTGGCGCCCGTGAGCTTAACATCGAGGCGTGTGCTCGCCGCGACCGCCTGTTGCTTGTCCGGCACTTGATCGGCGAGCCGGTACCGTGGTTCAAGATTCGCATAAATCAAGCCGAGCCCAGCGACTACGGCGAGGCCTATCAGACTGTAAAGCCCGGGGCGGCGGACCATGCGGCGAGCGATAAAACGGCAGAAACTGCGGAGCACCTCGACGCCAAAATCGCGGCGCCTGATCTGCTCCGAGAAGATAGCCTCGTGGCGCAGGAGCAAAACACCTAAAAGCGGTACCAATACGAGAACCGCAAGGAGCGCGATGAGGGTAGCAATCATGCCTGCCTCGCCAAATCTGCGAATCAGATCCGAGCTGGAAAACTGCAAGGCCGTGAAGGACAGCGCCGCCGTGGCGTGGGTTAGAACGCAGGCCGGCCCGACGATCAGAATTGCATTTCGCAAGGCGTCGAATTTGTTTTGGCCAGCGAGCAAACGGTCGCGTACGGCGAAGGTTACTGCATGCTATCGGAGAAGCTGATCACCATGATCAGCGGAGTCATCACGTTGAGAAACATGTTGAGGCGGAAATCTAGCCAGCCCAATGCTCCTAGCGCGAACAATATGGCGATCAACGGCGGGCCGGCCGCGATGACCATGAAAGAAACGCGACGGAAGAAGAGAATTGCGATGAGACAGCCGGCAGTAAATCCGGCTACATTGTAGACGAGCCTGTTCCGCTCAACGGCATTGCGGATCTCGAGCTGCATGACCGGAACACCGGAAAGCTCCGCCTTCAGTCCCGTGCCCCATCGACTTGCGTATTTCGCCGACGGTATCGCTCAGCATATTGCTCTCGGCGACGGATGGATCGAGAGCGAGCACCATCAAGGTAAGCTCACCGTCTTCCGATAAAAGCTTGCCGCGGATGATCTTTGTTTCCCATGACGCGCCCAATAAGCGCTTGGTAGGCCTTCCTCGGGAAACAGCGGCGCTGGAGTTTCATTATTTTGCGACGGCTGGCGGGCCGAGAAAATCGAAATGAGACCGCGCGTGCCATTGATCAGCTGCAGGTCCGCGGCGAGATCCCTCAGCTGTTCGACCGATTCGCGTTCGAGCAGTCGCTTGCCTTCGATGACGACGAGCACATCGAATTCGCTCGAGGGAAACCGCTGGGTCACTTCCTCATATTGCTTGAATTCCGGCGTATCGGACCGAAACAATTGGCTCAGCGAATCATCGACCTTGAGCCTGGCGACACCGAAACCGGCGGCAACTGCAAGGAGGACAGCGACAAAGACGGCGGCAAGGGGAAAATGCAAGGAGACGAGGCCGATACGCTCGATGCCGAAAGCAAGTTCGTGCAGCCCTTTTTTGGCGTGGTTCCCAGCCGGCGCCTGTGCCTCGCCGGCATGTTCGATTGCCAAGTTTCCCTCCGCGAGGTGATCTGCCGCAGACCTCCTTTATAGAGGTTCCGGACCCTATGGAATCATGTCATTTAGAGCGTGATGTTTTCATAGGAAGCATACCCCGCGCTGGCGGGACCGTTTCCGGATTCTCCAGGCGAGAAAAGATCGGGGCGCGCGTCGCCACCTCTTTTCGACGGCCCCGGGGCCGCTTTTTGCGGCAGGTGCTTGAGCTTTGCGAAGCCCCTGGAGCCTGCCAAAGGGCCGAACGGCGCTCCCTTGTGACTGCCGGGACTGCCAGGAACGGCGCTATCGCTCGGCTTGCGCGCCAGGACCCCGTGCGGTGGAGTCGGAGCAGTTCGACTTCATCTGGACCGTCGAAGGACCAAGGCGCGCCAATCCGGTTAGGCGCGGTGCGGCCCCAGCCCCTGAGCGGCGCCATGTTGGTCCTGACCTAATCGAGATGACCCAAGTCTAGAGCATTTTCAAGCGAAGTGGATACCGGTTCGCGTCAAGAAAATGCGATTAAACAAAGATCTAGAGCGCTTTCCGATTCCATGGAATCTAAAAGCGCTTTAGGGGATAGACAAAATGAGCGAGCGAAGTTCAAGCGATCATGGTCGAACGGCGGATATCTACAATCAGCCTAATTCCACTCTAACGATCGGCTTGAGCGATCGTGGAGAAATCGCCGCGCAGCATCGCGACCGCCTTGGCGGCGCGTTCGGCGGGTGACAGAGCAGCCTGCGGTTTTGCTGGCGACGGGACGGCGACGGAATTCTGCGGCTTGCTGTTGGGGTCTCGCGGCTTGGCGGCGGCCGGCGAGGCTTCCTTACGCTTTGGCGGCAAGGGAACCTGGGCTTGCGGTGAAACCGCTGCTGCGGCCGGGGCGGTGGCCGGTGTTTCGGTTTTCGCTTCAGCCGGCTTCGAACCCCACAGCCGGTCCAGCCAAGAAGGGTCGTGCTGCTTCGCTGGCTCGGGAGCGGCGGCTGCCATGGTTACCTGTTCAACCTGCTTCGAGCTGGGGTCCGGGACGGAATTGGCGGCAGCCTTTGTCGCGCTAAGCTTGACCGCACCCTGCTTGGTGGCGGACGCTACTCGGGTCTTTCTTTGTTTACCTTCGTTGAGGGCAATATCGACAGGGCCCTTGGCCAGCGCCTCCGGGCGGCTCGCATTGCTTGCCAGCGAAGCAAATTCCGGATGCTGGCCGCCATCGGCATAGACCGTACGGATCGGGCGCACGCCTCCGGCAACGAGTTCGGCGATTTTCGCATCGTCGCGCTTTTGCTTGGCTGCGACGTCGTCTTGGGTTTGGTCGTTGTGTTTGAGCGGCGGACAGGCGCCAGTGGCGTCGAAATGCGACCCATCGGGGGGAACCGCATTGAAAGCATAATGCCTGCTGCAGACGCCGACGGCCACGTCCTGTTTGGTCACTTCGAAATTGTCGGAACCTTCCTTCAATTGATTCCAGAAACCGATATTCGGATCGAGCCTGTATCTCGCGAGATTTTCCGCAGTCATGTGGAACGGATAGGACTGCATCTGGATGGCGCGCTGGCCGCCCGCGAACGCCTCCCGGGCGATCGCATAGATCTCGGCGATCTGCGCGTCGGTCATCGAAAAACAGCCGGCCGAGGAACAGATGCCATGCACCATGATCGAGCCGCCAGTGTGGCCCATGGCGCGATCATAGGCATTGGGATAGCCCACATCGAAGGAAAGATAATAGGCGGAATTCGGGTTCATGTGGGCTGGCGTGATCGAATAAAACCCTTCCGGCACTTGGCGGTCGCCCTCTCGCACCTTGGGTCCAAGCTGCCCCGACCAGCGGCACATGGGATAGGTTTTAAAATAGGCATAACGCCCATCCGCCTTCATCTTCCAGATCTCGAACTCTGCTTCCTTTTTATAGGTGCGGATAATGACCGGGGCGTTCTTTGAACTCCCAAGCGCCTCCATCGCGGCGACCGTCTGGGGCGGGACCGGCGTCGCCGAACGGGAGGTCATGGGAGAGAGGCCGGAGTCCTCGCAGCCCGCCAAAAAACCACCCGTAAGGGCAATCAAACAAAAGGCAGGAAGCCTTTTCACGAAAGGGTTGCGCCGCATAAGTGGTTTGCCCGCTGAGCGAATGGTCTTGGTGACACGGGGTCCTAACCTACAGCCGATATCCTTGTGGGAAGGTTACCGAAACCTTGGTTCAATCCGAGACATTCTAAAGCTCAGTTAATGGCTAAAAAAAGATTTAAAGCCGGCGAACAAATGGTTTGAGGCGGATTTTTCCCGCCCCTATGCACGGCTTATAATTTGCGTCCGATATTCAAGAATTTCGCGGATCGCGAGGCTCGGAGCTCGGCGGCAGACATGCCCCAATATTCCTCCAAAGCCGCGGCGATGGCATCGCCAGCCGCCTTGATCGCCGCATCCGGATCACGGTGGGCGCCGCCCATCGGCTCTTCGACGATTGCATCGATGATCCCGAATTTGAGCAGATCTTGGGCGGTAATCTTCATATTCGTCGCGGCGTCTTCGGCGCGCGAGGAGTCGCGCCAAAGGATCGAAGCCGAGGCTTCCGGCGACGCGACGGTGTAGATCGCATGTTCGAGCATCAAGACGCGGTTGCAGCTCGCAATCGCTATGGCGCCGCCGGAGCCGCCTTCGCCGAGAATGACGGCGATGCTTGGCACGCCCAGCAAGAGCGAAGTGTCGGTCGCCCGCGCGATGGCTTCGGCCTGACCGCGTTCTTCCGCGTCAACGCCAGGAAACGCTCCGGCGGTATCGACCAGGGAAACGACCGGCAAACCGAAACGATCGGCAAGCTGCATGAGGCGCACGGCCTTGCGATAGCCTTCCGGCCGCGCCATGCCGAAATTATGCTTAATGCGCGCCTCGGTGTCGGAGCCCTTTTCCTGCCCGAGGATGCAGATAGAACGGCCGCGAAACCAGCCAAAACCGCCGACGATCGCGGGATCCTCACCAAATTGCCGGTCGCCTGAAAGCGGCGTGAAATCGCGCAGGAGCGCCCTGACATAGTCGCTAAAATGCGGCCGCTGCGGGTGCCGCGCGACTTGTGTCTTCTGCCAAGGCGTCAGATTGGCATAAAGATCGGCGAGCGCCTTCTCGGCCTTGGCTTCGAGCCGCGTCAGTTCCTCGCCAATGGCAACGGCGTCGCCCTTCGCCGCGAGCACGCGCAACTCCAAAACCTTGGCTTCGAGCTCGGCAACTGGTTTTTCAAAGTCGAGATAGGTGCGCATTGCCGCCGGGCGTGTTAGCCGATGTTGATCGGCCCAATCTTCTTGCCGCTTAGCCAATTTTTGGGAATTCGCGCGTTGATTTAACGCCGATAGACTTCCGTATTTCGGCCGCTACGGGTTTAAGGAGCGCGGAAACTCGCTATTTTGAACCGCTGAGTCAAGACGTCGCGGGCAAGGAGCACAAGCTACGGGGGGATCCGCGTTACGCCGCGTGAGAGGCTGTCTCGCCGGTTAACACCGCGTAAATCGCGCTGACGTCGCGCGCGGCGCGCAGTTTTGCCGTGACCTTTGCGTCGCGGAGCACCCGCGCCATTCGCGCCAGCGCTTTTAGATGGTCGGCGCCAGCCGTTTCCGGAGCGATCAAAAGACAAATGAGATCGACCGGCGCGCCATCGAGGGAATGAAAATCGATCGGGCGGGCAAGCCGCGCGAAAATCCCGAAGATCGACTTCGCCTTGGCGAGCTTGCCGTGCGGAATGGCGATCCCTTCGCCGATTCCCGTCGAGCCAAGACGCTCGCGCTGGAGCAGGGCGTCGAAAATTTCCCGCGCCGCAAGGCCGGAGATCAGTCCGGCCCGGTCGCTCAGCTCTTGAAGGGCGTGTTTCTTGGTGTTCACCTTGAGCGAGGGGACTACCGCCTCGGGGGTGATCAATTCGGTCAGCAGCATGGTTTGAAGCAATCCGGTCCGGGTCCCCTCATGGGATAAAACTGTGGATGGCCGATGAGCGAAGCCGGGCAGCGGACCATCCTCGGCTGCCGCCGGTCCTCTCATTCCCGGCTAGGGTCGATCCAGCCGATGTTTCCGTCGGGGCGGCGGTATACAACATTCGTGCGCCCGTCGGAAGCGCGGCGAAAAACCACGACCTGGGCGTTGGTCGAATCGAGTTCCATCGCGGCCCTGGAAACGGTCATTTCCCTGAACCCCGAAGACGGCTCGGCGACGACGGCTGGATGCAGATCGAGCGACGACGTTCCAGTCTCGGCAAGCGAGGGTTTCCGATCGACCTCGGGAGTCTCCTCGCGAGATGGCTGTCCGATCATAGCCCTGTCGTCTGCCGCCGTGCCGCAGTGACGGTCCACGAGCCGCTCTCGATGGCGCCGGATCTGATTTTCAATGAGGTCCGCGGTGCGATTAAAGCTGGCATAGGGCTCCTGCGCCTTGGCGTCCGCCTGCAGCGTCGCGCCAGAACTTAAATGCAAGGTGCAATCGGCCCGGAACCCCGATCCCTCCGGTTCAACCGTGACATGACCGGCGACCAGCCCCGCCCGGTATTTCGCCAGCGCGGAATCGATTCGCGTTTCAATGTGCGTGCGAAATGCCAAGCCGATGTCCAAATTCTTGCCCGAGACACGCAAAGTCATTGCTTACTCTCCGCTGTCGGCGGGGCGCCTGCTGTTGTGGCCGGCGCATTGTTACCCCAATGGCCGGGAGGAACGGCCGCTATTTCCGGCTTCGAACTATCGCTCTTCCCCATCTCAAAAGGAAGATAAGAGTGAAAATTTGACAAATGTACCATGAGCGGAGCCGGCGGTGGATTGCCTCGGATGGGGCCGAAGGACACAGCCGGGACGACGCCCGGTCGCTGCCCAGGGGGAGAACAGTCGAAGAGTTAGGAGGCTCTCCCAATGGAGTCAATGGTTCGATATCGAGTCAATGGTTCGATAAACCTGCTCTCGTCCCCATTGCAAAGCGCCTGCCTTTTGCAAGCCACTAGTGCAGGCCGCGACCCGTCTTCCCGCCGTGGCTCCCATAGGGTTTTATTATAAACCACGATCGTTCCAAGTTGAAAATATTATGCTCTTAACCGCGTCGTCTTTAGACAGGTCGTGGCCGGAATCGCTCCAGGCGGTCCGGCTGGAGCGGGCGCCGCGCCGGGGTCGCGCGTTGGCGCAACACCCGCCATTCGCGGGCCAGCTTCAACTCCTCGCCTTCTCCCGCCGCCGCTCCACGGAGGAAGGGATTCTGAGGCTTTCGCGATATTTGGCGACCGTGCGCCTCGCTATATCGATATTGACGGCTTTCAGCCGGGTGACGATCGCATCGTCGGAAAGTATTTGCTCGGGGCTTTCCCGGTCGATCAGTTGCCTGATCCGGAATCGCACCGATTCCGCCGAATAGGCATCGCCGCCATCGTGCGCGGCGATCGAAGCGGTAAAAAAATATTTGAGTTCGAAGAGGCCGCGCGGCGTCGCCATATATTTGTTGGAGGTGACACGAGATACGGTGGATTCATGCACGCCGACCGCCTCCGCGACCGTCTTTAGATCGAGGGGCCGCAAATATTCGACGCCATGCGCGAAGAAACTGTCTTGCTGGCGGACGATTTCGCTGGAAACCTTCAGAATCGTGCGTGCCCTTTGTTCGAGACTCTTCGTCAACCAGTTCGCGGATTGCCTGCAAGCCGAAATGAAGCTCCGGTCCGCCTCCTTTCCCTTTCCCTTCCCCTTGCAGACTCGTATCACATAGCTGTTATTGACAAGAATGCGCGGAAGAACGTTGGTGTTGAGCTCGACATGCCACGAGCCGTCCGGCAGCGGCCGCACGATGACATCGGGGAAGACGGGCTCGATCGAACCGCCGCCGACGGCACGCCCAGGCTTGGGATCGAGCCGTCTGATCTCGCCCAGCATGTCGAGAATATCCTCTTCTTCGACATTGCAAATCTTGCGCAGCGCCGCGAAATCGCGTTTCGCAAGCAAACCAAGATGGCCGACGAGTGCTTGCATGGCCGGATCGAACCGGTCGCGCTCGCGCAATTGGATGGCGAGACATTCGGCGAGATCACGGGCGCCAACGCCGCAAGGATCAAACCCCTGGATATGGTGCAGGACGCCTTCCACCCGTTCGAGCGGTGCATGGAGGCGGGCGGCTATCTCATCGAGGGAACCCATGAAATAGCCATTTTCGTCGATCGAGTCGATCAAGATCTGCCCGATCATCCGGCCTGCCGGCTCGGCGGTGGCGAGCATCAATTGCGTTTCCAAATGGTCCTTGAGACTGACCCGCGCCGCCACATAGGCTTCGAGATTTGCCGCCTCTCCGTCGCTGGTCCCGCCTGACGGCCCGGACCAGGAGATCGCGGAAAGACCCAATCCTTCCGATTGCAAACTCGGTTCGTCCGACACCGGCAGCTGGCCATCATCGAAACTATTCGACAGATCGGTGCCAAGGCTTGCCTCCAGGGTGCCGCGATCGGTTGCCAAGATATCCAAAGTCCACTCGGCTCCGGGTGCTTCGTTGAAGCCCTCGCCCCCAAAAACCTCGCCTTGATCCATGCCGCCGCTGACGCCCGCGTCCTCCACGTAGCTCACCGTTTCATTTGTGTCCTCGGCCCGCTCGAGCAAGGGGTTGCGTTCGAGCTCCTGCTCAACGAACGCGCTCAATTCAAGATTGGAAAATTGCAAAAGCTTGATGGCCTGCAAAAGCTGCGGCGTCATCACCAGGGACTGGCTCTGCCGCAAGACAAGCTTAGAGGTAAGCGCCATGTCTTTGTGAAACCCTCAAACTCGACCATGATCGCTTCAAAAGGAAACGCTCATGGTTCCTATCTCTTTGTTTTCTCCCATGATCCTGTCCGAAAAGTCGGCAATTTTCTGGGCATCATGGTCTAGTGCCGCTAGACCGCCAGAGGCAAGACGGCCCAGTATCGGCCCGTTTCTTGCATATCGATTTTTTGTATAGCATAAAATATCCGCGCGTCCACAACCGGCGGCAATGGTGAGCCCGATCATGGGAAAGGATTTCCGGAATGGCGCTATCCAGCGCCCTCAGAGCCGGAACCCCTCGCCGAGATAGAAACGGCGCACCTTGGGGTCTTTGACAATCTCGGCTGGAGTGCCTTCGACCAGGACCCGGCCGGCGTGGACGATGTAGGCGCGATCGATCAATCCCAAGATTTCCCGGATATTATGATCGGTGATGAGAACGCCGATCCCGCGCTGTTTCAGGTGTTGGACGAGAAGCTGAATGTCGCCGACGGCGATCGGATCGATTCCGGCGAAGGGTTCGTCGAGGAGCATGAAGGAGGGGCGGCCCGCCAAGGCACGCGCGATCTCGCAGCGCCGCCGCTCGCCGCCGGAGAGCGCGACCGAAGGCGTTTTACGCAAGGACTTGATGTCGAACTCTTCGAGCAAGGCTTCGAGTTCGCTCGCGCGTTTGCGCTTGCTTGGCTCGATGATTTCGAGGACCGCCCGGATATTGTCCTCGACGTTGAGACCGCGGAAGATCGAGGCTTCCTGCGGCAAATAGCCAATACCAAGGCGCGCGCGCCGGTACATTGGCAGGCGCGTCACGTCGTGCCCATCGAGTTCGATCTGTCCGCCGTCCGGCCGTATCAGCCCGGTGATCATATAAAAAAGCGTGGTCTTGCCGGCGCCGTTCGGGCCGAGAAGGCCAATCACCTCGCCGCGCCGGACCATCATGCTGATATCCTCGACGACCCGGCGTTCCTTGTAGGATTTGCGCAAATGATGGACCGCAAGCACCCCTTGCGCGCCGGTTTCCGGCGCGTCGGCTCCGGTCAACGCCTGCATCTTTCCGGGGTCAATACCGCTGGGTCTCACCCACCCCGCCGGCCCGGTCTCTCGCTCCGCGATATCCTGATCCTCGGCCATCACCCAATCGCTTTTCCTCGCCGGGAGCACCGCCCGCGGCCTTGCGCCCGACCGGAACAGACCGCACGGCCGGGCGAAGGCAGCGAGAGGAAAAAGAGCCGGTCGCGAGCGTAAACCAAGAAAGATCCTTCGAAATCGGCCTGCGAACCGCCGCTGCATCTCCACCGATCATCATTTTCCGCGAGGGTCAAGGAACCGATGGCGGCACGGCAGATGGCCAAGGCGCAATCAAGAGCTACAGCAATCTTTGGGAGACCGGAAGTGAACTATCGTCAATGATTCTGCGATTCTGCTGCGCAAGCAACCGCAGCAGGCGCGAGCAAAACCAGCCGGCGGTTCGCGCGTGCCGCGAAGTCAGCCCGAGGGCTCTTTCGCCGACTGGCCAGACTTAAGGACGCTGTCCGGCTTCGCCGGCTTTGGCTCTTTGTTTTCCCCGGCGCCGCCGCTTGGCATAAACATGCTCCTGACCCGGCCCGTCACCGCCGCCTGACTGGTCGTCAAATCATAGATCAATTTGTCGCCCTTGGTTACATTCGGCCCCTGGGTTAATGTCACATTGCCGATGAGATAGACCTTGTTTTCCGATTTTTCGTAGATACCACTGTCGCCGGTTCCAATCTGGTCCTTGGAAACGATCGTCACCGGCCCCGCCGCTTCCATGCGGCGAACTTGGCTCGACGACGATGGGACTCCGGCCCCCGCCGCGGGGTCCTTCGGCGTCAGGTAAATAACGAGCGTGCCCGCCTGCAGCTTGCTCTCCCCTTGCGTCGCAACGACGTTGCCGGTGTAGACAAGTTTTTGCTCCTTATCGAAATAATCCAGTTTTGCGGCCTCGATATTGACCGGATCCTTGGAATTGCCGCCCGGCAGGATGGCGCCGGAACGCGGCTTTTCCGCATGCGCCGGAAAGACCGCCGAACAAGACATAAGACAAGCGAGAATGATCGGACGGAAATGCCCGGCAATCACCTTCCGCTCTCCGTCAAGGCGCCGGCCGCTTCGGGTTCCCCCGCCCCGGCGTCAATCAACGAAGTGACCTCGCCGCCAAATGAAACTTTGTGGCCATTGTCGCTGACATCCAACTGCTTGGCCGCGATGGTCCCACCGTCGAGAAGGACCTTGACCGGTCCCTCGGAGACGAGGCCGCCGGTCTTGAAATCGATCCGCGCGGTATTCAACCGAATGTCATAACCCGTGCTATTTTTGATTCGAATATCGCCTTCCAATGTCATTTTGTCGTGCAAGCTGTCGTAGATGCCCCGCGCGGCGCTCACCCATGTCGTCGAGGCATCCGCCGTCCCGATCTTGGAATCGATGCCGTGGAGTTCGATAATGTTCGGCTCCGTGATGTCCTGAATTCCGAAACGCGCGTTGATCTCATAGGGGTGGCCATCTTTCTGAACGCCGGAGATTTTCGGAGAATCCACGGTGATTTTCGTGCCCTCGACCCCAACGCGGCCTATGGAAATGTCGGCCGGCAGGCGCCTTAAAGGGTTCAGCAGGACGGCGGCGGATATGAGCGCGATCGCGATAAGCGAACCGGCGATCGCGGCGCGGCGAAGCACCCGCACCCGCGCCGAATGACGGTCTGCCGCCTTGAAGCCGCCGCGGGAAGCCGCCGGCGTCACGTCGAAACCAACCGTGCCAAGGTCCTGCATGCCGGCCCAACGCGGGCCATCGTCCGTCACGGCAAGGCCCGCCGCTTCGAAATCCAATTCGTCCTTTTTCAGGCTGATGCCGATGTCAGCACCGCTTAGGGCGCGTGCCGGCGCACTGGCGCCGTCTGGCGGTAGCCTCATTCGCAGGGCTTCGTTCCCAGACAAAAGTGTCAAGCTCCTGCTTACCCGAAATTCCAAATCACGATCGAACATGAACGCGCTCTTAGGAATCCTGCAAAAGTCTTAATAATCTGGCTTGCCGACCTTAACCTGGCCTACGTGCGGCCAGGTAAGTTCAACCTCTACGGGCGCGAGGACGCACCGCGTTTCCTTAGACAGCAAGCAAGGCGAAGTCATGGCGGGCATAAGCTAGGTCTTAGCCTATTCGTGCGAGAATATGTCCACATCCGCCCATCCCATGAGGTCAAGACGCGCCCGCGCCGGCAAGAAATCGAAACAGGCCAGGGCGATCTCGAAGCGGTTCTCGCGCTTGAGCATCGCATCGAGGCGGATGCGCAAGGCGTGCAAATAAAGGACGTCGGAAGCCGCATAGGAAAGCTGTGCCTCCGAGAGCGTCTCGCCGCCCCAATCGGAGGACTGCTGCTGTTTCGATAATTCGATCCCCAGAAGTTCGCGCGCCAGATCCTTCAAGCCATGCCTATCGGTATAGGTCCGGGCGAGCTTGGAAGCGATCTTGGTACAATAGATAGGGCACGCCATGACGCCGAAGGTCTTGAACAGAACCGCGGCATCGAAACGGGCGAAATGGAACAGTTTGGTGACGTTTGGGTCGGCCAGAAGCCACTCGATGTTTTTCGCCTGCGTCTGGCCGGGCGCGATTTGAACGACATCGGCGGATCCATCGCCGCGCGACAGTTGGACCACGCAAAGCCGGTCGCGATGCGGAACGAGCCCTAAGGTTTCGGTGTCGATCGCCACACAATCGCCGAAATCGGCATCGTCCGGCAGGTCGCCTTTGTGGAAGCGGATGCTCATCGGGCGCGCCTATCACCGCTCGGCAAACTTAGCAAGCATGGTCACGCCATTGGAAGAGTGGTTCAAACCGCGCGGAAGCGAATTACCGGCTTGCCCGGCGATGGAACTTACCGGGGGGCTGGTGGTTTGGGAGGCCTTGGACAAGAAGGAGAAATGATGAAGATGCAGAAGAGATTCGGAATAGCTATTGTCACGGCTTTGCTCACTTCTCCATTCGCCGCCCAGGGTCAGCGTATTCCCGGCGGTGCGGAACGCGGCGCCGCCGAAGGTGGCCGGCGGACCGGTAGGCGGTGCGGTTCGGGGGTGGTTGGCGGCGTCGCAGGAGGAATCAGCGGTTTGCTTGGCGTCGATGAAGCTGCCCGCTTTCACTATGTGATGCGTGAACATCGCTCTTTCTATCGATATAGCGAAGCCGCAGGTGGGAATAATCCTGCCGCCCGAGGGTTTTAGGTATTACCCGGCATAGTTTCGGGCTAGCGCTGTGATCATGAACGATCACGCAGTTTTGGTTGATCCGCGTACGCGCCAGATTCCAAGTAATCGATTGAGGCGTTACACCCGCAAGGGCGTTTGCCGTCTACCGCAACCGCCCCGCTTTCGCCGCAGCACCAATGTGAGCGCGAGCTACACCGCAGTTGTCTAGACGCCCTAATTTGGAGGTAAAGATGCTAAAAGTGCTAAAAGTTGTTGGAGTTGCGGCTCTGCTCGCCGCGCCTGTCGCGGTTCATGCGCAAGGCATTTTTGGAGGCATGGAGCGCGGCGCCGCGGAAGGCACTGCCGCCGCTGGCCCAGTTGGTGGTGTTGTCGGCGGCGCTGTGGGTGGCGCGGTCGGCGGCGCTGTGGGTGGCGCGGTCGGCGGCGTGAATGGCGCGCTCGGCATCCGTCCGCGTTACGAGTACCGTTCCGCCTATTACCATCACCGGCATCGCTACTATCACCATCACTATCATCACTACCATCACTATTGACGGGCGAGAATCCCGCCTTTAGAGCGCTCCCAATCGGGCCCAATTACCGTGATCGAAAAGGCGGCGCCGCAATAACGCGGCGCTGTCGAGGGTGGGTGGGACAGCGACATCATTTGCATTGGGGACAGGCGCAAAAATCCCTCAGTCGCCCATTCGTAAATCGATCATTACCGGGACATGATCGGAAGGCTTCTCCCAGCCACGGCTCTCGCGCAAAATCCGCGTGCGATCGAGGCGCGGCCTGAGACTTTCACTGACCCAAACATGGTCGAGCCGCCGCCCCCTGTCCGACTTTTCCCAATCCCGCGCGCGATAACTCCACCAGCTATAGAGTCTCTCCTCGGGCGCCACGAAATGGCGCATAGCATCGACCCATGGTCCCGCTTCGCGCACCAGATTGAGCTTTTCGACTTCGACCGGCGTATGACTGACGACCCGCAACAAGGCTTTATGGTTCCACACGTCGGTTTCGAGCGGCGCGATATTGAGGTCGCCGACCATGATCGCGTCGGTCTCCGCGATTCTGTCTGAACGCACCCAGAGCGCCATTTCGTCGAGAAAAGCGAGCTTATGGGCGAATTTCGGATTGACGGCTGGGTCGGGCTCGTCGCCGCCGGCTGGCACGTAGAAATTGTGCACGACGATCCCGCGTCCTCGTGCGCCGCCGGGGGCCAACGCCACGGCGATATGCCGGGCATCCCCTTTTTCGCAAAATGAACGCCGATCAATAATCTGCAAGGGGATTTTCGAGGCGATCGCCACCCCATGATAGCCTTTTTGGCCATTGATCGCGACATGCGGATAGCCGAGCTTATGGAAAGCGGCCAATGGAAATTCGCTGTCCCTGCACTTTGTCTCCTGGAGGCAGAGAACGTCCGGAGCCTCTTCGCTCAAGAAGCGGGCCACGAGATCGATCCGCAGACGGACCGAATTGATGTTCCAGGTGGCGAGGGTGAGACGCACGCATGACTCCATGACGAACCATGTTCGATTGATCACGCAAAAAACCCTGCCGCAAGCGAGGCCGGCGCGAAGCCCACAATTTTTTGGAAAAAAGTTTGAGTCGCCGGACTGATAGAGCATTTTCAAGCGAAGCGGATACCGGTTCGCTTCAAGAAAATGCGATAAAGCAAAGATCTCGAGCTGCTTTTTGATTCAGCGGACTGAGAAAGCAAGGCCGCCGTCTCAACTTCAACTAAGAGCGGTTGGCCAAACAAAAAAAGGGCGCCTGGCCTAAGACCAGACGCCCTTAGGAGCGAGACATTACCGGGAGGGGTCCGGTAAACTTGATCCAGGCGGAACGGGGGGGTACGCCCGATGATCTTCGTCGCTCACATGCGCTTCAAGATAAACCGAGGGCGCGCTCTTTCAAGCCGCCATGTCGCCGCAACTTGCCCGGAAAATTGGCGCCGTTTGCTCATTCCGCCTGCTCAAAACTTTCTATCCCATTGAAAAACATCGATTTAAAGAACAAGCCCGGTGTGGACCGCGACCCGCGCGGCGGCTCTCTCAATTATTTGTGTTCAAAAGCCTTTCCTGGGTGATCTGGAACAGATTTGGGTCCGGCTTTTTGGACAAATCGATATTGAAAAGCGAGACAAGCGTCTCATAGCCTTGCGGATCGGTGACCTGCCACTGTTTGAGGGTGAATTTCACCGGGTCGAAAACCAGCTTGATTTGGGAGGTTCCGCCGAAGGTCGCCTTGTCTTCGACGAGAATCGTGACCGCGCTTGGCTCGCTTTTCACGTCGATGATCTTGACGTCGCTGGCAAGATCGACCTGATCCTTGAGCAGAAATTTTAGCGGCGTTTGGCTGATAAAATAAATATCCTTGGTCGCGGTCTTGCGGTCATGCACGGCGACCGAAAGACCGTCGGCGACGATCTCGAGCGTCGCGGGCGCCGCATATTCAAAGCGCAATTTCCCTGGCCTTTGGACGAAGATCTTGCCTTCGGAGCGTTTGCCGTCGGGGCCAATCTGAACGAAATCGCCAGTCATATTGGTGGCGGCATTAAAATAGGCATTGGCCTTTTGGATAGCGGTCAGAGGGTCCATCGGAACGAAGGGAGGCGCCGGCTTGGCTGGCGTTGCTGTGGTTTTGGCCTGTGCCACCGCGGGCTTGGCCGGTTTGGTATTGGCGGACGAGGGGTCCGCCTGAAGTGGCGCCGCTCCCGCGAGAGCAAGAGAGAAGGCGATGGTGAGTGCCGTTCGCTTCATAAAGCCCGCCTTGATCCGTGAGAATCTGCGCGATTAGACCATGAACACTTCAAGTTTTATCGCTCATGGTTTCTATCGGTTTGTTTTCTCGCACGACCTTATCCTAAAAGTCTGCAACTTTTTGGCGATCATGCCCTAAAACACAAAGATTTGGCACCATGCCGCGACTGCGGTTTTAAGGTTGCGCACATTCCCTTACCCCACTCTTGCGGGCTGGCTCAAGGCCGCCAGGAGCGCATTTTCCTGCGAAGCGGCCGCGGCATTTGCCTTTTGGCAAATCGCCGGCGACCCAATGCCGGCCGGCAAGACGCACGTAGCGAATTGATTTAAGGCGATAATTGGCTCTGTAAGCGTCAAGCCGCCGCACGAATAAGAAGGCTGCCTAAACCGGCTGCCCGGTTTCAATGACAGCCAGTAACTACCGCTTTAAACACGCGATCAATTCATGCACGCCGAAAAGATTTCCGGCATCCCGCCAAACGCGGCCCGGCAGCCACCCCGCCGAGCGGGCAAGATCTTGAAATTGGCTAATCGTATATTTGTAAGAGTTCTCGGTGTGGATGGTCTCGCCGGCGAGGAACCGGAACCAGCGGCCCCGGACGCTTGCCGCTTGGTCCTTGATACTGACAAGGTGCATTTCGATTCGGCCTTCGCGGGGGTCGTAGATTGCTTCGTGACGGAAGCAATCGAGAGCGAAGAAGCCGTCGAGCTCGCGGTTGATCCGCGCCAAGAGATTGAGGTTGAAGGCGGCGGTCACACCATCCTGGTCATTGTAAGCGCGCACAAGCGCCCGGGCATCCTTTTTTAAGTCCACGCCGATAATGAGCCGGCCCTCCGGCGATAGCATGTCACGCATCGCGCCGAGCAACCGGCGAGCGGCGGCCGGAGAAAAATTGCCGATCGTGGAGCCAGGAAAAAACCCCAGCTTGTGCGCCTTGATGAGATCGTCCGGAAAGGCGAGCGTCCGCGAGAAATCACCGACGACCGGGCGCACACTGAGCGCCGGAAAGCGCTCCAAAAGGCGCCGCTTGGCGTCGTCAAGAGCGCTCGCGGACACGTCGACGGGAACATAGGCCGCGAGATCGCGCACATGTTTCAGCAAAATCTCTGTCTTGCGGCTTGAGCCCGAACCGAATTCAACAAGAACCGCCCTTTCAGGCACGCTCTCGGCCATCTCTGCTGCATGCGCTTCGAGGATCGCGATCTCGGTCCTCGTTGGATAATATTCCGGCAGCTTGGTAATTTCCTCGAACAAAGCGCTGCCGCGCGCATCATAGAAAAAACGGCAGGGCAGGCTCTTGCGCGTCCTCGACAAACCCTCGATCACGCTCGCGGCGAAGTCGTGGCCCGGGCCTATAACGGCATCGGGCAGGCGGAGGGCTTTGCTGCTCATCCACATCATGCGATCTCCGAGGCAAGGCGCAGCCCCATGAACTGCCAGCGCTGGTGGGGATAGAAAAAATTGCGATAGGTTGCGCGCGCGTGGCCTTCCGGCGTCGCGCAAGAGCCGCCGCGCAGGACATGCTGGCCGACCATGAACTTGCCATTGTATTCGCCGAGCGCCCCTAAGGGCGCGCGGTAGCCGGGGTAAGGCAGATAGGCGTTTCCCGTCCATTCCCAGACGTCGCCGAACATTTGGACAGGCCGCCCGTCCGGGCGCGCAATGGCTGGCAGCGGCCGCAGGGCGCCCGAGGCGAGCGTGTTGCCCGTCGCGGGCAAGCCCTGCGCGGCGAGCTCCCACTCAAATTCGGTCGGAAGCCGGTGGCCCGCCCAGCGCGCAAAAGCATCCGCTTCGTAATAGCTCACATGCACGACGGGAGCCGCGCGGTCGAGGGGCCGCAATCCCTCGAGCGACATCGCGAGCCATTGCCCGTCGCGCTCCTCCCAATAGAGCGGCGCCCGCCAGCCTTCGCGATTGACGATCGCCCAGCCGTCGGCAAGCCAAAGGGAGGCCGTTCGATAGCCGCCGTCCGCGATGAAGGCGAGCCATTCGGCATTGGTGACGAGGCGGCCGGCGAGACAGAACGGATGGATCAGCTCGCCATGGCTGGGAGTCTCATTGTCCCACGCGAAGCCCTCTTCAGCGTGCCCGATCTCATGAATGCCGCCGGAAAAATTGATCCAGCTAAGCGGCTCCGGTTCGGCTTGCTCCGCGCGCGGGCGCGGCGCCTGATAAGCGGGCCGCAGCGGATTTGCGGCGAAGAGCGCGAGAATGTCGGTAAGCATCAACTCCTGATGCTGCTGCTCATGATTGATGCCAATTTCAATGACCCGCGCGAGCTCCGATCGGGTTTCGAGTCCGTGTGCGCAAAGTTTTTCGAGCCCGGCGTCGACATGGGCGCGGTAGGCGAAGATGCGCTCGCAGGACGGCCGCGAAAGAAGCCCGCGCTGAGCCCTGGGCTGGCGGGGCCCGTGTGATTCATAATAGGAGTTGAAGCAAAAGTTGAAGGCCGGATCGAACGTCTCATAGCCATTAAGGTGCAGCGACAGAACGAAGGTCTCGAAGAACCAGCTTGTGTGCGCGAGATGCCATTTCGTTGGACTGGCGTCGTCCATGGCCTGGACGGTCATGTCTTCGGGACTGAGCGGCTTTGCGAGGTCGAGCGACAGACGCCGGGTTTCAAAAAGCCGGGCGCCGAGCGAGGAAGAGCCAATCGGCGCGGCCGGGGCAGCCGCAGACATCAGGGACGATCGCGCCATCTTTTCCTCCCAGCCAAAAGCCTCCTTGGGGCGGCCTTTTGAAAATATTAAACTTCAGCGTGACCGGTGATAGCGTTTGGCTTTGGGCTATGGGCGGCTGGCGCCAGTCGAATGGTTGCGCTCTTAACGCGGGGAAAGGCATTTGGGTTCGGCACCGCTTTAGTTAACATTTCGCGATAAATATGGCGGGATGTCCGAAACACGCGGCCAATCGGACAAAAACGTTTCACGTGAAACATTTTTGTCCGGTTCGGGGACTGAACCTTACAAGGCCTCGTACAGATCGGTGACTTTACGTGAGTGGAATGGTACTTTGTGCGGCTGTGCATTTGAGCAATGCGGAGTCGTCGCGGCTCAAGCGAATGATTAGAGATGATGCCACGAACGGACCCGACCAACAGGACGAATTTCGATCGTTTTCAAAGAGTCTCCGAGTTGCTTCAAGCTAATCCTGCTGCATGACGACGCCATTCCGCCTCCTGATTTAGAGCAGATAAAGTTTCACGCTCGTGGCGGTTGGTGCTCACTTTCCTTCAGCGGGAGACTCAACAATGGAATCTGCCAGAACTCGGGTAACTGTAACCTTAGCAGTTCCGCTGTTGTTCCGGTAAAACACATCCGTCAGACCGGAAAGCGCCAGCACGGCGTCGTTGACATAAATAAAAAGCTCTCCGATCGCGTCCGCTGTGATGTCGGAAATGAGCGTACGGTTCGGCTTGATGTTATTTGTGGCTTCACATGCAAGTTCCCAGCTTTTGAAGTCCTCATCGGCAGGTGACGGTATGTCCGCTTCCCACTTTTCCTTTGGGGGTTGGGGCGGACACTTCTTTACCTCCATGGCAGTCAAGTGTTCCATGGCAGTCAAGGGCGCGGCCGGCCGGAGCACGTGCTCGTAATTGCCGCGCTTGCCGATGCGCGCGACTGGCCGGAACCAATTCTCCCACCACCAGCGCTTGAGCGGCGATGCCATGACATGCCGCACACTGTCTGCAGCAAACCCTGTCACATCGGTTTTTTGTCGAACCATTCGCCATCCACACCCTCATCCATGTCGATTTGAATGCGGTACGTCCCGCCTTCAACCAACCTAAGTTCGGTCGCCTGGCACATTGAGTTCGTCTTGAATGAGCTGGAGCCGAGTTTTTCTTCACCGGGGTCATTTATACTCGATTTGCAGTAAGCTCCGCCCGCGCTTAACAGATCGAAGGCCGCGCGATGCCCCAAGGAAAGGACGGCAAACGCAGCTAGAACAAGGAAGCCGAATGGCAGAGCTTCTTGGGCGGCGAACTTGTAAGCACACTTTGCCCAGCGGGTGGTCTGCATTTTGCGCGCGATGTTTAGAAGAACCCCGGCTTTGCCGGATCGACGCTTCCGGGAGGGCGGAACATGCGGTAAGCCCATAAGGCGCCGAATACCACATCCATCGAATATTGGGCCGCATAGCCCATGCCCCAATTGCAAAGGCGGCGAACCACATCGCTGTCTTAAGCAACGCACCGCGCTAGCCCGTCGGCTTCAGGCGATTCACCCGCGATCCCACGTTCCAAGCCGCACGCGCACGATCGCTAATGCGCCCCCGAAAGTGCGCGCTGAAGCGCAGGCTCAAGACGAGCCCGACGAGAACAGCGGCCGCTGCCACGGGGTGCTGGCGGACGGCAGTGATCCAAGGCCCTACATACCGGGGTAGGAAGCCACTAATCGATTCGATAGCCCAGCCAACAGATCCTCCTGCTGTCACATCCAAGGATTCGGTCACGCCGCCGGTTCGAAGATAGTTCGCCAGGAGCGGGAAGGCGGCGGCGACCAAGACAAAGCCCAGTGACACGAAATAGTTGACCCGGCGCCACCACACGGTATCCAGACAAGCTTGAAAAGGTCCGAGCGCTGCGGCAGCTTGCCTGTCTCGGTCGCGGCCGTTAGGGTATTCTTTGAGAACGAGCCGCTGATTTTCTAAATCGTCCCCAATGCTTTGCCACCAGGATTGGCCTCCGCCAAAGCTTTTCCAGGTCGGCAGCAACAAAAGCGACGGGCGGCCCGTAGGGCGGCAGCACATTGATATTCTGGGGCAATGAGATCGGCGCATATCCTGCGGTGCCGCAGACGATCCGAGTCATGACGCTGCCATAAACGAGCGGCGTGTTGCCCTCGCCCAAAATCAGCTGTGCGTCTCGCGGCTGGTAGAGCCACAAAGCTCCCAGACCGGATCGCGGGTCAAGCAATCGCGGCAAATTCCGCGACAATGGAAGGCATAAATCGCAATCCCATGTCGGCCGCTTCACCGATCATCCAGCCAAGCGCCACGTCGTCCGGATAGCCGCCGCCAACATCGGCGTGAGCCCCGGCAGACCAAACCTGCCGCAGCCGACCAGGCTTAACCGCCCATTTTTGACGAGGTTTTTCTCCGCCGTTTCGTCCCAGGGAATCGGATGGAAGGTTTTGCGGTCGTCCTCGAGGCTCAGGGCGTGCCGGGCGTTCTCGACATTTTTCAATAAGGCCTTGTCGCTGAATTTCATTGGCCAGACCCATTTGTCGACGGCTTGGGTGAGCTCGTCAACTGGCAGCCCATAGGCGGCGACAGTATCCCAAACCCCAACAAATTGGACGCTGATCCCCGTCCTGCGAAACGTAATCGTTTCTTTTTGGATCTCGGCGTAAGAGCGTTTGCCCGTCAGAGCGTTCCAGGTGGAGATCCACTTATCTCGGATATACCGGACGGCTACTACCCAGGGTATGATCGTCGGGAATGCCTTCCTGCGATAAGAGCGGTAAGCCGCCAGGGCATTCCGATCGAGCTCTGCTTCGGTCTCCCATGAGACAAGCCCTCGCGGTAGATCAGTCCGACCAATACCCGTATCGTAAAGGCGCCGCGGCTGAAGCCAAACGCCCAGATTTGATCGCCTTCACTGTAGTTGCGGCATAAGAATTTGTAGAGGTTGAGGACATTACGCTTTACCCCTATGCCAAGAGCGAGCCCAAGGATGCGCAGAAGCTTGACACTCGACGTGCCGACGCCATCGCCAAACACGGCAATTTGGGTTCCGTCCGTAAGATCGATCGCCTGATACAAGCGCCAGACGTTCGTCTTGGACGACTTCGACGCACTGTTGCCGGTACCATCAGAAAGGACGATCAGATTTCGTGCACTGTCAATCATGACTCAGGTTCGATCACAGAGGTCATGGCTTCGCGCTGCAATAGCTGGCATGGTACTTGTTGAAATTGAGGTCGTCGGAAACCGCGCCGTGCCAGGAAAGCAATGGGCAATGGGCACTGAACTTTGAAAATTCAAATTACTCATGTATTAGGGTTCGGACTCATTATAGCCACCAGATGACGATCGCGGCGAGATCGATTGCGGCCATGAAGTTTTTAAGGTTGCGATCGAAGCGCGTGGCGATGCGCCGCCAGTCTTTGAAGCGGCAGAACATGCGTTCGATGATGTTGCGCTGCTTGTAGATGGCCTTGTCGTAATTGTACTGGGTTTTGCGGGTTTTGCGCGGTGGGATGACCGC
>VDMG01000254.1 GCA_006514895.1 Beijerinckiaceae bacterium
CCGGCTGACGCCGGTAAGTTCATATCCAAAAAACGGACAATCAAGTTGCAAAGCAAATATTAGTCGATATTTGCGAGCCAGAACACTAGGTGTCCCTGTCGGAAATCAAATCCGTACGTACTGATGGTGTAATCCGCGGAAGAATGCGCCCTACGGCCTGTAGCCGCGCATCCTTGTTCAGAGAGAGGTGTGCGCGCCCATTGTCATAGTGACATTCCCGACGGATCGAGCCCGACGGATCGAGCCCGACGGATCGAGCCAATCAGCCGTTCCGAATGGCCATTCTGCCATGGGCGATCCCATCGGCGTGGTTGCAAAGGAACGTCTTCCAACCCTGAGATCCGGGCCTCCTCTGCCTTGCCATATATTTGGCGACCGAGGTTTGACCAATGTCGATGCCGAGCTTGAGGAGTTCGCCGTGGATCCGGGGAGCGCCCCACAGCGGATTGGCCAGGCTCATGGCGCGGATCAATTGCCGGATTTCGAGCGCCACCTTGGGTCTGCCGCCGCGAGATCGTGAGTTCCATCGCCAGAACAAACGGCGGCGACCTCTACGGGCGACCGGTTCGCGCCTCGCGTCTTCCTAATCGGGGGCGCCGACCGATGAGCGAAGAAATTTTAATCGGCATACCGAATAAAAAACCTAGGCGCCATCGCGTCACGAAAGCAGGCTTGATCGAGCGGCGCGTCGCGCTCCTCGACATCGTTCGTGATGCACAGCCCGCGACGGTGTGCGGCAAATATTTTATTTGGCCACCGTTCGCGGCCTCGTGAGCAAGGATGAGGGAGGCTATGACCGCGTTCAAATCGACCTGGTCGAAATGCGCCGGTCTGGGCAATTGCCTTACGGCTGGATCGTCGATCATACCCGATGGCAACGCCGCCGTGTAACGTTTAATAGAATCGACGAGGCGTTGGCCGACACCGCGCGACGTACCGCAAGGCGCTTTGGCGCGACGCCGATTCCTATGTCGAGATTTGGCTAGAAAAAGATGCGCTTAGCGGCGTGATCCTTCCGGTCACCAAGAAATTAGACGTTCCGTTAATGGTGGCGCGCGGCTATGCGTCCGAAACGTTCTTGCACGCGGCCGGCGAATATATGGAGGCGATCGAGAAACCGTGTTTCGTCTACCATTTTGGGGATTTCGATCCAAGCGGCCAGGATGCCGCGAGGGCCGTAGAAATGGGATTGCGCCAGCATGCGCCAGGCGCCGAAATTCATTTCGAGCGTGTCGCGGTAACCCAGCGCCAAATCGACGAGTGGAACCTGCCCACGCGGCCAACTAAACAGTCGGACTCGCGCGCGAAAAGGTTCGGGCCCGTCAGCGTCGAGCTAGACGCCATCGACCCAAATAAACTGCGTGAGCTTGTCGATGAAGTCATCGTCCTGCATTTGCCGCCTGATCAATACCGGGTCCTGATGGAGGCCGAAAAAAGCGAGCGCAAGCTGTTCCAAGGTCTCGCTGGTCTCGTCAGACAATTGGCAGGTAAGGCGTCAGATGTTGGCGGTGCGCCATGAGCCAGCACCAGGGCAAAATCGATTTCGACAGCATCAATCGCGCGGCTCTCGCATCGTTGCCGGCCGTGCTTGCTCGTGTCTTGCCCGGCGGCAAGCAAGTTCACAGGGAGCGGGTTGCGTTAAATCCGCGCCGCGCCGATCGCAACCTCGGTTCATTTAAGGTCAATCGTTATAACGCAAGGTGGTGCGACTTCGCCACGGGCGATAAGGGCGGCGATCCGATCTCGCTCGTGGGTACGTCGAAGGCATTTCACAAGTGGAAGCTGCTCGCCGTCTCGCCCGCATGCTTAACGTCAATTGTGGCAGGGGATCAGATGAACCTCCCGATAAATTCGCACCGCTTTCAGACGCCGAACTCGCGGCCGCCCATGCCGAGCCAAAAACCGGTGACGATGATTTTGGCGAGCTTGTCTCCCCCTGTCCCGGCCGACGCCCCCGAACCGCCGAAGACGCATTGGATTCTCGGCAAACCCTCGCGCAGGGAGACCTATACCGATGCGAGCGGTGCGACGCTCCATCATATCCTGCGATTCGATCCTGACGGCGAGCGCAAGCAATTCTGGCCTCTGACGCTTTGGCGCAAAGACGGGCGATTGTCGTGGCGCTGGAAGAACATTCCCGAGCCGCGCCCGCTCTATGGGCTCGACCGACTCGCGGCTCGACCTGACGCTCCTGTGGTTATTTCCGAGGGCGAAAAGTCAGCCGAGGCGGCGGGGAAAATCTTTCCGAGCAGCGTCTGCACCACATCGTCCAACGGATCGCAGGCGGCTGCAAAAGCCGACTGGACGCCTCTCGCCGGCCGCAGGGTCATGATGTGGCCGGATGCTGACGAGCCGGGCTTAAAATATGCGGAGACAGCCGCGGCGATTATTCACAAGCTCGGCTGCGACGACGTTTCGATTATCGACGCGATGGCCCTGGCAAGCCTGACGCCCGATGGCAGCGAGCGTGAGCCGGTGAAGGGATATGACGCCGCCGATGCCGTTGAGGATTGGCAGGACCTTGGCGTGCTACGCGAAGCCGCTGCGGGACTTGCTGAGCCTTATGAACCGATCCAGCCGCCCAGGCCTGACCATGCGCCGCCTCAAGAGGCTTTGGAGGGCGGTCTTTCCTTCGTGTCATGGGGCGAATTTAAGATGGGGCCGAAGGGCCTGACGTGCCGAAGAAGAAAACGGGCGGCAATAAAGAGGAACCAGAGGAGGAATGGATTTCTGCCGCATTTGAGATCCTCGGCGCGTGTCGTGATCCTAATGGGCAATCATGGGGGAAATATCTGCGATGGAAAGATGGCGACGGGCGCGTCCATCTTCATTTCAGGGCGACCCGGCAGCGCTCTGTGCTTATCTTGCTTTCGGTGGCCTCCATATCAATCGCGGGCAACAGCGCGCGCTGGCGACCTATCTCTGCGGGGCGAAGATTAAAGGTCGCATGACGATTGTCGGCCGGACGGGAGGGCATGAGATTGGTGGTCAATTAGTCTTTGTGCTCGAGGATGAAACAATCGGGCCGATCGGTTCAGAGACTGTTGTTCTCGATGCGGCGGCAATCGGGCCATACGCGGCGCGCGGGACGCTCGAAAACTGGCAAGCCGGCGTCGGCACATTGGCGGCCGGCCATGGGTTGCCGATCCTTGCTGTTTCCGCCGCCTTGGCCGGGCCGTTGCTCCACCTTGCGGGCCAAGAGGGCGGCGGCCTTCATTTTTACGGTGGATCGGTCGATAGGCAAAACGACACTGCTACAAGCGGCCGCGTCGGTTTGGGGGCGTGGCGCATCACCGGGTTATGTTCGAGCGTGGACTTCAACCGCCAACGGTCTCGAAGGTTCGGCCGCCAGCGCTACGGATACGGTGCTGATCCTTGATGAGCTCGGCGTGATCGAAGCACGAGCCGCAGAACAGGCGTTCTATTCGCTTTCGAATGGTGCGGAAAGGCGAGGGCGGTGCGTGATGGCTCATTGCGGGAGCCGAAGAGTTGGCGGCTGCTGTTTCTTTCGACTGGCGAAATGCCAACTGAAACCAAGCTTTCCGAAGACAAACGCAAGCCGCGCGCTGGGCAATTGGTCCGGCTGTTGGACATTCCAGCGGACCGGGGGGCGGGCTTTGGCGCGTTCGATAATGGCGGCCCGGAAGGTGATGCTGGCAATCTTGCCAAAGGCTTTAAGCACGCCGCAATCTCTGCCTATGGAATGGCAGGACCTGAATTCGTGCGTCGAATTATTGATGAGGGCGCAGGCGAAATAGGCGCTGGCCGTGACTGGCTGACGCGGGCCAATCCCAAAGAGCCACTGGACAGCTCGCTGAACCCGAACAGCTCGAAACCACGGCTTTCGCTGAACTTGTCCGCTGCCCGCAAGGCTGCGCCGATCGCCAAATGCGCCAGAACAACCTCCCGACGTCGGGAAGTTCTCATCCATGCCGCTAGCCGATTCGCCAGTGCCTTGAAACAGCGCGCCGGCGGAAGGTTTTCAGCCATACCGCTTGCAGATCCGAGCGATCCTTTCGTCAACCGAGCCTAGGGGGCCACCCGATCAACCGTGCCTCGCCTTGCCTTGCCCTCGGCCCCGCAACCGCGCCGTGACGAGCCGCCTGCATTTTGTCCCAGGCTGGAAAATAACTCCTTGAGGCCAAGCTCGGCTATATAGGTTTTGAAATTAGGGCGCACCGCGCCCGCCGTAAACGATTTCCCAGGGTGGGGAATCGTTTTTCCCGCGCCCTGGCGCCGTCATGTGGCCTGGGTCAGCATCGGGCAAGATTATCTTGCTTCGATCGATCGCCGCCATGCCAGGAAACCGGGCGATGGCTTCCTTTGCGCCATCCCAAAACGCGGGAAGCCTGTCACCGGCCTTCCTAGAGGCTTTAGCGAGGGGACAGTGTTTTGGCGAGGTACGCGCGACCGCTTGATATCAATCTCTGCAAAAAAATGTATAATGTTAACTCGTTGGAAGGACTGCAATTTCCATGAGCGGTGACATTACCAAGGCTGAGTGTGCCCGTTACTTGAAGGTTTCTAAGCCTCGCGTGAGCGCTCTGCTCAAAAAGCGGGCAACGCGGCCAGAGATTTGCGGCCATGCCGGCTTTCGTTTGAACGCGCTTGTATCTTTGCTCGCCAACGCGTCCTGGGCGAAATTAACAGCCGAGTTTATTGCCGCGAAGGAGGATCCGGCTGCACTCGGCGGCAGACTGGCAAGGCGAGAGTTGGCGGCAAGGCAAAAGCAAATGGAATGTGTGTTTGATCCGAGACGCCGCCTTGTCGCGGCACGCGGCATAGTTGCGGCAAAGGTCAAGACACTATCGCTAGAACCGGTCGAGCGGCGTGACTTCATAGGGAGGCTCGCCAAAGTCCGATCAATCGAAGACGCTATGATAATAGAGGCCGAGGCGGCGCGGCCTACTGGCGGGCAGGGTCAAGAGCTAGCGTTCAAAGATGTTCGACTATCACATTCGACACAAGGGCGCGGAGCTGGCGCACCGGGCGATTGGGGGAGACAGGCCGACGCGCCAGCCCTAGCCGGAGCGCGAGCCCGAGCCAGCGTCGCGCCCGAGGCCCGTTAATAACTCCCGCCGCTTTTGCTTGACAGAGCCAGAGCACCCGTCCCTCGGCCCGCGTCGAGAGCAAAAGCCTCGGCCCGCGTCGAAAGCCCGCGAGCGCGCCCGGCAGCAAGAGCAAGAGCCGGAGCAAGCCCGTAGGCCTCACCCTCCGGCCTCGGGTCTCGCACTCGCGCTTAGGTCTCAAACCTCGGCGAGCAAGTGAGCGTTTCGAGCTACGGCCCGGACACGCGTCCGGCCGGAGCGAGAGCGAGCGCCGCGAGGCCAAGGTCTCGAACTTCGAGCAAGGTCTCGATCTCGGGCAAGTTCGAGAACCTCGGGCAAGTTCGAGAACTTTGGGCAAGTTTACCTAAGTCTGGTAAGTTTGCCGAAGTCTTCCCAATTCTCGCAAGTCTAGATGTAGTGGGTAACGCGGGAAAGTGCCGTCGCCTCGGGAGAGTGACATAAAACCAAAATGTTTCACGTGAAACGTTTTTGTCCGATCGGCGCCGAAAACCCTACATCGCGGGCGAGCGAGGGTTTTGGCCTTCGAGCCCCAGCGCCGCCTTCACCCGATGCGAATAGCCATAAACATCGTCGCGCAATTGCAGCTCGCCCGATTGATCCACATAGGCGGTGAAATATTCGAGATGCACCGGCAGCTGCTTCGGCAGATAGACATAGCGCTCCTTGCCGCCGATCAGTTTTTTCACCCGCTGCTCGCTCCAGCCTTGGCCCAGCACCGTCTCGGCGAAACGGAACGGATCATCGACCCGCACGCAGCCATGGCTGAACGCCCGCTTTGTCGAGGCAAACAGCTTGCGCATGGGCGTATCGTGCATATAGACGGAAAAATCGTTCGGGAACATGAATTTGATCCGCCCGAGCGCATTGCGCTCGCCCGGCGGCTGCCGCACGACAAGATGACCGGCGCGCGTAAAAACCTCATAGCCGAGCCGGCTGAAATAATTAGGGTCGCCGGCAAGTTTCGGCAGCATCTCCTTGCGGATGATCGATGGCGGCACATTCCAATAGGGATTGACGATTAGAAATTTCATCGTGTCGGAGAATATTGGCGTCGGGGTTTCCTCCTTGCCGACGACGACCCGCGTGCGCAGGATCACCTCGCCATTTTCGATGACGGCGGCTTCATAATCGGGGATATTCACTTCGATGCGTTCCTCGCCCAGGTCGCGCGGCATCCAACGCCAGCGTTCCATATTGGCGAGGATCTCGGCTTCGAGACGGGAAGTCTGGCCGCCCGACAAGGCCGCGACGGTGCGCGCCGTCAAAATCCCCGAAGGCGGCAGGCCGTTCGCTTTCTGAAAATCGGCGACCGCCGCCGCTACCTTTGTGTCGTAGACTGAATCCTCGACCTCAGAATCGGCCGAATCATCGAGGCTGAGCCTCGCGCGGATGAGCGGCACGCGCCGATCCCGCATGCCAGGGCGCAGAACCGGACCTGCGGGGATCTCGGGAGAGTCCGCGCTGCGCCCGTGCCGCAATTCGAGCAGCTTTTCCCGCAACGCTGCATAGCCCTCTTGCGGCGGATTGAATTTTTGAAGCTCATCGCCCGCACCCTCCCCGGCACTCGCGACAAGCGCCAGGATGACGGCGGGTTCGGCGACTTCCGGTTCCTCCCCGATCAAGCGCGAAATCACATGCGGATCGACCCGGCTCCCGCTCGCCTGGCGGCCGTAGGCGACAACCGCATCGGTCAAGGCAAGGTCGGCGCTCGCGATCTCCTCATCGGTGACGGGCGACAGGTTGCGCGGAAAACTCTTGAGATCGAGCCCATCGTCGCCGGCGTGCTGAAGCCGCAGGATCACTGAGGCGACCTCCGTGTTGGGCTTGCCATCGCTCCACCAAAGCGGCGCGAAATCCCGCAAGGCGTAAAAGGCGGCGATCGCCTCGCGCTCCCTCCGATGCAGCAAGCCAAGGGCGTCTTGCGACCCGGAACGCGCCTCAAGCGCAGCCTCGAGCGCCGCATTGACCGGGGGCAAGGCAGGTTGCGCGGCGGCCTCCTCCACACCGGGGTTCGGGGCGGGGGGCCCGGCGGCCGTTCCGCTCGCGTCCGGCGGCACAGCTCGGCCGGATTCGGGGGCCGCGCCCTGCTTATCCTGCCCCGAGGCCTCCCCAGCCTCGCCACTTTCCGGGGTGGTCCCAAGCTGCGAGGCCACGGGGACGGCCACTGAGCCGGCCAGGGCGGCGTCTTCGGCGCGGGCAGGGGAACCCGCAAGGCTGAGCCACACCGTCAGAGCCGGGATGCCCAAAAAAATCGCCTCTTGCCGCGGCGCACGCATCATCTCACCCTTTGAATTCCGGGTTAAAAATCCCGGCCGCACCGCGCCGCGCATTTCACATACCTCGCCGCTCCAACAACGTAACGCGCAAAACACCGCTTGAGCCTATGCGTGCAAAGCCAAACCGGAAATATTTTTTGGGGTGTAGCAAAGTCGCCACACTAGAGTGCCTTCAGATTCCGCAAAATCAGAAAGCAGCTCTAGATCTTTGTTTCATCGCATTTTCTTGACGCGAACCGGTACTCACTTCGCTTGAAAATGCTCTGTTTCTCACTGGGACTACGGGCCTCGTGGATCACGCTCTCGCGGCAAGCCTCCCGTTTTCCTCGCCAGCTGGCTCCAAGACAGCTGGCTCCAAGTCATATTCCTTCAATTTCCGGTAGAGGGTCGAGCGGCCGATTCCGAGCTTGCGCGCCACCACCGACATCTGGGCATGATAATGGGAAAGCGCGAATTTGATCGCCTCCGCCTCCAATTGATCGAGCGGCCGCGTGTGGCCTCTTGCATCAAGGAGCGCAAGGACATTTGGATCGCGCACTTCCACCCGGATGAACTCTTTTTCGCGGGGCGCCTGGCGCGCGGCAGGCCTGGGCGCCGCCGGGACCCGGACGTCGAACCCCCCCGCCCTTGCTGCGATTTGCGGAAATTCGGCGACCGTCAGCTCGCCGCCATCGGCGAGGACCACGGCCCGGAAGACAGCGTTTTCCAATTGCCTGACATTGCCTGGCCAATCATAGCCGGCGAGCAAGGCAAGCGCCTCGGCGCAGATCCCGCGCAGCCGCTTTCCTTCCTCGGCGGAAAACCTCGCGCAAAACCGCTCCGCGAGCGGGCCGATGTCCTCCCGCCTGCCGCGCAGCGGTGGAATCGAAATTGGAAACACATTGATGCGGTAAAAGAGGTCCTCGCGGAAGCGTCCGCGAGTCACCTGTTCGATCAGATTGCGATTGGCCGCGAAAATCAGGCGAACGTCGGCCTTGACCGGGCGTTTCGCCCCGGCCGGATGAACCATGCCTTGCTGCAAGGCATCCAGGAGCCCTGTTTGCGCGGCCATCGGCAATTCGCAAATCCGGTCGAGGAAAAGCGTGCCGCCATGCGCCTCGATGAATTTGCCGGGAACTTGCTCACTGGCGCCGCCGCCAAACAAGATGGCCTCGGCGAGATGTTCCGGCAAGGCGGCGCAATTGATAGCCACAAAAGCGCGCCCCCGCCGCCCGGAAGCACCATGAACGGCGCGTGCAAAACTTTCCTTGCCGGTGCCGGGCTCGCCTTCGAGAAGCACGGGAATGGTCGATTTCGCGCCCTTTTCGCCCTGCCGGACGGCGCGCGCCATGTCCGCGCTTTCGCAAACGAGGTCTTTGAACGCCAAGGTTTTCGCGGCCCGGCGGTCCAGGAAGCACGCTTCTTCCGCGAGCCGGGCGGCATGAAGCGCGTTCTTGATCGCGACCTGCAGCCGCTCCGGCCCGGCGGGCTTCACCACGAAATCGTTGGCGCCCGCCCGGATCGCCGCGAGGGCCGATTCGATTCCGCCTTGCGAGGTCAAAATGATAATGGGGAGCTTCGCACCCGCCTCCTTGAGCCGCGCGAGCACCGCCATGCCACCGAGGTCCGGCATGACGAGATCGAGAATCAAAAGGCCGATTTGCGCCGCGCTCAGGGAGCGCAGCCGGGTCAGCGCCGCTTGCCCGCTGGCCACCGTCTCCGCCTCGTAACCGAAGCGATTGCAAAGACTTTCGAGGAGGCGCCGCTGGACGGGATCGTCGTCGGCGATCAGGATTTTTGCGGACATGCGGCCTCCAGGGGCTCTCGCGCCCCGCCGGCCGCAATGTGCGCGATTAGGGTAAATGGGATGTTAACGAGAGGGTCTCGCGGCCCCGGCGGGCACCTTTCGCGATTTGAATGAATTATGTGCCATTCGAGTAAGAGTGACTGTCGTATGAAGTAAAGCATGACTCTTTTGGGGGGCCGGGCCGACGACCCATCCGGGGAGGCTGCAGGAGGCTCTGGAGATTCGGCCTGGCGCGATCACCATGATCGCGATCACGATGACGAAGAGGACCGCATGGATAATGTGATGACGCTCGACGGCGGAACCGGTCATTGCCGGCTCGCCGCTGGCATCGACAGCCGGTCGAAGGAACCGCAACCGGCCGCCGTGGCAACCGACAACCCCTCTGGCGAAAAAGTGGAGAACCTTGTCCAGGCCTTCGACCGGCGCGGCGATTGCGTGGAAGCCTCTCAAGCTGACATTGAAAGGGAGGCAATTTATCAGCTCGCGCGCCGTCTTAGGCCCGAGGTCATCGGCTTCGAGCAGGCGGTCAAGGTGGGGAACGCGGTCCGCATCGCGCGGGGAATCATCATCAAAAGCGAAAGCGGCACGAAGGAAGAGGCGCTTGTCGAAGATCTCATCAAGCGGCTCGCCGAATCGACCAAGAGGGGCGATTTCGACGCTGGTGCCAAAGCCGTGGACGACGATATTCGTAACGCATTGCAGTGCGAGAAAAATATGAAACATTGGCCTTGCGCGTGGAAGTTCGCCTCCCGGATTGGGACGACCTTTATGAGCGGCTGAATTGGTGACGTCATGCCTGGCCATTCCTGCCCTCTTCTTTGTCAAGATGGCCGGGTCAAGCCCGGCCGACGCCGGATTGGGACGGGCGCTCACGCCGCCGCTCACAAAATAATATCCCCCGCCCGATTGATCGCCGGGGGGTTGCTCGCTATGACAGCGATCCACCATAGGATCGTGCCATGCCACGCAAGACCACCGCCAAAGCTCTCAGCATGTTTCGCGCCAAACCAAAATCGAGCACGGAACCCAAGCCCTCGCCCAAGTTCGGCACCTTGCCGGAGTGGAACCTCGAAGACCTTTATCCGTCCGTGGAATCGGCCGCCTTTTCGAGGGACCTCGCCAAGGCCGGGTCCGAATGCAAAAGCTTCAAAGCCGCCTATAAGGGCAAGCTCGAAACGCTAGCCAAAAAAGCCCCGGGCGCGGGCCTCCTCGAGGCAATCCAGCGTTACGAGGCTCTGGAAGAGCTTTTGGGGCGCATCATGTCCTATGCCGGGCTCGTCTATTCCGGCGATACCACCGACCCGGCGCGGATGAAATTCTATGGCGATACGCAGGAAAAAATCACCAGTGCCTCGTCCGATCTTCTGTTCTTCGAACTCGAACTGAACCGCCTCGACGACGATCTCGTCGCCAAGCTGGCGGCAGGGGCGCTCAAGCATTACAGGCCCTGGCTCGAAGATATCCGCAAAGGCAAGCCCTATCAGCTCGACGACAAGCTCGAACAATTGTTCCACGAAAAATCGATTACCGGCTATGGCGCCTGGAACCGACTTTTCGACGAGACGATCGCGAGCATGCGCTTTTCTGTCGATGGCGAGGAACTCGCGATCGAGCCCGTGCTCAATCTGATGCAGGACCCGCACGAAAAAAC
The DNA here is from genome assembly GCA_006514895.1 of Beijerinckiaceae bacterium. Lineage (GTDB taxonomy): Bacteria > Pseudomonadota > Alphaproteobacteria > Rhizobiales > Beijerinckiaceae > Methylocapsa. The sequence continues at coordinate 10,786 of VDMG01000254.1, forward strand.
GCGCGAAAAGGCCGCGATCGCGTTTGGCGCGGGCCTCAAGGAAAATCTGCGGACCTTCGCGCTGGTTACCAATACGCTGGCGAAGGACAAGGAAATTTCCGACCGCTGGCGCGGTTTCCGGGACGTGGCCGACGCAAGGCATCTCGCCAACCGCGTCGAGCGCGAGGTGGTCGACGCGCTGGTTGCCGCCGTGCGTGCCGCCTATCCGCGCCTCTCGCACCGCTATTACAAGCTCAAGGCCAAATGGTTCGGCAAGCCGTCCCTGAAACATTGGGACCGCAATGCGCCGCTGCCGCATATCGCGGCCAAGGTCTACCCCTGGGGCGACGCGCGCGACATCGTCCTTGACGCTTACGATGCTTTCTCGCCGAAGATGGCGGGGATCGCCAAGCGCTTCTTCGACGAACGCTGGATCGACGCGCCGGTCAGGCCCGGCAAGCAGCCGGGCGCCTTCGCGCATCCGACGGTGCCTTCCGTGCACCCTTACGTGCTTTTGAACTATCAGGGCAAGCCGCGCGACGTGATGACGCTGGCGCATGAACTCGGCCATGGCGTACATCAGGTTTTGGCCGGGCCAAATGGCGCGCTCATGGCGCCGACGCCGCTGACCTTGGCCGAAACCGCGTCGGTCTTCGGCGAAATGCTGACCTTCCGCGCCCTCCTTCTGCGCACGGCGAATACCGCCGAGCGCCGTGCCATGCTCGCCGCCAAGGTCGAGGACATGCTGAACACGGTGGTGCGGCAGATCGCTTTTTATTCGTTCGAGCACAAGCTCCATCTCGAACGGCGCAACGGCGAACTAACCGCGGACCATATCTGCGAACTATGGATGAGGGAGCAGGCCGATAGTCTTGGGCCCGCGATCGAGCTTAGCACCGATTACGAGACCTATTGGGCCTATATTCCGCATTTCGTCCATTCGCCCTTTTATGTCTACGCTTATGCGTTTGGCGATTGCCTCGTCAATTCGCTCTATGGCGTCTATCAGGGCGCGCGGGAAGGCTTTGCCGAACGCTACCTGGCGATGCTTTCGGCGGGCGGGACCAAGCATCATTCCGAATTGCTGGCGCCGTTCGGCCTCGACGCGCGCGATCCCCCCTTCTGGCAGATCGGGCTGAAAATGATCGAGTCCATGATCGCCGATCTGGAAGGTCTGGAAGGGAAGGCTTAAGTCACCCTCCGGGCTGTCGCTGTCCCGGATGGCTGCCCGCGCGCTTTGACGTGAGCAGAATAAAGCCGATCATAAAAATCGCAATAAGCGAAGACGAACTGATGCGGCTGAGATCCAGTCCACCGTTCGCCTGGGGCTTTGTAGCAGGTCGCCGAGTGTCGCGCCGAGCGGCCGTGTCAGGATGAACGCCAGCCAGAACAATAAAGTGTGGGATATGTTCATAGTGAAATAGGCGGCCGCGACGACAGCCAATGCGCCGGCGAAGACGAGCGCCCCGCCTTCATATCCTAGCCCTGAATCATCGGCGAGAAAATCGCCAAGAGCGGTTCCAAGCGTGTTGGAGAAGAGAATCGCCGTCCAGTAGAATACTTCCGCCTTGGGCGACGTGATGTTTGCGACCGATATGGAGCCCGTGGCGACCCGCCACGAGCCAAGCACGAGCAGCAAAAGCGCGAAGAGGAGGAGCGAG
>VDMG01000055.1 GCA_006514895.1 Beijerinckiaceae bacterium
GGGAAGCATGGCAGGACTGACCCGATCCGGCGATGAGAGTATCACGGAGACTGACCTCGACACTGTCAGAACAGGCCGCCTTTCGTTCGTCCTTCTGCTGCTCTACAGCCTGCCGGTTGGAATGCATCATCTCTTGATGGATCCTATGCAATCAACCGGGTTCAAATTCGTTCAGATGATGCTCACGATCCTCGTGTCCGTGCCGACGCTTCTCACGGTCTTCACCATCGCGGCCTCGATGGAGATTGCTGGCCGTCTGCGCGGCGGACGCGGCCTCTTCGGCTGGATTCCGGCTCTGCCTTGGGATCGCGCAGCTCACCGCCTTCGCGAACGGGGATCGGCACAACGATATGGGATCGCGGCGAAGCTGCGCAAGGACGAGATCGAAAAGATCGCGGAATATTACGCCGCCGTGCGCTTGTTTCGACCGCAAGACTGATTACCTGCGCGAGCATGTCACGGCGTTTTTGGCTTTCGGTCCCTCTGGCGGGAGACAGGTTTCAAAGTCACCCAACGCAAAACGCTCAAACTCGCCATTTTTGCACGGCGGCATTGTCTTCCGCTTTCGACTCGACCCAATTCTCCGGACCGCTTCCGCTCAAATGCTGCTTCTTCCAGAACGGCGCCTCGGTCTTCAAATAATCCATCAGAAAAGTAGCGGCCGCGAAAGCCTCGGCGCGATGCGTGCTCGCAGTGACCACGAGGACGATCGGCTCGCCCGGCTGGATCAAACCGTAGCGATGAATGGCGACAATGCCTTCGAGCGGCCAGCGGGAGGCCGCCTCACGCGCGACGCGCGTTATTTCTTCTTCCGCCATGCCGGGATAATGCTCGATTCCAAGCGCCGCGAGGGCGCCTCCTTCGTCGCGGCAAAGCCCGGTGAACGTAACAAGCGCGCCAATATCGCGGCGCCCTTGCGTCAGCGCCGCAGCTTCCGTCGAAGCATCGAAACTTTCTTTTTGGACGCGCACGATGATCCGGGCGCTCACGGCGCTATCCCCCGGTCATCGGCGGAAAAAACGCAATCTCCCGCGCATTTCCAATCAAGGCGTCGTGCTTGACATGGGTGCGGTCGAGCGCCGCGCGCATCGTCTTGATGTTTGCAAACGCGGCGGCATAGTTTTCCCCTTGGCCGCGGAGCCAGCCCATGAGGTCTGCGACAGTCTTTATGTTTTCGGGCGGCGAGATCTCTTCCTCGGCCTTGCCAATGCGTTCGCGCACAAAGGCGAAATAAAGTGCTCTCATGATTGTCCGCTTTCGAGCCGCGCGATCACTCGCCGATGACTACCTTCACGCCGGCCCTAAGATAGTCCCAGCCCGTATAGAGCGTAAGAAGAGCGGAAACCCACAAGAGGACCAAGCCGGTTGCCGTTACTCCAGGGAGAATTTCATCGCCGGAAGGGCCGGCGATGAGAAAGCCTAGCGCGACGAGCTGCAGCGTGGTCTTCCATTTGGCGACATTGCTCACTGGGATCGACACCTTAAGCTCGGCCAAGAACTCGCGCAGCCCCGAAACAAGGATTTCCCGGCAAAGGATAATGATCCCCGCGGTCAGCGAATAGCTGGCGATCGTATGGTCGGCGGCGAGCATCATCAGCACAGCCGAAACCAGCAGCTTGTCGGCGATGGGATCGAGCATCTGGCCGATCCGCGATTGCTGCGACAGGGCGCGGGCCAGATAGCCGTCGAGAAAATCGCTGATCCCGGCGGCAATGAAAACGCCGAGCGCCGCCCAGCGCATCCAGGCGATCTCGGGCCAGAACAGGCAGCCGGCGACGACCGGCACCGCCGCCACCCGCCCGTAGGTCAGGAGGTTTGGCACGCTCCAGGCCAGGCCTGGACCTCTTGCTAGTGTTGTGATCGCCATGGCCCAGGAAACATTCTCTTGGAGGCTGCGTCAAATCTCAACAAGGCTGATACCTGTCATACCGGCCGCGCCGATAACGCACAAGAACCGCATTATCTGCCACGTTCGTGAAAAAAATCATAGACGAGTCGCGCGGTCGCGGCATTTATTCCCGGGACTTTTTCAAAATCCGGCAAACCCGCGCGGGAAATTGCCTTGGCGGTGCCGAAAGCGTGGAGCAGGGCGCGCTTGCGCGCCGGGCCGATCCCGTGGATTTCGTCGAGGGGGCTTTTGGTGAACTCCTTTTTGCGGCGCGCCCGATGGGTGCCGATCGCAAAACGATGCGCCTCGTCACGCAAACGTTGCACGAAATAAAGTGCGGGATCGCGCGGCGACAGCTTGAACGGCTCCTTGCCTTCGACGAAAAAACGCTCCCGCCCGGCGTCGCGGTCGGGCCCCTTGGCGATCGCGGCGACGGCGACGCTTGCAACCCCAAGCTCGTTCAGGACTGTTCTTGTCGCATCGAATTGTCCTTTGCCTCCGTCGATAAGGATAAGGTCCGGCCTCTCCGGAAAGGCCATCTCATCATACGCTGTCCCGCCACCCGTAACGGACTCGGGCGCGGCTGCAACGGGCAGCTCGCTGAGGGCTGCGTCTCCTTCCGTCCGTGCCAGGCCGGATGAGTCTTCCTTCATAAGCCGCGCGAAACGCCGCCGCAGGACTTCGCGCATCATGCCATAGTCGTCGCCAGGCGTCAGCTCCCGGTCCTTGATGTTAAACGTGCGATAATGCGTTTTCATGAACCCATCCGTTCCCGCCACGATCATCGCGCCGACCGCGTTCGCTCCCATAATATGGGAATTGTCATAGACCTCGATCCGGCGCGGCACGCGGGCAAGGCCGAAGGCGGCGGCAAGCGCGGCAAGGAGATTCGTCTGCGAGGCGGTCTCCGACAATTTGCGCGCCAATGCCTCGCGGGCATTTTGCCGCGCCTGTTCCACCAAATCCCTTTTTTCTCCTCTTTGCGGCACGGCGATCTCGATTGCATGGCCGGAGTTTTCGCGCAAGGCCGCTTCGAGAACGCCGCGATTCTCGATTTGATGAGATAGCAGAATGAGACGCGGCGGCGGTTTGTCCGCGTAAAATTGCGCGACAAAGGAATCAAGGACCTCTTCCGGCGCGAGACTCCTGTCGGCGCGCGGAAAATAGGCGCGATTGCCCCAGTTTTGATAGGTCCGGAAGAAAAAAACTTCGACGCAAAACTGTCCAGCTTGTTCGGCGATGGCGAAAACATCCGCCTCTTCGACGGTTTTCGGATTGATCCCCTGGGCGCCCTGGATGGCGGAGAGGGCCGCAATGCGGTCGCGGAGCCGCGCGGCGCGCTCGAATTCCATCAATGCCGCCGCCTCAGTCATCTCCTCCGCGAGACGATCGCGGACGGCTCTGCTCTTGCCGGACAGAAAATCGCGGGCCTCGCGCACCAGCACCGCATAGTTGGCTTCGTTGATTTCTCCGGTACAAGGCGCGGAGCAGCGTTTAATCTGGTAGAGCAAGCACGGCCGTGTGCGATTGGCGTAAAAGCTGTCCTGGCAGGAACGCAACAGAAAGGCCCGCTGCAAGGCGTTCAAGGTGCGATTGACCGCCCAAACGCTCGCGAAGGGGCCGAAATAGTCTCCCTTCCGGTTGCGCGCGCCGCGATGCTTGGTGATTTGCGGCGCGGCATGATCGCCGGTGAGCAGAATATAGGGAAACGATTTGTCGTCGCGCATCAAGACATTGAAACGCGGCTTCAACTGCTTGATGAGATTCGTCTCGAGAAGAAGCGCCTCCGTCTCGGTTTTGGTCGAGACAAAAACCATCGAGGCGGTCAGCGCGATCATCCTGGCGATGCGCGTGGTGTGGCCGGTCGGCCGCATGTAGCTCGCGATCCGTTTGCGGACGCTTTTTGCCTTGCCGACATAGAGAACTTCATGACCGGCGCCAATCATCCGATAGACGCCCGGCCCGGCCGGAGCATGTTCCCAGAACTGGCGGATAATTTCGGTCCCACGGCGGACCGGGGCGGGGACGTTTCCGTTGTCGAGATCGAGTCTGGTTGGTTCGTCCACGGACGCGTCAGGGGAACGCGCCTGCCGCGCCGCGCCGCCGGGGGCGATTGCCGCCGTTCCAGGAGCAATCGATCGATTTTTTTGAGCGCGTGACATAAATGGGGATTTGGGGTTCAAACTCACCTTGTTCAAAGCCACCGGGCGGCGGCACATCCTGATCGCTTAAAGCTGGACCGCCCATGGTCTTTATCGATATCCTCGCATGATACCTAGCCAAAAATGCTGCAACTTTCTGGGGATCATCTCTATAGCGGCAGGCGAATGGTGGCGATGGCGAGCGAGGCAATGCCTTCCTCGCGCCCGGTAAATCCCAAACGCTCGGATGTCGTTGCCTTGATCGCGACACGCTCAACCGGAACCTCAACGATGTTTGCGATGCTGGCCCGGATCGCGTCACGGTGCGGCCCAAGCTTAGGCCTTTCGCAGACGACCGTCGCGTCGATGTGGGAAATGGCGCCGCCCCGGGCTCTCACTTTGGCGGCCGCGGCAGCGAGGAAAATCCGGGAGGCCGCGCCGCGCCATTGCGGATCGCTTGGCGGGAAATGGCTGCCGATATCGCCCTCCGCCAAGGCGCCGAGCAAGGCGTCGGTGATCGCATGACTGAGGACATCGGCGTCGGAATGGCCGACAAGCCCATGATCGTGGGCAATTTTTACGCCGCCGAGCCAGACATGGCTGCCCGGCCCGAACGCATGCACATCATAGCCTTGTCCGGTTCTGATATCGGCCAGATCGCGGAGCAGCCGCGCCTCGGCGACAGACAGATCCTCAGCGGTTGTAACCTTCATGTTTATGTCTTCTCCGGCGAAAACATGGACGCGATGGCCGGCCCATTCGGCAACAGTGGCGTCGTCGGTCAGATCCAGGACTCCCATGGCGGCGGCATTGCGATGGGCGGCCAAAATCAGATCGAAACGAAACGCCTGTGGCGTCTGCACTGCGCGAAATAGCGCCCGCGGCGGAGTTGCGGTGACAAAGCCTTCCGCGTCAATCTCCTTGATCGTATCGGAGAGTTTCACGCCGGGAATGGCGGCTCCATGGGTTTTTGCGGCAGTGATCGCCCGTTCAACTAATGTATCACTTACAAATAATCGTGCAGCATCATGAATTAGAACGATTTCTGGTAGGGATTTTTGCGAAGCAAGCGCCTCCAGCCCAAGGCGGGCACTTGCTTGCCGTGTGGCCCCGCCAAAAACCGGGCGCGCGAGGCTGCTGCTTGCCCCGAAAGAGGCCGCGCTGCTTCGATAAAGATCGAGGTCATCCTTGTGAATAACGGGGACAACCATTGCACCAGGGGCCGCCCTCATCAAGGCGTCCAACGTATGTGAGAGCAACGGCCTGCCTGCAAGGCTTCTATATTGTTTGGGAATTCCGTCCCCTGCGCGCGACCCTCGCCCAGCCGCGACGACAATAATTGCCAATTCCGATGCTGCGTTCATAAACTCTTAGATTGCTCCGCCTGCGAGGGTGAACCTTCTTCCTCTTTCGTTTTGCGAGCAGCGTCAATTTTTCTCATGTTCTGACGCTCAAATAAGCAATTTCCTCGTTGCCGCATTGCAACAAATGATTATAATGTGGGCATGGCTAGCTGTGCAAAGAATTTAGGCAATCTCGGCGGCGAATCACTCTGCATTGGTGGAGCGCAGCTCTATGGGCGCGCTTTTCTCGCTCCGATGGCTGGGATTACCGACGTCGCGATGCGCCGGCTTGCCCAGAAATTTGGCGCCTCTCTCACGGTCTCCGAGATGGTTGCCGCTGAGCATTACGCCCGTGGCGATGCTGCTAACAGGCTCAAAGCCGAAGGGCCGGGCCTTGGTCCCCATGCCGTTCAGATTGCGGGGCGCGACCCTTCTATCATGGCGGAAGCGGCACGCCTCGCGCAGGACTCGGGCGCCGCGATGATCGACATCAACATGGGCTGCCCGGCGAAAAAGGTCACGAATGGCTATGTTGGATCGCATTTGATGCGCGACATGGGGCTGGCGATCTCGCTTATTCGCGCAACGGTTGCGGCCGTGCATATACCGGTCACGCTGAAGATGCGGCTTGGCTGGGATGAGCAAACGATCAATGCTCCGGAACTCGGCCGGGTGGCTGAAGCTGAAGGGATCGCCATGCTCACCGTCCATGGCCGCACCCGCTGCCAGTTCTACTCGGCCAAGGCGGACTGGACCGCGATCGCCGAGGTCAAGAAAGCTGTTTCGATACCTGTGGCCGCGAATGGCGATTGCGCGAGCCTCGCTGACGCGGCATCGATGCTGGCGCAATCCGGCGCGGATGCGGTGATGATCGGCCGTTCCGCGATCGGGCGGCCCTGGTTCGTTGGCGATGTCGCTCATTTCCTGACGCATGGCAAAGCCCGGACCGGAACACCTCTGGCCGAGCGCAAGAGTGCGGCGCTCGAACATTTCGAGACTTTGCTTGAAATGTTCGGTCCCAGTCACGGCTTGCGCCACGCGCGCAAGCATCTCGCCGCATACGCCGAACGGGCAGGCGTGCGCGACGGCGCTGCCCTGCGCCAGCGCCTGGTCAGGCTTGAGTGCCCAAGCGAAGTCAGGTCCACCCTTTGCCAATTGTTCGATTCTCCTTTGTTGACGGAGGCGGCATGAGCGCGCCCTTTGCGTCCCAGGGACCGGTGCGGGCGGCAACTGCCGATGCGGTCAAGCTTCTGAACGCTCTCCCGCACCCGGTTGTCGGCGTCCTGTCCGATGGTTCCATAGCCAATGCCAATGCCGCGGCCGAAGCATTCTTCGGAATGAGCCGGGCTTCCCTTCGGCAGCAGAGGCTGGCCAATCTTGTCGCTGCCGGATCGCCGCTCCTGTCTCTCGTCGAACAAGTCAGATCCAAAGGCGCGGCGATTAATGAATACCGGCTCGAATTAAGCTTGGCAAAACAGAGGGACGACAAGATTGTCGATATTTTCGTGGCGCCGCTGCAAGAACCCGACGATGGCGTCGTTATCATGTTGCAGGAGCGCTCTCTTTCCGAAAAAATCAGCCGCCAGCTCACCCACCGGGACGCCGGGCGGTCGGTCGCCGCTATGGCATCCGTTCTCGCGCATGAAGTTAAGAACCCGCTTTCGGGTATTAGAGGGGCCGCGCAGCTTCTCGAAGCCGAGGCGACCGACGGAGATCGCGCACTGACGAGGCTAATTTGCGAGGAGACCGACCGGATCGTGAAGCTTGTCGACCGGATGAGCGCGTTTTCCGAAGGACAGCCCGTCGAACGCGAAAAAATCAATATTCACGCTGTGCTCGACCACGTCAAGAAAGTGTCACAGGCCGGCTTCGCGCGCCATATCCGCTTTCATGAAAACTACGATCCATCGCTTCCTCCGGTTTTCGGCAATAAGGATCAACTCATTCAGATCTTCCTGAATCTGGTCAAGAACGCCGCCGAAGCGATTGGTGAATTGCGCGGCGACGGCGACATCGAATTCACAACCGCCTTCCGGCCCGGCGTGCGCCTGCAAATTCGTGGCGCGAAGGCGCCGGTGAGCCTGCCGCTCGAATTTTGCGTGCGTGACAATGGCTCCGGCGTCGCGCCGGAATTGTTACCCTATTTGTACGATCCCTTCGTCTCGACAAAGGCGACGGGAACTGGCCTGGGGCTTGCTTTGGTTGCCAGGATTGTTGGCGATCATGGTGGTACGATAGAATGCGAGTCTTCTTCCCGCCGCACGACGTTCCGGGTTCTCATGCCCATGTATGTCCCATGTGAAGGCCAGGGCGCAAAGCGCGGCCAAGGATAGAGTCCGGTTTTACGGCCCCGGATCCCCGCCGGAGCGGGGAAACCACGCAAGACTTTAAGATTCGGCGGATGTGTGCGGGTTTTCCGCCGGCAGGAAGGTGCAGGTTGATGGCCACGGGCAATATCCTCGTTGCTGATGACGATACAGCCATCCGGACTGTGCTCAGCCAGGCGTTGTCGCGCGCGGGCTATGATGTCCGCACGACCGGAAATGCGGCCACGCTATGGCGATGGGTTCAGTCGGGCGAGGGCGATCTCGTTATTACCGATGTGGTCATGCCGGACGAAAATGCCTTCGAATTGCTGCCGAAGATGAAAAAATTACGGCCGGATCTGCCGATCATCGTCATGAGCGCGCAAAATACCTTCATGACCGCGATTAAGGCGTCCGAGCGCGGCGCTTATGATTATTTGCCAAAGCCCTTCGACCTGCGGGAACTGGTTTCGATCGTCGGGCGGGCGATGTCTGAGCCGAAAAATCGCGTTCGTGCCACGCCCAATGCGGACCTGGACGGGATGCCCCTCGTGGGACGCTCCCCCGCCATGCAGGAAATCTACCGTGCGTTGGCGCGCCTGATGCAAACCGATCTCACCGTCATGATCACCGGCGAATCCGGCACCGGCAAGGAGCTTGTCGCACGTGCGCTGCACGATTACGGCAAACGCAAGAAAGGTCCGTTCGTTGCCATCAACATGGCGGCAATTCCCCGCGATCTCATCGAGAGCGAATTGTTCGGCCACGAAAAGGGGGCATTTACCGGCGCCAACCAGCGCTCCGCCGGACGCTTCGAGCAAGCCGAGGGAGGCACTCTCTTCCTCGATGAGATCGGTGACATGCCGATGGAGGCGCAGACAAGGCTGTTGCGGGTGCTGCAACAAGGCGAATATACGACGGTTGGCGGCCGCACTCCCATTAAGACAAATGTCCGCATTATCGCCGCGACCAATAAGGATTTGAGCAGCCAGATTCGCCAAGGCCTCTTCCGCGAGGATCTGTTTTTCCGGTTGAATGTCGTCCCTTTGCGGTTGCCGCCGTTGCGCGAACGCCTTGAGGATATCACTGACTTAGCGCAGCATTTCTTCGTGCTCGCCGCCGCCGAGGGCTTGCCGCTCAAGCGTATCGAACCCGACGCCTTGGAGCGCCTCAAGCGCTATCGCTGGCCAGGCAATATCAGGGAACTCGAGAATCTCACCCGCAGGCTCGCCGCGCTGTATCCTCAAGAAGCCATCACGGCGCAATTGGTGGACATGGAGTTGAATGTCGATGCGCCGGATGTTGTGCCGGGATATACGGCGTTGCCCAACGCGGGGAACGCGCGGCCGATGGAGCTCGAGTGGCGGCCGACGCTTGCGAGCGCGATGGAGCGCCATCTTTCCGAGCTTTTCCAAGCACATGGTGCGGGCCTGCCGCCCCCTGGACTCTATCACCGGATCTTGCGTGAGATCGAATATCCGGTGATTTCCGCGGCGCTCGCCGCCACGCGAGGCAATCAGATCAAGGCCGCCGAACTTTTGGGGCTGAACCGCAATACATTGCGCAAGAAAGTCCGCGATCTCGACATCAGATGGATGCGCTCGCCGCGCTAGAAGATAGTGCCCCGGCACGCCAATGCTCTCTCGCCCGGCCCCTTGGATTCCCCACCAGAAGCCGCTGCCCGTGCTCGTGAGAAGGGATTTTGAACCCGGTCGCTTCAATTCAAGCGAAGTGGATACCGGTTCACGTCCGGAACATCCGCGGACTGTATTCGGTGCAAAAACGCGCTAAAATTTGTCTATGCATTGCCCGGTGATGAAGGAAGGGTTCCTTAAAACAGCCCTTGAAATAGTTGATCTAAAGTCTTAATGAGATACAATAACATATTGAATATAAATACTTATATATCACATACGTCCGCTTGATCAGGAATCGCGCAACGAAGTCCAAGCCGGAAAAGGTAACCCGATGCTGGAAAAAAACCCGCCTGACCTATGCCATGGACAGTCCTTCCCCCAGCCGGACGCGGCGGCCGATCCCATCGCCATGGCGAGGCGGGAGCTCAATAAAGCCCTGCCCAGGCGCTTCTACAAGGAATCCGTCGCGCAGGAACGAAAACGAAGTTTCGCCCTGCCGCTCGATAGCCGTGCGGCCAAGCCTCCGGGCGGCAATGATTTGGCGTTGCCAACGCTGGCGGCGGCGCGGGCGCTGGCAAACGAATGGGCGGCGGTGGGCGAAATTATCGATCCGGCATTGATGCCTTTGACGCGCCTCGTCAATTCCGCGATCGACGGCGTCGCGCCCCGGCTTGCCATAACAGTGGCGGATATTGCCAAGTATGCCGGGTCGGACCTCGTCTGTTACCGTGCTGGCGAGCCGCAAGCCCTCGCGTACGCGCAAGCCGACGCCTGGGACCCGATCCTCGCTTTCGCGCAAAAAAAGCTCGGCGCTGCTTTCATTTGCACGCAAGGCGTGGTGTACATCGATCAGCCGGAAGCCGCCTGCTTAGCGGTGGAAGAGGCGGTGGCGCGCATCGCCGACGGCGGCCGGGCGGCGCCCTTCGCGCTCGCCGCGCTCTCCGTGATGACAACGCTTACAGGTTCCGTCTTGATCGCTCTCGCCGTCGCGCATGGCGAGGTTACGCTCACCGAGGCTTGGCGCGCCGCGCATGTGGACGAGGATTTTGAGATGCGGGCCTGGGGCGAGGATGCGGAGGCATGTCGCCGCCGCGCGCGGAAATGGCGCGAGATGGAGGCGGCGGCGGGGCTGTTTCAGCTGGTCCATGACAGCGACGCATAGAGAAGAAACGCGGCGGTTTCGTTCATGGAAGCGATACGTTTTAAAGCGGATTGGATTGCATCAACATTCCGGAATGAGACCAATGAAACCCAGTTTCGAACGGCTTGCCGAGCGCCGCGCGCGTGCCCTTCACGGCGGCGGCGAGGAGCGGACCGGTGCCCAGCACCGGCGCGGAAAGCTTACCGCGCGGGAGCGGATCGAGGTTCTTACCGACGAGGGTTCGTTCGAGGAATTTGGCATGTTCGTCGAGCATCGCGCGACGGACTTCGGCATGGATCAGCGCCGCGTGCCGGGCGATGGTGTCGTCACCGGATGGGGCACCGTCAATGGACGCGCCGTCTTCGTCTTTGCCAAGGATTTTACCGTGTTCGGCGGCTCCCTTTCCGAAACGCATGCGCAAAAAATCGCAAGCCTGCAGGATATGGCTCTCAAGAACCGGGCGCCACTGATCGGGCTTTTTGACTCCGGCGGCGCCCGCATCCAGGAAGGGGTCGCCGCGCTCGCGGGCTATGGCGAGGTTTTCCAGCGCAACGTCTTGGCGTCCGGGGTGATCCCGCAAATTTCGCTCATCATGGGTCCTTGCGCGGGCGGCGACGTCTATTCGCCCGCGTTGACCGACTTCATCTTTATGGTCAAGGACACGAGCTATATGTTCGTGACCGGCCCCGATGTGGTGCGGGCGGTGACGAACGAGACGGTGAGCGCCGAGGATCTCGGCGGCGCGTTGGTTCATACGATAAAAAGTTCCGTCGCCGACGGTGCCTATGACAACGACGTCGAAGCCTTGTTGCAAATGCGTCGGCTCATCGATTTTCTGCCATCGTCCAACACAAGCGAGATACCGGAGTGGCCAAGTTTCGATGATCCCGGGCGGTCCGAGGCCTCGCTCGACAGTTTAGCGCCGGACGATCCGGCGAAACCGTATGACATCAAGGAACTTATCGCCAAGACTGTGGACGAGGGCGATTTCTTCGAGATCCAGGAAGCCCATGCGCGCAACATCGTGACCGGCTTCGGCCGCCTGGGCGGGCGCACGGCGGGCTTTGTCGCCAATCAGCCAATGGTGCTCGCTGGCACGCTGGATAGCGCCGCATCGCGTAAGGCCGCCCGCTTCGTGCGTTTCTGCGATTGCTTCAATATTCCGATTGTGACCTTCGTTGATGTGCCGGGCTTTCTTCCCGGAACCGAGCAGGAATATGGCGGTCTCATCAAGCATGGCGCCAAGCTGCTCTATGCCTATGGCGAAGCGACGGTGCCGAAAGTGACAATCATCACCCGCAAGGCGTTCGGCGGCGCCTATGACGTGATGGCCTCGAAACATCTGCGCGGCGACGTGAATTTCGCCTGGCCGGGCGCCGGAATCGCGGTCATGGGCGCTAAGGGCGCGGTCGAGATCATCTTCCGCTCCGACATGGGCGACACGGACAAAATCGCGGCGCGCACGCGCGAATATGAAGAACGGTTTTTATCGCCATACGTCGCGGCCGAGCGCTTCTATATCGACGACATCATCATGCCGCACGAAACGCGCAAGCGAGTCGCGCGCGCGCTCGCGATGCTGCGGGGCAAGACTTTGCAAAACCCCTGGAAGAAGCACGGCAATATTCCATTGTGATATTTTGCGCGGTCTTTTTACGAAGTGTCCGATTTCAGGGTCCAATCGGACAAAAGTGTTTCACGTGAAACGTTTTGGCGGCCATGTAACTATAGCAGGGTCCGCGGCAAAACACCGTTACATACCCAGTTTTAGGCATAGGGGGAGGGGGTATATTAGGGCAGGCTTAGGTTCGCTCGGGCAGGCTTATGGCGCAGGCTCCGGCTGCCAGGCTCGCTATGGTGTTTGGCTCTGTTGCCTCTCGGGCTGGTTATGGGGCTGGGAGGGGGCTAGAAAGGGGCGGGAGGGTCCTGGGGCGAGGGAGGGGCGTTACAACTTTCTTTCTATGA
>VDMG01000147.1 GCA_006514895.1 Beijerinckiaceae bacterium
ACTCCTCGATGGTTACGATGAGCCAGAAATCCTCCGTTCTTCAACCCGCTTAATCGGTCTCACAGGCGCTGACGCCGGACACTACGCGTTCGTTGCCGTTCGTTCTTGCGTTACCACCTTTGCTTCCGCCTTCGCTTTCCGCCATGCGCGGACTACCGTCGATCTATCGACGCCCAGCGAGGCGGCAATGTCGTCATACCGTTCGCCGTTTCGGCATCGCCGTATCATCTCAGCACGCTCTCGACTTTTCCGCCGTTGCGACGGTGTTTCGCCGAGCGCCGCATCTTGCGAAAAATCTGACACAATGGCGAGACGGGGCTTTTGTGGCGGCTTGACGCCTGCCACCGAACAGATTTGCTCGACGCGCTGTTTGGTTAATCCAAACTTCTTTGCGATCTCAATAAACGCGATACCATTGCGACGTAGCGCGGCGATCTCGGCGTTTCGTTCGATCTTACCTTTGTGGGGCGTCATGCTGTCTCCTTTATCAAGTCCAGGGTTGCGCGCGCAGCTTCGAGTAGCCGGGCTAGATCGGCTTCCTGCTCACTACCGTGTGAGAGCAAGAACGCCCGCTCAATCGCCGCAATGGCATGTATTAGTTCAAGCCGAACTATACGAGCTTCCGACCGGGTAGACCCCGTCATGGGCGTCATGGATCTGACTTGGGCCGGGGTCATATAGGGCGAGGCGCGCCGCGTTGTCATGCGAGTTCCTTTTTATCTTTGAAACTCTTCGCAAGTTCACCGGCATCGGGTAGAGGAACTGTCTTCCAATGGGCGTTGAGCCAAGCCGACAAGACGGCCTCTATCGCATTATCCGTCGCGTCAGTCATTTCACACGGGCTTCGATAGGACGAGCGCACCGCCTCCAAGGTCACAGCGGCTAGCTTCAGCCCAATTTTCGATTTTCGGAATGCCCACTGCGAAGCTTGATCCGAATGTGATTTGAAGTCCCGTTGTGGTCCTCTGACAAAAAAAGGGTCCCCGCATTTCCCATATTTCGCCTTCCCCGCATTCACCAATTCGTTGGCCTCCACATTGTGAGGTCATCCAGTCTCAGCAATTTTTCGTCCACTTATCTTCCATGGCTCATCTGTCATGGCTTTTTCAAAATCAGCGTCGGGCATCCTGGCCAGTTTTTGCCAATCGGATGACTGATTTTTTGTAATTCCCAATTTGGCCAAGGTTTTGGGCTCCCAACCGGTTACTGTTTTGGACCGGTTGGGTAGGTTTGGGTTCCCGCCTTTTGCGTTTTTCATTTCCCTAAGAAGTTGCCCAGCTTTGCGCTCCGCCCGGATACGAATTTTTTGGGCTGTGTATTCAGCGTCGAAATTCTTCGCTTGCTTCATATAAAGCGCCATGGCCATGGCCTTGTCCCGAATGGACTTGACTTCGTCCACACGCGCGGCTTTCGCGATTGCGCTGCACATAGCGTCATATCGAATAAGCTGGCTCGGCACGGTCTTGGTCTCCAATTCCGTTGCTCTACGGGTTGTCATAGCGAACTTACGTCCATCTGTCGTTCATAGGAGAACCCGGATCAAGTGAACGACAATGAGCACGATAGCCACGGTTGCGATCAGACCATATGTGCCTGGATCGACGATACGGCCAAGCCATTGAAGTCCGAGAACGGCGATCGTCACGTCTAAAAGAATGATCGAGAGGCCCATTAATCACCGCGCCGACGATTGTTTGAGACGGGCGATTTTATTCAAAATACGTTCCGGCAAGATTATATGTTCGCTTTCATGTGCCGGAAAATTAGTATGTGCGAATTGGCCAAATGCGAGAATAGCGGCGCGATCGTAGGCGAGAGCGGCATCGTGCTCATTCTCATACTGCCCTAAGTGTATCAGGGCGGTATTCAAACGAATTCGTGCTACCAGAGGTTTGTTTCGATTTTTAATGTGATGAACGCCCTTAGATTTCGTGAGAGACCCCATATTCTTCCGCCGATTTTGTCCATTCTGAATTTTTGTTGCTTCACGTAGATTGCTAATTCGATTGTCCAGTCCGTTTCCGTTTTTATGATCGATATAATAATCCGGCCAACGGCCATAATGTAAAGCAAACGCGATCATATGGGTTCTGTAGCCTATTTCTCCAACGTGGGTTATGCGATAGGCGTTCTGGCGAGAGACCTTTATCGAGCCTGTGACATCGCCTGCTTTTATACGCGATTGCGGCGAGGAAATTACTTTCCAACGCAATTCGCCCGTCTCGGGGTCATAATCGAACAGCTCCCGCAACTCTTCGACGCTCAGCCTCCGAACCAGCGTCATCGGTGCGCGGTGCCCCTCAAAGCACGTTGAGACATGCTCTTTTTGATGACATGGCGCTTATCATCTTTGAACTTGATTTCATCGATTGAAAAAATCGTCTCGATCACGGGCTTGTGCCATTGCATTGGTCAGTCTCCTAGATGATCGACACCGTCATCAAATGGGAAATACTGTTGTGGGCGTCGGCCTCGGGCGCGGGGTGCACCACGCTCCCGAATGCGTGGGCGTCGCGACACCCATCGTTCGTGCTGGCGCTCTGCCCGCTCGGGACCGGAAAAAACCCCGCTGAGCCTTGCCCCAAGCCCGCCCGCGATCCCGAATATAAAGCCTTCTAAGGCCCATCGGGCGGGCGTGCGAAGCACCGCGCCAGTGATTAAGGGGTGACTGGCGAGCCCGGCCAGGGCGCCTAGGAGCACAAGGAACCGCCACCCATAGGGACCGCCCGCGAGAATGATGATCGGGACCCCGATCAGAATAAAGACGATCCAAAATTGTTGGTCTTGCGGGTTCATTTCAAAAATCCCTCGGCCTTCATCGCGGCCTCTAACCGCATTATCGCTACTTGCGACACGCTGCGCTGTTCCGACGCCGCCGCACTTACTAGTGCCGCTTTAAGCGACGGACGAACCTGAAACGACAGTGTGATGGAACGTGCTTCCGTCTTCGGTGCAGATGCTTTGACTTTCTTGACAGACATCTACCAAATCCTCTTGACTTCTACTACAACCTAACGTATATACAGAAGCACGCCTTGGATGTCAAGGCGGTAGGATTTGGAGAACCACACACATGAAGAGACTTACAAGCAAAGCCGTAGTCATCGACACCGAAGGCCGCACACCTCGTCGCCCCTCAGCCCATGATCCTGGCCCGTTGGTCCCCGATCACGGGCCCCCTTCGGGGCTTCCTCGCCAGCGGTCACGAAGGCTCTGACCCTCGCTGCCCGCTCAATCGCTCGCATGGAAGCGGCTGCACAAGCGGTGCACACCGAAGCCACTATAAGTTGTTAATTTTTGATGAATGGAGAGAGTCGCCGGAGATTTCAATGTTAGTGATAATTGACGAACGTGAAATTGTGACTCTGGTTACACCTGCGCTTTGGCCAGCGAGGGCGTTTCTTCCGCCGGATTTTGCCCTTTGGAATTCCAGGAATGGGTGACAACGGTCGCCGACGCCGACCTCTTCGCCGTCGAAGCCGTTTTACTTGGGGACTGCCGGAACCGGCAGCTGTATCCCAAGATGATCAAGGATCGCACGCGCGCTCCGGTGATCGCCATGAACGAAACGCTGTCGCTCGAGCAAACGCTGGATTTATTCGCGGCGGGCGTCGATGACGTGGTGCGCAAACCGATCCATGTTCGCGAAATACTGGCCCGCGTTGGAGCGATCAGGCGCCGGCACGAGCGCGAGCGCGACTCGGCCGTGGTTGGCGATTTGCGGGTCTTTTTTGATGGCGAGATCCCCAACTCAAAGGAGTTCCCTTGTCATTGCCGCGGCGCGAACGGCGCATTCTTGAATATCTGGTCAATAACCGCGGCCGGCGCGTGAGCAAGGCGCAAATCTTCAATTCCATCTATGGAATTTTCGACGACCGCTTGGCATGGCCAGCGGAGCCGGGCCAACCATGCCGCCTGCATGTCGCGCGGATCAAGGATATTGCCGGGCGCCGCACGTGGCCGCCGGCCGGTTGCCTGCACACGTTTGGCACGTGATCGCAACCTAAGTCCCTTCGGCCAACCTCTTTACGAAAGCGGCACAGCTGCCGCGCCATACTGTTTCGACAGATGATGGAGGCTCCCGTTTTGCATAATTTCATTGAAACGACATATTAGAGCAGAGAACCCGAATCACAGTGGTAAAGGAAGCCAAGATGCAGGGCGATAGCGAGGCTCTAAGAGCGACATTGAAACCGCTCAATCTGCAGCGCAGCGGCGCGGTACTGATCGCCTGCATGGCCTGGTTTGGTGTGGAAGTGCAGCTCCACTTCAGCATCGAGGACGCACTCATCAAGAAAGAATCGATCGCCGCCCATGTGATCGCCTTCTTCAGCTACTTCACTGTCGAGACGAATATCCTTGTCGCGCTCGCTCTCACGATTTTTTTGTTACAGCCGCAAGCGGAACGATTTCTGACCGGGCCGAGCGTCACATCGGCGCTTGTCGTCTATGTTATCGTGGTCGGTGTAGTCTATGAGTGGCTGTTGCGGCATTTATGGCATCCGTATGGAATGCGGCTGTTCGCCGACATGCTCCTGCACGATGCCGTGCCATTTCTTTATTCACTGTACTGGCTGTTGTTTCTCCCAAAAGGCAGTCTGCGATGGTCAGATCCAGCCAATTGGCTCATCTACCCAATTCTTTTCTTCTTCTATACAATGTTTCGCGGCGCGGCCTGCGGAATCTATCCTTATCCCTTCATCAACGCCGCCGAGCTGGGGTTGGCCAGGGTTTCGGTGAACACAACGGTTTTGCTGGCCGTCTTTTTCGGGCTCGGTATCGCTTTGATCGCTATCGACCATGCGCTCGGCTCCGGCGAGCGTGGGCGAAGCGGGCTTGGCAGCGCAGCCGAACTCTGACAAATAGGGCTTTTGCCGGTTCAACTTCAGACTTGAAGGAGATGCAATGGCCCTCGCGCAAACCGCGACAACGCCGCCCGCCGGAAACGGCGCCCTCCGTCCATCAGACGGGAAGGCTCTCTTGGTCGAGATCCTTAACGGGATAATCTGGTGGATTTCCAGCGTTCTGGTTTGGAAGTCACCGGATATTCATGTGGCCGTTGCCATTTCGGATAAAGACGACCCCGACATTTGCTCTCTTCAAGGACAGCCGGGTGTTTTGTATTATGTTGTCTCCGATCGGCTCATCGACAATATCGACACCTTTGTCGCCAGCAGCTCGCGCGATGTCGTGACTGCCTGACCTCGCCGCGCGGAACGATTTCCACTCAACGAGACCATCATGACAAAGAAGCTTTTGTTCCTGTTGGACACCGATCCGGCGCCGAGCGTCTTTGACACGGTTGTCGGCTATGACGGCGGCGCCGATCACATCATCGGCTATGGCGGCGTGACACCGGAAAGCGTCGCTGCGCTCGTCGACGGAACGATCTACACGCGTGGCCCCAAGGAAAAGCAATATACCGCGATCTTCGTCGGCGGCGGCAACATGATCGCCGGCGAGGCGTTGTTCAAGGCGGTCAAGAAGCGCTTTTTTGGAAATTTCCGCGTGTCCGTAATGTTGGACAGCAATGGCTCCAACACCACGGCGGCCGCCGGCGTCGCACTGCTCGCCAAAGCCAAGTCGCTCGCCGGCAAGAAAGCGATGGTGCTCGCCGGCACCGGCCCGGTCGGCATGCGCGCCGCGGCGATGCTGCATCTCGAAGGCGCCGAGGTCGCGATCACCTCACGCTCGAAACAGCGTGCGGATGCCGCGAGCAAGGCCATCAACGATCGCTTCGGCTTTGCGCCGACGCCCATCGAGGCCTTCGACAATGAAGCCCGCGCGGCGGCGGTCAAGGGCGCGCAGGTCGTGTTCGCCGCAGGCGCCATCGGCGTCCCGCTGCTCGATGAAAAGGACTGGCAGAATGATCCGGCGATCGAACTGGTTGCCGACTGCAACGCGCAGCCGCCGCTCGGCATCGGCGGCGTCGAGGCGATCGACAAGGCGAAAGAGCGTCACGGCAAAATCGCGATCGGCGCGCTGGGTCTCGGCGGCCTGAAGCTGAAACTGCATCGTGCTTGCGTCGGTCAGTTGTTCGAAAGCGCCGGTCAGGTGCTCGATGCTGAGAATATCTATGCGCAAGCCAAAGCCCTGGCGTGACTTTTGAGGATTACGATAATCATGACCGCGAATAGTTCTCTCGTGACCTTTCTCGACGATCTCGCCAGTGAACGGCCGACGCCCGGCGGCGGTGGCGCGGCGGCGGTGTCTGGCGCCATCGGCGCGGCGCTCGTCTCCATGGTGGCCAATCTCACCATCGGCAAAAAGAACTACGAAGCGGTCCGGGAAGACCTCGAGGCCGTGAACGCCAAGGCGGAATTGCTGCGCGCCGAGCTGATCCGCGCGATCGACGAGGACGTCGTGGCATTCAATTCCGTGATGGGCGCCTATGGACTGCCGCGCGCGACCGACGAAGAAAAGGCCAAGCGCGCCGCGTCGATTCAAGCTGCCTTAAAGGACGCGACGCTCGCGCCCTTGCGCGCCGTCAAAGCCTGTTTCGATGTCATCCGCCTGTCCGCCGCCGCGGCGGAAAAAGGCAATCTCAATGTCATCAGCGACGCTGGGGTCGCCGTGCTTTCGGCTAACGCCGGACTACGCAGCGCGGCGCTGAACGTGTTCATCAACGCCAAGGCAATCAAGGATCGCGATTTCGCCGAGAAGCAGATCGCTGAAGTCAATGCGCTGCTCGCGCAGGCGGCGGAGATGACGGAATCCGTTTATCAGACAGTCAGAACCAAGATCGGCTCGTAAATTCGCGGTATCATGGCGTACCGTATTAATTTGTGCCATTCTCTCTCCGTATTGAAGGGAAAAACATAGACGCTGACGTGTCTGCCCGGTACTTGCGAGTAAGCGTTCATGTCGTGTGAGCGCCGGATTTTCCGGATTTCCTAGCCGGAGAAATGGGAATGTCGATTATTAAGGCAGCGTTCGATCACGCCCAGAAGCTCATTCATGGGAAGGCTCTTTTAATCGATGGCAAGCGCGCCTCGGATGAGGTGCTCGCGCGGGTAACGGAAAAGACCCGCGCGCTCGCCGCGCAAGGCCTTAAGCCGGGCCTAGCGGTCGTCCTCGTCGGCGAAGATCCGGCAAGTCAGGTCTATGTCAAATCCAAAGGCAAGGCCGCGCAAGCCTGCGGGTTTCACTCGATCCAACACGACCTTGCCGCGGCGGCCAGCGAAGCAGAGCTGCTTGCCCTCGTCGAAAAGCTCAATGCCGATCCGGCGATCCACGGAATCCTTGTGCAATTGCCATTGCCTAACCGGCTCGATCCGAGCCGCGTCATCGAAGCCATTTCGCCGGGGAAGGATGTCGATGGCCTGCATCCCTTCAATGCCGGGCTTATTGCGAGCGGCGATACGAAACGCGCGCTTGTGCCTTGCACGCCGGCCGGCAGCATGGTCCTGCTCGATGCGGCTGCCGCGGCGCTTAACGTCAACCTTTCTGGGGCTGAAGCCGTCGTCGTTGGCCGTTCCAATCTGGTCGGCAAGCCAATAGCCCAATTGCTGCTTGGCCGCAATGCGACGGTGACGATCGCGCATTCGCACACCCGCGATCTGGCGGCGACGGTGGCGAGAGCCGATGTTGTTGTTGCCGCCGTCGGCCGTCCCGGGATGATTCGCGGCGCATGGATCAAGCTCGGCGCGATCGTCATCGACGTCGGCATCAACAGGGTGGCTGGCGAAAGCCAAGACGCGGCCGGGCGGCCGAAGACGAAGCTTGTCGGCGATGTCGCCTTCGCCGAGGCGATCGACCGCGCCGGCGCGATTACCCCGGTGCCCGGCGGTGTCGGACCGATGACGATCGCGATGCTGATGGAAAATACGCTTCGCGCGGCGCTCATGAAGGCCGGGCTAGAGCCGTCTTTCTGATTGCCCGCGCCGGTTTTATCCCGTGGATGGCTGTGCACAATTGCAAAAGTTAACTTCGCGGAAACCTTAACGGCGTCTTATGGCGCTGTTCGGATCGTGGAGTCGGCTATGGACTGGCGCGACTGGGACTCGCTTTGCACAGAGCGTCCTCGCGAATGGAATCTTGGCTTGGTTTACGAGGCCGTCACCGCCAAAAAATGGTGGCTGACCGGCCCGCTTCTCGCCGTCTTGATTCTCATTGCTGGCCTGCTTTGCTTGCAACCGCCGCGATATAGTGCCGAGGCGCAGGTTCTGATCGGCCCCCGGACGGCAGGCTTGATTGGCCTAAGGTCGAGCCTCGCGCTTTTTGGCGGCGCGAGCGGCATTATGCCCGCCACCGGCCAGGCGCAGCTCATCGCCTCGCGCGATCTCGCCCGCCGCGCGATCAAGGATCTTGGCATCGAAGACAATCCAGAATTCGACTCGGCGGCGCAAGGCACCGGTCCCGTTTCCCGCGCGCTCATCTTTCTTGGCATGCTGCGCGATCCGGCTCGCAATAGCCAGGAGGACCGCGTTCTCGAAGCCTATCAGGACCGGTTGCAAGTAACTGCGCGGGGCGAGGGAAGCCTCATCACAATCACATTTCAATCCGAGGACCGGGAGCTTGCCGCGAAAGCCGCCAATCGCATCGCGGAACTCTATCTCGAAATGCGCGTGTCTGCGAACGCGCTGCCACATAATGGCGCCGCGCGTATCGTTTCGCGGGCCATCACGCCGGCGCGGCCGCTTTATCCAAAGAATGTGTTGCTGCTCCTGTCGGGTGCCGCGATGTTGGTCATGGCTTTTGAAGGATTTGTGGGAATCGCTTCGGCGAGCAGGCGCTTGCTCGCTCGCCTGGAAGAGCCCGTGGAACAGCCCCGCGCGCTGGGGCAGCTTCGCGTTTTCGCCCGTCTCAGGGATCCGGCAAAGTCCAATCCGCAGCTGGGCAGAGAATTGGCTCCGCAACTCGGTCAGTCAGGGCAAGATGATGGCGGCAATGGGCAAGCCACGGCAAAAATCATGGCTCGCATCCTGTCGGTGCCCTTCAATGGGCCTGGCGCGCGAGGCTCGCGGCGAGGCATAAGAATTGTCGCGACGAGCCTTGGCCCGGCGGCCGCGGCGGCCGTCATGATGCGCGATCTCGCCCGCGATCTCGCCCGCGAAGGACATTCGATCGTCATTGGTCTCGACGAGTCTAATTTGTTTGATTTCGAAAGGCTCGCAGCTGTCGCGCCGAATGGCGGAGCAATTGGGGCCAGTGAAGAGCCAGGACTTTGCGATCTTCTTAACGGAACAGCTTCATTCGCCGAAGTCATTCACCGCGATCCGGGCTCGAGACTTCATTTTCTGCGGGTTGGGCGAGACAGCGAGCTCAATCTTCATGAATTCGCTCATGTGCTCGATGCCTTGGCCGAGACCTATGATTTTCTCCTTATGATCGTGCCGCCTCTCGGCGAAAATATCCTCGCCGAAACACTCGCCGCTAAAGCCGATTTTGCCGTGCTGGCGATGCCCGCCGGGCCGCAAGGCGGCACTCTTATCGAAGCCGAGGCGCGGTTGATCGAAGCCGGCGCGGGTGAGGTCCTGCTAATTGGCCTGCCCGCCGAATCGCCGCAAAGCCTCGGCCGCGATGCCGCTTGACCAAGAGGCGGAAAGACGAAGTCACGTCCCGGGGTCCGGCCTTTCCATCCATTTGATCAGCGGCATCATCGGTGCGATCCAGGCTAGGCCAAGACCCGCGAAGCAAAGAATTTGAATGATAGTGGATGCCTCTCGCACCGGGCGCGCTTGCGCCAGCGCCATGGCGACAAGCGCATAGATCGGCACAAATACGAACATGACGCATGTGCCGATGAATGTGCGAGTCCGGCGGCGCATTTTCTCTCCATTTTCTATTGGCCGGAGACTTGTAAGTATTTGACGGGTAACTCCGCAACGAAGAATTGAGGCCGCGCGTTTCCGCGCGGCCTCTGAAGAAGTTCTATCGCCCGGATTGGGTGCGGGGGGCTCCCTCCACGCCCGGCGCGCCCGCCGCGACAGGCGAGCCTTTGATTGTGGACGGCTGACGCGATGCAACGCCCGGCTCTAAACGAAATCCAGAATATGAGCGCCCTTCAGTCTCCTTCTGAACGGCTGTGCTTGGCTTAACATTGGCCGTTCGCAGGGCCGGAAATGGACGCATTGGGTGCCTGGGCCGTGGCAATCGCCGCAAACAGGAATAGGCTTGACATTAGTACCGTGGCGCACAAGGTTATGCGATATACCATTCGATTCTCCATCTAGCTTGAGCTTCCGCAGAATTCGTCAACCGGATTCTGCTTGGCGGCGCGCGCAGTTTTCCTCCGGAACGACTATTGTTCCGGATCTTCGCGCTTGCCGACGGCCTCTGTCTCGCGCCGCGCGAGAGGCCACTCATCCTTGGGAGATTCGGTGTATTGCTGACCCGGACTCGCGCCTTAGTGGAAACGACTTGATCACGTGTTCAGCTCCGACGCATCTAGCTTCGAATTGTGGAGAAAACAAGAGGCGCTCATGCGACGCTTCGGCGCTTGCATGGCGAGCGCGCCCGCCTTTAAGTGCGCCCAATGGAAAATGACCCTGGCATGATAAGCCTATCACACGGGCTGGCGAAATCCCGCCCGGCGGGGGCACCTTTCGCGAGCCATCCTGCGATTACAATTTGGCTGTGGAGCCTCGCTGCTCTCGTTTTTTTGATGGTAATTGCCGGCGGCGTCACAAGGCTCACCGAATCCGGTCTTTCGATAACAGAATGGAAGCCATTGACCGGAATTGTCCCGCCACTTAGCGAAGCCGGCTGGCTGGCGGAATTCGAGAACTACAAAAGAATCCCTCAATATGCGCAGCTCTTCCCGGACATGGATTTGAGCGGGTTCAAATTCATTTTTTTCTTCGAATGGAGCCACCGGCTTTTAGGCCGTTTGATCGGCGCCGCCACGCTGCTGCCACTTGTTTATTTTTGGGCGAAGGGGCTGCTGCCTCTTGGATTCAAGCCAAAGCTTCTAGGCATCCTGGCGCTTGTCGCCTTGCAAGGTTTTGTCGGCTGGTGGATGGTTAAGTCCGGGCTTACCGGCCGGGTCGAAGTCGCGCAGGAGCGGCTTGCCATCCATCTTCTTCTCGCCTCGGTAACCTTTGCCGCGCTCATTTGGCTCGCTGCCTCGCTTAAGACGCTCGCGGGCGATCTTCCGCAACGCATACTACCGGGCCTCAAATGGCTTGCAGGTGGCACGGTCTTGCTCGTGCTGCTGCAAATCGGGCTTGGGGCGCTCGTCGCGGGCTTGCGTGCGGGGCACGCCTTCAACACCTGGCCGCTGATCGACGGATATTTTTGGCCGCCTCTCGATAAATTGACCCTTCTCTCGCCGGTTTGGCGAAACTTTCTCGACAATATTCTGCTGGTTCAATTCCAGCACCGGCTGACCGCCTATGTGCTTTTGGCGGTTGTAGTGGCGCAGGCTCTTTACACGTCGCGCGTTGCAGCCGGAAGCCGGGCAGTGCGGCGTGCCTTGGCGGTAACCGGTCTCGTGGCCATGCAAGCCGCGATCGGCATCGTGACGCTCGTTCTCGCGGTACCGCTCTGGACCGGGCTTCTGCACCAAACCTTCGCGATGATAGTTTTGGGGATGGCCGTGGCGCATGCCCAGGCGGTTTGGAAAGGCCGTTAGCAAGTCATAGCGGGGCGGTCTATACTTTCTGGATCGCCAGGTGCTGATATTCGATTTTCGGGCAGTGGTTCATGACAACTTTGATCCCGAGCGCTTGCGCCCGCGCGCCGGCCACATCGTCTTGGACACCGAGCTGCATCCAAATGACCTTCGGTTTTGGGTCGAGCGCGAGCGCCTCATCGACCACTGCCCCGGCGGCTGCTGAGTTGCGGAAAATATCGACCATATCGATTGGCTCGGGAATATCCGCCAGACTCTTAAAGAATGTGGTGCCGTGAACCCTTCTGCCGGCAAGGCCGGGATTGACGCCTATCACATGGTAACCCTGCGCCAAAAGAAATGCGAAAACCCCGAATGACGGTCTTGTTTCCTTATCCGACGCGCCAACCATCGCGATGGTTTTCACGGTCAACAGAATGTCGCGCAGAAAAGCGTCGGCGTCGGTGTCGTTTAGGGGCATGTCCAATATAAGTCCAAGATCGTTGGGGTTCGTTTGCCAATCGCACCAGCTCACCAGCTAGTTGCATCATGCTTGATCCTGATCAAGCTTTCGACGCTTGACCTCGAAAATCGGATGCGCCCATGCGAAGCTAATTTCCAAATAGTTTCAATGGCGGTTCTAGGGTCCGTACTCATTATAGCCACCAGATGACGATCGCGGCGAGAGCGATTGCGGCCATGAAGCTTTTAAGGTTGCGATCGAAGCGCGTGGCGATGCGCCGCCAGTCTTTGAAGCGGCAGAACATGCGTTCGATGATGTTGCGCTGCTTGTAGATGGCCTTGTCGTAATTGTACTGGGTTTTGCGGGTTTTGCGCGGTGGGATGACCGC
>VDMG01000118.1 GCA_006514895.1 Beijerinckiaceae bacterium
TCCTTCAGGATCGCGCCAGATGGGGCGGGCAGAATTTGGCGATCATGGTTCCCCCAATCTTAGCGGCCAAGGATCATCGCGCGGAGACTCTTGGGCACGGCCAAGGCCATCACAACGTGAAGTATGAGAAACAGAAAAATCGCGCACATCGCCAAAAAATGTATGGTCTGGGCGCGGTCGAAATCCCCGAAGAAATTTGTGAGAACCTGGAATTGCACCGGCTTCCAAATCGCCAGTCCGGTCAGGACCGCGACGATGCCAGCAGCAATCACTCCGCTATAAAGAAGCCTTTGCACTGCATTGTAGATCGACAAATCATTATGCGTGAGACGCCCCGAAAACGTATCGGCCACGACCTCGCGTGGCGAAATGGGCCAGAGCTCGCGTTTGAATCGTCCTGAGACAAATCCATAAATCACATAAATGAGCCCGCGCGCCATCAACACCCACATCGCGGCGAAATGCCATTGCGTCGCGCCGCCAGCCAGCCGCCGAGCGTGAGCGCGCGCGGCACCTTGAATGTAGGGTCGGATAGGCGTTGTGAATCTCCAAGCCGCTCATGATCATGACGATGATCGCTCCGGCATTGATCCAATGCGTATACGGGCGATCAAAGGGTGGATGAGCGGACGCTTGGCGCTCGCTTGAGGCGAGGGAACGTCTGCGGAAATCATTGCCATGAAGAGACTCTCCCGAGGCTGACCGGACCAACAATTCGTGGAATGATCCAGCACGGTCAGCGCGATCATCAGCTCTTCGGCTGAAGCACCGTATCGACGACGTGGATGACGCCGTTCTTCTGGTTGACGTCGGCGATCGTCACGAAGGATTTGTCGCCCTTGGCATCGATGATTTCGAGTCTGCGGCCGTTTTGCTTCACGGTCAGTTCCTCGCCCTCGACGGTCTTGTACATGGCTTGGCCGCCGCCCTTTTTAATCGCCGCGACGAAATCGGCGGCGGAAATTTTGCCGGGAATTACATGATAGGTGAGGACCGCTGTTAGGGTCGCTTTATTTTCGGGCTTGAGCAGGGTTTCGACCGTGGCCTTGGGAAGCTTCTCGAAGGCCTTGTTCACCGGCGCGAAGACCGTGAACGGCCCGTCGCCTTGCAAGGTCTCGACGAGGTCCGCTGCCTTGATGGCCGCGACAAGCGTCGTATGATCCTTCGAATTGACTGCGTTCTCGATGATCGTCTTCGACGGATACATCGGCGCGCCGCCGACTTCGACGGTCATTTCCGCAAAGGCGGGGGCAAAAGATGAGGAAAGCACGGCGCCGCCCAGCGCGGCAAAGCTCATAGTCGCGGCAAAGGCCGCGGTGCGAAATGGTGGCATGAAACGTCTCCTGCTAAACTATTGCCGCCGGGCGGCGGGAAACAACGAGACCCCGCGTGTGGTGCCCAGGTCTCGTTAGCGGCAATTACGGGCGCGCGGCGGAAAAAGTTGCGGGCA
This sequence comes from Beijerinckiaceae bacterium, assembly GCA_006514895.1. Lineage (GTDB taxonomy): Bacteria > Pseudomonadota > Alphaproteobacteria > Rhizobiales > Beijerinckiaceae > Methylocapsa. The sequence goes on from VDMG01000118.1 coordinate 1,451, forward strand.
TGGGCTGCGGGAAGTTGTTTCTGGCGGATTTTCAAATTCTCAATTTGAAAGCAAGAGCCGGAGTGCGGAGTCGGATGCCTCGGTTTAAATAAACCTCGAGATCCAATTGGCGATGGAGTTTGCGCCTTATGTGCAACAAAGCGGATATCATGGAGGCTGCCGGTCAGGACCCGAGGTGGCGGGTTGTCGCCCTGCGCGATCGCACCTTCGACGGTCAATTCTATTACGCGGTGAAGACGACCGGCGTTTATTGCCGGCCGTCTTGTGCCGCCCGCAAGGCCAAGCCGGAAAACGTCAGCTTTTACGCAAGCTGCGAGGACGCCGAGCGGGCGGGCTTCCGCCCTTGCAAGCGCTGCAAGCCAAACGAGCCCAGTTTGGCAGCGCGGCATGCCGCGAAGGTCGCGGAAATCTGCCGGGGCATCGAGACGGCAATACAAATCCCAAGCCTCAACGAGATGGCGAGTAGGGCAGGGATGAGTGCCTATCATTTTCACCGGCTCTTCAAAGCTGTCACCGGCGTGACGCCGACGGCCTATGCGATCGCCCATCGTGCCAAGCGTGTCCGGGACGCGCTAGCCGAGCCCGGCGCGACGGTTACCGGGGCGATCTATGACGCAGGTTTCAATTCAAGCGGGAGGTTCTACGAAACGTCAGATGCGATGCTCGGCATGACTCCCGCCACATACCGGGACGGAGGCAAAGACACCCGGATATGTTTCGCCATCGGAGAATGCTCGCTTGGCTCCATCCTTGTGGCGAGAAGCGAGAAGGGCATCTGCGCCATCCTCATGGGCGATGACCCGGACAAACTCGCGCGCGATCTCCAAGACCGATTTCCACACGCAACGTTGAGGGCTGGTGATGACGGGTTTGAGGCTCTTGTCGCCAAAGTGGTCGGTTTCGTTGAAGCACCGGCGCTTGGCCTTGATCTGCCGCTCGACCTGCGCGGCACAGCCTTTCAGCAACGCGTTTGGCAAGCGCTGCGGGAGATCCCCGCGGGTTCGACGGTGAGCTACGCGGACATCGCCAGGCGGATCGGGGCGCCGAAATCGGTGCGCGCAGTAGCAAACGCCTGCGCGGCGAATACAATCGCGCGGCAATCCCGTGCCATCGCGTCGTGCGGACCGGTGGCACGCTCTCCGGCCTCAGCCAGCGCCATGGCGCTCGCCGGTGCGGCCCTCGCGGCCGATCTTACCCCCGCCCCGCCGCCGCCGGTTTTCAGCTGGGATGGTTTTTATGCCGGCGTGACCGTCGGCGCCGATATCCCCTCTGATAGCTTTGCCACCATTCCTGGTGGCAGTCTGCTCTCGATTCCTTCCGATGGATCAACCGCATGGGGGAGGGGTACGACGGTCTCGAACGTCAATTTCGTGGGCGGCGGCCAGATAGGTTACAATTGGCAACCGTTGCCTTGGATGGTTCTTGGCCTGGAAACGGACATTCAAGGCACCACAGTCAAAGACAATATCAATGATGTGTTCTTTGCTACTGATGCGTCGGGGTCCGGCACCGTGGCGGATAATTTTTCAGGCCATCGTTCGTGGTTTGGAACGGTGCGTGGCCGCATCGGCTTTACGCTCCTCTCCTATCCACAGCTCATGATTTACGCGACGGGCGGTTTCGCTTATGGCGAGAGTTCCCGTTCCGCCTCGACGACCACCTTCAATACCGCAGGCACATTGGTTGAGTTCTTCCCCTTTGGAAGCATTTCCCGGACCGATACCGGTTATACCGTGGGTGGCGGTGTGGAATGGGCCTTTATGCCGAATTGGTCGGTCAAGGCCGAATATCTGTTTGTCAAACTTCCAAGCGACAGTGCGGTCGTCCCCACGGCCGTGTTCGGCCCGGGCGCCTTTGCGACGGACATCATGTTTTTTCATCACAGCGCGCAGGACAATATGGCCCGGCTCGGGGTGAACTACAGGTTCAACTGGTGGGTTCCAGGTCCGATCGTGGCCAAATATTAAAATTGCGGCGAGCCAATTCCTCCCCGGCAAACTCGAACCCGGCCCTCGCGGCCGGGTTTTTCCTGTGACCCGCCGCAAGCGCAATTCGCCTCTTCACGCTTTTTCTTGCCAGGCCGCGCCATGCGTGCCAAGCAGGCGCATGAACTTCCAGCAGACAAATGCCGCTCTATCTTCTATGCCGGACATGCCTACCGCCACTCCCGCGCCCAAAATCTCATTCGTCTCGCTCGGTTGCCCAAAGGCGCTCGTCGATAGCGAACGGATCATCGGCCGTCTGCGCGCGGAGGGCTATGAACTCGCCAAGACGCATCAGGACGCCGCTGCGGTCATCGTCAACACCTGCGGTTTTCTCGACAGCGCCAAGGCCGAATCTCTCGCCGCGATCGGCACGGCGGCGGCGGAAAACGGCAAGGTCATCGTCACCGGCTGCATGGGCGCGGAACCAAATGCGATCTTGGAAAAATTTCCAAACCTTCATTGGATCAGTGGACCACAAGACTTTCAGTCCGTCATGCGGGCGGTGCATGAAGCGGTGGCGCCGCCTCACGATCCTTTCCTCGACCTCCTGCCTCCGCACGGCATCAAGCTAACCCCGCGCCACTATGCCTATTTGAAGATTTCCGAAGGCTGCAACAATCGCTGCAGCTTCTGCATCATTCCAAAACTGCGCGGCAATCTCGTCTCTCGCCCGGCAGGCGATATTTTGCGCGAGGCCGAAAAGCTTGTCGCGGCGGGCGTCAAGGAGATTCTCGTCATCTCACAAGATACGAGCGCCTATGGTTTGGACCTGAAATATGCCGAAAGCGCTTTTCATGAGGGTAAGGTCAAAGCGAAATTCCTCGACCTTGCACGGGAACTTGGCCAGCTCGGCGTGTGGGTGAGGCTCCACTATGTCTACCCCTATCCGCATGTCGACGAGGTGATCGACTTGATGGCGGAAGGAAAAATTTTGCCCTATCTCGACATCCCCTTTCAGCACGCAAGCCCAAAAATATTACGCGCGATGAAGCGGCCGGGCGGCACTGAGAAGACGCTGGAACGGATTGCGAAATGGCGCGAGGTCTGCCCCGATCTCACCCTGCGCTCGACCTTTATCGTCGGCTTTCCCGGCGAGAGTGAAGAGGATTTCGACCTGCTTCTCGATTGGCTCGAAGAGGCAAAGATTGACCGCGCGGGCGCCTTTAAATATGAGCCGGTCGCGAGCGCGGCCGCCAATGATCTCGGCCTCCCTTTCGTGGCGCCCGAGGTCCAAGAGAGCCGTTACCGGCGCTTCATGGAACACTGCCAGAAAATCAGTGCCCGCAAGCTCAAAGACAAGGTCGGCAAGCGCCTTCCGGTCCTCGTCGATCAAGCCGGGCCCCGCGCGGGCGTTGGCCGCACGGCGGGCGATGCACCCGAAATCGACGGCAAGGTGCATATCACCTCACGCCGCCCGTTGCGGCAGGGCGACATTGTCACCGTGAAAATCGAGCGGGCCGATGCGTACGACCTGCATGGGACGGCAGTTTAGAAATAAATGGCTAAGCAAACAAAATTCGGACGCTCTACACGCATAAATCTAAGCGTGTTGATCGTATGAACCCTGGAACTATAGCGTGGCTTGATAAGACCGGAATCGCCGGTTCAAATTGATCAAATGTTGCGCCAACTGGCCCCGGGCCTGGGGCGCTTTTTTCCGCTGGCGATCCGCGGCCTCCGCGGCCGCCGCCGTCTCAAATGTATATTGACGGTAAAGCGTGGCATAACGCTCAAGAAATACCGACTGTTGCTCCGGCGCCATTTCACGGAAACGCAGCGCCGCGCCCTTGCTGAATTGCCCTATACATCGATTGCCATGGAATGGCTTCAGCACGTCGGCCGGGTCGATCGCGACTCCGATCTGCGCGCCAATTCTCGCCACAACGGAAGCGCTGTCGAAACAAATCTCGTTATATGTGAATACGTTGACGCGACCGAGAACGACCAGGCGTGGAAGGTCGCGATCTGGTCGTCCAAAGCAGCGAGCGTATCGGCGGATTGTGAAAATTGGAAAAATGGACATAGCCCCATCGGCGCGAACGACGGCCGTGATCGAGTATGGAGAGGGCGGATCTCTCGGGGATCGCGTATGGAAGCGCTTGCGAGCACCGAGCCGGCCGTGATGAGCCTTCCGACTTCCGGATGGGGGAGCGCGTGAGTCTTCAGCACGACGTCGCGCCCGGCCGCCTGCCCGGAGATGTCTTGCAATAAGGTAGGGTCGATCGAACCGAAATAATTTTCGACGGACATGCGCGGTCTGAGAGGCGGTCCCAATCGCGCGGGCTTACGGCCGGCGGCGCGAAACACCTCCTCGGTCAGCTGGTAAAGAAAAGTGCTGGCCGACTTCGTTATGCCGTAACAAATATAGATCATTTGGCTCATTTGGCCGTCTATCAGTCTCAGAGCTGATTTAAAAAAGATTTCAATTGTGGCGGAAGTGAGCTATAGGCCGCGCTGATCGTCCTTGCGGTGCACTGGGCGGCTGATCCCCAACCTTGTTTATCGCGTGTGCGGCCTAAACTCATGGGATTGGCGCAGTGACGCACTGTCCTCGGGTCGCGCGCCGAAAATCGCGCCAAATGTTTCGCGGAAAAACATGTATCGAAAGCTTTGCCGCCCGCCTCAATAGAGCCCGGGAATCAGCCGCCACGTGCGGCTGCGGTAGGCATCGTACTCGGCGCCGAAATGCGTGTGCAGCAGCCTCTCTTCCGCGCCGATGCGCGCGACGAGCGACGGGATCATGAGCGCCGTGAGCAGCAGGCCGACGCCCGAACGAAAAGCGAGGGCCCACCCCAGCGAGTTGACGAGCAACCCCAAATAGCTGGGGTTGCGGATGACACCATAGATACCGCTCGTGACCAGCGTATGTCCGGGCTGGATGGCGACCAATCCGCTAAACCGGCGGCCGAGCACGAAGACTGGCCAGATCCGCAGCGCACCACCGGCGGCGAAGAGGATGACGCCAAGCCAGCGAATGCTATCCCCGTCGAGGGTCCAGAAGTCTATCCGGTCCGTGTAGGCCGGCAGATAGGCTGCCAGCAGCCCGATCAGCGCGAAGACGACGAGGACCCAGCGGTTGCCACGATCCTCGCGCTCGCCGGAGCTCAGGTTTCCAGCAGTGAAAAGTGCTGCGCCAGAGATCACGAAGAGCGTGATCGAAAGGGCAATCAGGGCCGGGTGGGAAAAGAAGGCGGCAAAGCCGCCCCAGCCGAGGACGGCGAGTCCGAGATAGGCAAAGGTCGCCACCGCGGTGAAGAACGCCAATCTGGGTGTGAGCGCCATGGCCGCCTCGCTTAAAGTATGATCCCAAAAAGTTGCAGACTTTTTGGATAAGATCATGCGACAAAACAAAGAGATAGAGACCATGAGCGATTCATCTTGAAGCGATCATGGTCTAGAAGACCTTTCTTGTACCAGCAGGCCTTGACCAGTGGCCGCGATTCAAACCCACCCACCCCCAAAATTCGCGAAGCTTGCGAAAATACCCCGCGTGGTCCAAATAGAAGCTGGGAGGTTGGCGGTGGACGCACCACTCGCCAACCGGGTCAGGTCCGGAAGGAAGCAGCCCTAACGAGACCGGGCGGGTCTCTGTCCAGCCTCCCACTTTCGCCTCTTGCCGCGCCTTGAACATGGCGATGGCGTGGCCAGAGTTGGCATTGTCCGGCGGGCCGGCCGGGCCGCTGGGCATAAGCGCGGCCCCGGTCAAGTTTCTCGCCGAGAGCGCTTCCCGATCCCATGGAACAACCTCCAAACGCCCATGATGAAGCCGGTCCCGGGCTTGGCTTGGGCACCGCCTCCGCGCCCGGCAAAGCGGGGACCGCCCCCTATCGCGTTCTTGCCCGCAAATACCGTCCCGCGCGCTTCGAGGATTTGATCGGCCAGGAGGCCATGGTCAAGACGCTGTCGAACGCCTTCGACCTCGAACGCATCCACCAAGCCTATATTCTGACAGGCGTCCGCGGCGTCGGCAAGACCACGACGGCGCGCATCCTTGCCCGCGCCTTCAATTATGAAGTTCCCGCGCAGGGCGCGCGCCCGGCGGTGACGCGCCCGACGATCCATATGCCGGAGCTTGGCGTGCATTGCCAGGCGATCATCGAATCGCGGCATGTCGATGTCATCGAAATGGACGCCGCCTCGCATACCGGCATCGACGATGTGCGTGAGATCGTCGAGAGCGCCCGTTACAAGCCGGTCATGGCGCGCACGAAGGTCTATATCATCGACGAAGTGCACATGCTTTCAAAACAGGCTTTCAATGGCCTCTTGAAAACCTTGGAAGAGCCTCCCGATCATGTGAAATTCCTGTTCGCGACGACCGAGATCGAAAAGGTTCCGGTCACCGTGCGCTCGCGCTGCCAAAGATTCGATCTGCGCCGCGTCGACGCGAGCGTGCTGACCGGCTATCTCGCCGCGATCTGCGCCAAGGAGGCAGTGACAATCGAAGCCGAGGCGCTGAGCCTTATCGCGCGCGCGGCGGAAGGCTCGGTGCGCGATGCGCTGTCGCTTCTCGATCAGGCGATCGCGCATGGTTCTGGGCTTTTTGGTGCGAGCCAGTCCGGCGCGAAAATCACGGCGGAAGCCTTGCGCGGCATGCTGGGCCTCGCCGATCGCGGCCGGATTATCGACCTCTTCGAAGCCCTCATGCGCGGCCAGATGGCGGAGGCCCTCGGCATCTTGAAGGATCTCCACGACTTCGGCGCCGACCCGTCCGAAATCCTGGCGAGCCTCGCGGAATTCATCCATCTCGTCACCCGCTTGAAGCTCGTGCCGGAGGCCGCGCAAGATGCCTCGTTGACGCCAGACGAGCGTGTCCGTGGCGAGCAATTTTCGCAAGCGCTGTCGATGCCGGTTTTGACCCGCGCCTGGCAATTGCTGCTGAAGGGCTTGCGCGAAGTGAAGGATTCGCCGCGCCCGCTCGCCGCCGCCGACATGGTTTTGGTGAGAATCGGTTTCGCCGCCGATCTGCCGGCCCCGGACGAAGCGCTGCGAAAGCTGGCGGCGACGGCAAGCGGCGAGGCGCAGGCAAGTAGCGAGGCGCAGGAAAGATCGCCGCGCGGCGAGAACCCCGGCGCGCGTGGTCCGGTGGCTGTCTCGACGGCCCGTGCAGTGGTTGCGCCTGCCCCGTGCCCAGCCGCACCCGCGCCATCCTTTGCGCTCGCCCGGTTCGAGGATGTGGTGGCGCTCGCAAGCGAACATCGCGACATTCAAATGAAGCTCGCGCTTGAACGCGACGTGCGCCTTGTCCGTTTCGAGCAAGGCCAAATCGAATTCTCGGTGGCGTCCGGCGGCTCGCCGCAGCTTGCGCAAACCCTCGCGCGCCGCTTGCAGGAATGGACGGGAAGCCGCTGGATGGTCGCGGTATCAAACGCGCCTGGCGCGCCGAGCCTCAAGGAGCAAGAGGACGCCAAGGTGCGCGAAGCCCTGTCCGGCGTGCGCGCCGAGCCTTTGGTGCAAAGTGTGCTCGCCGCTTTTCCGGGCGCCGAGATTGTCGCGGTCCGCGCCGCCGGGCCCGCGCCGGAAATTGTGCCTGCCGGGACGGATGGCGAAACGAATGATGAAATCACCTTTCACGACGGCATTACTATGGAAGACGAGCTTTGAGCAGGCATCGTTCGCGTGTTCGCAATTCGTCGCAACCAAGGGAAAAAAGCAATGCGCGATATGTTCGCTTTGATGAAACAAGCGCAGGAAATGCAGACAAAAATGCAAGAAATGCAGGCCGAGCTGGAGCGGATCGAAGTCGAGGGAGAGGCGGGTGGCGGCATGGTTCGCGTGACCCTTACCGCCAAGGGTCAGATGAAAGGGCTTGCGATCGACGACCAGCTTCTCAAGACCGATGAGAAAGTGATTCTCGAGGATTTGATCGTCGTCGCGTATGAGGACGCCCGCAAGAAAGCCGAACGCCTGATGGAAGAAAAAATGAAAGGCGTAACCGCCGGCCTCGCGCTGCCGCCGGGCATGAAGCTGCCCTTCTGATGGCCATTCTGATGGTATTGGTTTGAGGCTTCGCTGCGATGGGAGAGCGCGTCGCAGGCCCCGAGATCGAGCGGCTCATTCATTTGCTGGCGCGTCTGCCGGGGTTGGGGCCGCGCTCGGCGCGCCGCGCCGCATTGCATCTTATTCGCAAGCGTGAAGAGCTTCTTGCGCCGCTCGCCAGCGCGCTCAATGTGGCATGCGAAACAATCGTGACATGCGGGACTTGCGGCAATGTCGATACATGCGATCCCTGCACATTGTGCCAGGACGCGCGGCGCGATCGCGGTACGCTCATCGTTGTCGAGACGGTCGCCGATCTGTGGGCGCTCGAACGCGCCGGAGTTTTGAGCGCGCGCTATCATGTGTTAGGGGGAACCTTGTCGCCGCTCGACGGCATTGGCCCCAAGGATTTGAACCTCGCGAGCCTCGGCCAAAGGGTCGCGCGGGATCATGTCCAGGAAGTGATCCTCGCGCTCAACGCTACGGTCGATGGGCAGACGACCGCGCATTACATCACCGGGCTCTTGGCGGATACCGACGTCAAGATCACGCGGCTGGCGCATGGCGTTCCCGTCGGCGGCGAGCTCGACTATCTCGACGAAGGGACGCTCATAGCCGCGATCCGCAGCCGGACTGTGTTTTGACCTCTCGTCTTCTCACGACCATCACGATATCGTCACGATGGGGGCTTTACTTGGCCCCGCGCCGCCCGAGATAATTCCGGGCTGGCCTTATAACGATGAACCCTGAGTAACAAACCCGCGGCCAAACAATCGAAGGAGCGGTCATGGCTAACCCATTCGTGCATGTGGAGCTCACCACTTCGGACACTGACAAGGCAAAGTCTTTTTATGGCGCGCTGTTCGGCTGGAAGCTGGAGGACGTCGAGATGGCGCCCGGCTTCACCTACACGATGATCCGCGTTGGCGAAGGCACCGGCGGCGGCATGATGAAGACTCCCGCGCCCAGCGTCCCAACCGCTTGGCTGCCCTATGTTCTCGTCGATGACGTGGTAGCGGCGACCGCCAAAGCGAAATCGCTTGGTGCCACGGTCATGAAGGACGTTACCGAAATCACGAACGCGGGCTCGTTCTCCGTTATCCTGGATCCGACAGGTGCGGCGATCGGGCTCTGGCAACCCAAGGCTAAATAACGCGCTAGGCAGGCCGTTCCGCGATTGACCGCTTCGCCAGCACGGCTACACTCGCGGAAAAGAAGAGGGGCGGGGCATGACCATTTAAAACGCGAGGGCATCAAGGAACCGGGCCCTCCTTGAGAAAAGTCTGCAAGCTCTCTTGCCAGATCACGGTGCAAAGGGCGCGACCCCTGTCATAAACACGGTCGGCGGGATTCTGGGGTTTATTTGGGAGGCGAAGCCGCCTATCTTCCGTTTGGGTTCCAGTCCCTGGGGGCGCCGCAGTCACGGAAGCGACGCGGTTTGAGCTTGCTTCCGTCACCAAGACCTTTACGGCGGCCTTGCTCGGCGAACAAACCGCGCTGATTTCGACCTATGTCGCGCAATCGCTAAACAATTTCAGCAGCGGCTATTCGCTCACTCCAATGGGCCAGCAAATAACCTTCGAGGAACTTGCCACATTTTCCGCTGGCTTTCCCGATGACACACATAACAATCCTGTTAACCCGCCAACTCAGGAAAATTTTGTGCCTATGTGAATGGCCTTTCGCCGGCGGTACTTCCCGCCCCCTATGCTTACTCAAACGATAGCTTCGGTTTTCTGGGCCAGTGCTTATGGGACTGGCGGGCTATGACATGAACAATTCAATCCCCACTCCACAATTCTCGATGACTGGTACGGTGCGAACATCACCGGGCCTCAGCAACTGCAGATGTCCAGCACCTCGACATCCGCCGCCGGCTCCGAGATGGCTACGACGGCATCTAACTGTCCTCAACGATTCCCATTGCGCATCATTCCGCCGCTCTGTCGAAAGGCTCCTCAGAAATCTCGGCCAGGGGCGTCGCAAAGTCCATCCGGTCGATCCGTGTGCCGCGTCTTGCGATCTTGCCGGCGGACGTGATGATCTGATCCACATCCTCTTGCGCGATCTTGAAGTGTGCGTCGAGTTTGGCAACCCGCGTGCGCAGCCGCTCCACCTCCTCGATAAGGCGGCGCACTTCGGCTTGAATCACATGCGCTTCTTCCCGGACCCGCGCGTCGCGGACAATCGCCTGCATGACCTGCACCGCCATCATGAGCAAGGATGGCGAAACGATAATGATGCGGCTCTTATGCGCCTTTTGAACGATATCCTCGAAATGTTCGTGCAAATCTGCGTAAAGCGATTCGGACGGCACGAACAATATCGCGATATCCTGGGTTTCCCCGGGCAGAAAATAGCGCTCCGCGATATCGCGGACATGTTTTACGACATCGATACGAACCCTTGCCGCCGCGTGTCTGCGCGCATCCTCGCTCGAGGCCTCCCGGAGAGCCGTGAAGGCTTCGAGCGGAAATTTCGCATCGATGATCATCAGCCTCGGGTCGCCCGGCAAGCGGATCACGCAATCGGGGCGGGTATTGTTGGAAAGCGTGTATTGAAATTCGAAAGCAGCAGTGGGCAGGCCGTCCCTGATGATGGCTTCGAGGCGCCCCTGGCCGAAGGCGCCGCGCGCCTGCTTGTTGGCGAGAATGTCCTTGAGGCCTACGACTTCCTGGGTCAGCGCGGCGACCCGGGCCTGCGCCGCGTCGATCACCGCGAGCCTCTCGTTCAATTTGGCGAGATGTTCGCCGGCGGTCCTGCCGGATGCTTCGAGACCGGCGCCGACCCTCGTCCCGACCGCGTCGAGCCGCTCGGCGACGAGCCGCGCGAGATCGGC
>VDMG01000255.1 GCA_006514895.1 Beijerinckiaceae bacterium
GGTCAGGGACTATGATCTGACGGTCATCCAGAAATATGACAAGCGAACCAAGAGCAATCATGAAGCCGTCGAGACCAAGGCTCTCGGCCAGGCCAGGATTGTTGAGATCACGCGCGCCCGCCTGACGGAGCTGCTGCCAGAGCCGCTTGATCACGTTCAAGAACGTGAAGAGGCGGAGCGTGGGAGAATCCGCCGCCGACTCGGGCCCGCGGCCCGCTGATTTTATGCAACGAAGGAGGAACTGAACATGACAACCGAAACCACAGCCGACCGCGATAACGACACATCGGGCGAGCTCGCCGACGCCCGCCGGCTTCTTAACGCGGCGGCTAAACTTGTCGAGCATCTGATCGAGGATGGCGACGACGCCCAAGAACACATTCTCGGCGTCATCTATGCCGTCGGCGAGAAAATCGACGCGGCGAGCAAGATGCCTGAACAACAAGAGGCGCCTAACCCGGCGCCTTCCGTTGCGCGCCAGCGCCACAGTGGCGCCCGCTGGCAGACCTCTCGGGGCCTCGGGCGGCAGGGGTGATGCGGGCGAGGGGATGAACCTTATTGAAGTAGGGTGACAAAATAGGGTGTTCGCCCGTTGGCGAGCGCGCGCCAAGAGCCGAGCGCGACATAATTCCAAAGGCCGTGGACAACGATCGCGTCATAACGTTTCGCGTTTTCCTTGAGCCAGGGAACAAGATGCGGCGTGTAACCATAGCGCAGCCACGGAATTATTCTGCGCCAAGCACGATAGCGCGGGTTACGGATGCCCATGGCGTGGAGCTTGATGGTCACGGTCCTCGACCACGGATCGAGCGGCGAATCGAGGGACAGGATCTCCTGGTGGCAGCCCTGCTCCGACAGAACGCTCGCCGACGTCATGATCACTTCAATCGATCCTCCGGTTTCGGGATTGACCGACGATATCACGTGCAAAATCTTCATGACTGCTTTCGGCTGATCATGGCTGGAGCTCGCGCGGCGACGCAAACCTGACAAGGGGATGCCTTGTTGCATCCGAACCTTATTTAAAGATCAAAGAACGTCAAACGATATTTTATGATTAAATACCGCCAAACGATGCCGCCGCTAAGGGCGGATTGACCTTTCGCCACGCAAGGCGGAAGAGTGCGGCACAAATCGAGACATTCCCGGACGCTATCTTGCCATGACGCATGTTGCCACGCTTGTCTGCGATCCGGCGCTGCCGGTTTTGACCGGCGACATGCTCCGGCGGGCCAGCGAAGTCCTAACCCGCGAATACGCAACCCGCGAGAGCTTGGGAAGGCAGCCGCCGCCGCGATGGCTTGCGCAAAATATTGCAGCCGACATTTTCTTCGAGCCTCGACCAACGGCTGACGCAAAGGGTATCGCGAACAAGGTGCACGCCGCGCTCGATAATGCTGCATTGGATGTTATCGTGCAAAAGGCGCAAGGGCGGCGCAAGAAGCTTTTGCTTGCCGACATGGATTCGACCATGATCGGCCAGGAATGTATTGACGAGCTCGCCGCTGAAATCGGCAAATTGGCGTATGTCGCGGCGATCACGGAACGCGCCATGCGCGGCGATATCGCCTTCGAACCGGCCCTGCGCGAAAGAGTAGCCCTCCTCAAAGGCCTCGACCGCGCCACGATCTTGCGCGTCATCGCCAACAAAATTACCGTGACGCTGGGCGGCCGTGCCTTGGTGCTGACAATGCGGGCGAATGGTGCGCATACCGTGCTCGTCTCGGGAGGATTCTCAGTCTTCACGTCCGTCATCGCGGACAGGATCGGCTTTCACGAACATCGGGCAAATGAGCTTCTTTTCGGCGAGGACGGCAGGCTGAGCGGGCTTGTCGCAGAGCCCGTCCTCGGCAAGGATGCCAAGCTCGCGGCACTGGAGCAATTGCGCGAAAAGCACGGCCTCTCCACCGAGGAGACACTCGCGGTTGGTGATGGCGCCAACGATCTCGCGATGCTTGAAGCAGCGGGTCTCGGCATTGCCTTTCACGCCAAACCCAAGGTCGCGGCTGTCGCCCATGCGCGGATCGATCATGGGGATCTGACGGCGCTGCTCTATGTGCAGGGTTATCAGCGCCAGGAAATTGTTACAGATCCGCCCCGGCAACCGGACGAGCCACTCGTGAAACTTTCGCCGCCATAAAGGTGCGAGCTCATGCGCAGCGTCGATTTGAATTGCGATTGCGGCGAAGGTTTTGGCGCCTACAAAATCGGCGACGATGCCGCCATGCTCGATATTGTCACAAGCGTCAATGTCGCCTGCGGCTTTCATGCCGGGGATCCGGAGATCATGGTGAAAACTTTCACCGCCGCGAAGGCCAAGGGGATTTCGATCGGCGCGCATCCTGGATTTCCGGATCTCTTTGGGTTCGGCCGCCGCCGGCTGCCTTTCACGGCGGGAGAAATCGAGCGGCTCATCACCTATCAGCTAGGTGCCGCGCAGGCGCTTTGCCTTTATGCGGGGGCAAGGCTCGGCTATGTGAAGGTCCATGGCGCCTTGAGCAATATCGCGGCAGAGGACGAGGCGATCGCAACGGCCATCGCGCGCGCGGTCAAAATCGCCGGGCGCCATCTCTGGCTCCTCGCCCCGGCGGGTACCGAATTGGAGACAGCGGGTCTTGCGCAAGGGCTTTCGGTCGCGCGCGAAATTTTTGCCGATCGCGCCTATACGGATGCTGGCGGTCTTGTCGAACGGTCATGCCCTGGCGCCGTGCTGCACGACGCAAGCGAAGTTGCCGCGCGCGTTCTTGCCATGGTTTCGGAAGGCGCCATCATAACAGTCTCCGGCAAGCGCTTGGCTGCCGGCATCGACAGCATCTGTGTCCATGGCGATAGCCCGAACGCGGTCGCCATGGCGAAGGCGGTGCGCGCGTGCCTCGAGAACGCCGGGATCGCCCTCGCGCCTTTCGCGCCGGTTTGAAGAGGCGCCCGATGACTGACATGCCCGCGCCGCGCTATCTGCCCGCCGGAGAATCAGCCCTCGCCGTTGAATTCGGCACCACGATTGATCCAAAGATTCACGATCGTGTTCTGGCGCTCGATGCCGCCATCCAGCAAGCGAATTTCGATGGCGTGACCGAGACCGTGCCGACCTATCGTTCGCTGATGATTCATTTCGATCCGCGCCGCTTGCCGACAGAGACTCTTATCGATGCGCTCACAAGGCTCGAATACGCATCGAAACCTGCACTGAGGCGGCAACAACGCTGGCACATCCCGGCCTGCTATGAGCCGCCGCATGGCGAGGATATCGAAGAGGTCGCAGCATTCTTGGATTTGCCATGCGCGGAAATCATCGGCCTGCATGTCAGCGCCCGCTACCGTGTCTATATGTATGGCTTCGCGCCGGGGTTCACCTTTCTCGGCGGCCTTCCGCCAGAACTCACGATCCCGCGCCGCGGCGTGCCCCGGGCGCCCGCGCCGCCGGGATCCTTGCTGATCGCTGGCGGGCAGGCGCTGATCGCCAGTTGCGCCATGCCGACCGGCTGGTATGGGATCGGCCGCACGCCGATCAAGATGTTCGATCCAAGGCGCGAGCAGGTCTTTCTCGCGGGCATTGGCGATGAGATTTGTTTCGAGAGGATTGATCGCGCGGCCTTCGATTCTTTAAGCATGGCCGCCGAGGCTGGCGCGTTTTTCGCACGCTGTGAATTTTTGGACGGGCCCTGATATGCAAGGGCGCTTGCGCGTGCTGCGCGCCGGTCCGGGCGCGACTATTCAAGACGGCGGACGTTTCGGCTATCTGCGTTATGGCATGACCCCGGCGGGCCCCATGGACTGGACGGCGTTCCGGACCGCCAATTTCGCTCTCGGCAATAATGACCGTGCGGCGGCGATCGAAGTCACGTCCGGGGGCCTTGAAACTGTCTGCGAAGACGCGCCGCTTTGGATTGCTTTCGCGGGCGGGGCTTTTGTCTGGCGGCGTGACGGCGTGGAGCTGCCAAAGGCGGCGCGGATTCGTTTGGAGCCCGGCGAGACCCTCACGGCGCGGGCGGGCGATTTTGGTGCCTTCGCTTATCTCGCGGTCGCAGGCGGCTTCGATACGCCGGTCGTGATGGGCAGCCGGTCAACGCATATGCGATCGGGCATGGGTGGAATCGAGGGGCGGATGCTGACGGCGGGAGATTTTTTGCCCGCAGCCGCACCAGTGCGGGAGCGAGGCGGCGCGATCTTCGAGGCAATGATCGACGCGCCATGGCTCGACCGCGATCCGGGTCCTTTCCGCGTCGTGCTTGGCCCGCAGGACGACTATTTCGCGCCCGATTCTCTGAGTACCTTTTTCGCTGGTACGCTCACGCTCACACCGGCCGCCGACCGCATGGCCTATCGTTTCGATGGGCCGGACATTTTTCATGCGCGAAGTTATGACATTGTGTCGGATGGCATCGCGCTTGGCGCGATCCAAATCCCCGGCGACAAAAAACCGCTTGTTCTTATGGCCGATCGTCAGCCGACCGGCGGCTATCCAAAACTCGGCCATGTTGCGCGCGCCGACATCGGCAGGCTGGCGCAACTGCGTCCGGGCGAGACGTGCCGCTTTCGTAAGGTCAGCGTCGCCGAGACACGGGCGGCGCTCTTCGCGCGCGAGGACGAAATTGCGGCGACGCCCCAGCGCCTGCGTCCGCTGCGCCGGGCTTTCACCTCGGAAAACCTGTTTGAGTCCAATCTGATCGACGGTGTCGTCGATCCGCTGGACAGCGAACGGAGCGAGGGAAAGCTTTGAGAGCCTTATCTTAGCCTCGTCCTCATCCTGAGGAGCAGGCGAAGCCTGCGTCTCGAAGGATGCGCCCTCGGCCTCGCCCTTCGAGATGCTCGCTCCGCAAGCTCCACATGGCGAGGGCTTAGCTTTTGGGCAAGTTTAAGAGCAATCCTCACGCGATGGTTTGTCCGGTTTCGCGGGCCAATCGGACAAAAATGTTTCACGTGAAACATTTTGGTACGATTGACAGTCGAGAGGATCATAGCTTCGCAAGGCGCGAAAATTGTCTTTTGGGCGAAATCTTTTGACCGGTTAGAGCAGAGGCGGCTTGGTTTGGCGTGCACCTGCTTGCCAAAGCCACGGGCGATAGGGTGTCTCGGCAAAGGCCGATACCACCCTTGGAGTCGTTGATGACCAAAAATCTGCGCAGTATCTTTAAGTACATCGATATCAAAGAAGGACTACAGTGACATTTATTTTTCTGGTGACAAAGTAGCTCTTCAAGGCGTTGTAAGCAAACATCAGAGTGTTAATGAAGCTATTGGGGCAAGTGACCCTTCTATAATTATCTAAGTTGGTCTTTGAAGCGGTATCCGCGCATAATATGCTGAATATATGTAAGACAAAAGGGTAAATACGGAAATTATTTGCGTTGATACATGGCTTGGCTCAAACGACGCGCTGTGGCTCGACCCAAACTACCGAGGGTCGCTGCGCCTGAAGAATCGCTATCCAAGTATATTCTGGCGGTTCGTTTATAATATGATCAAGACAGAAATGATCAATTCCGTATATCCACTCCCTATGACGTCAACTGCGGCGTATTATCTTTTGAAACGCTTTGAGATCCAAGCTGATTTAATATACATAGATGCCGGCCACGAGACGATGAAGTCTACACGGATCTCTCTTTGTATTATAATCTCCTCCGTCCAGGTGGCGTTATGGCGTGTGACGATTACACCGCCGGTTGGCCCGGCGTCGTTTCGGCAATCAATCAGTTTGTTGCCGCATTCCAAGCCAAATCCGCGAAGCCCGCGCAAGGCACTTGCTAAGCCGGGTGTACTTAGAGCTGGACGAAGAAAGCCCGCATCCCGCTCTAAACTCTTGGAATTGATCGCGCTCATGATTTTGGATTGTTTCAATCCAAAATCATCGTGGCCCAAAGTATTTTCGAGCGAAGTGGATATCGGTTCGCGTCAAAACGGAATGGGGGCTGATGCCCTTGCGGCGAACCATCCTGGCACCGCGTTCGCGGACGGAATCGGCCGCTGCAGCGGAGCCTCGAGCCGCGCCGTCTGCACATCCATGGCGGAGATCCAGACCGCTTCGCCGACCGTGGTTTCGAGCGCGATAAAGGCGGGCGTCACCCCGTACTGGCCGCCGGGGTTAAAGACCCATGTCGCGCCGATCCGGTCGGCCCACGAGCCGTCCTTCACGAAAGGCGATTGGTGGATATGGCCGGCGACGACAATGTCCGGATTGTGCTGGCCTATCCACTGCTCCAGGTCGGCGCCCCCCATCGACTTGCTGCCCGACCAGCTCGTCGGTGAATTGCGCGGCGGCGCGTGGTGAATCCAGATCCAGCGCCGGCCCTGCCGGCGGCGGGCGTCGGCTTCGAGCTGCGCGACCAGAGCCGCACGGACCACGGGCCCATCCCACCATGGGCATACCGTGAACAGCGTGTCGTCGACGACGATGCTGTTTCCGTCGCGGGTGATGTTCAGTGCACCGGTGTCCGCGAGCCAGCGCGCCACCTTCTCGCCCGCCGCGCCGCAGGAGTCGAGGTCATGATTACCCGAGCACACGATGAGCCGCGTCGCGCCCGCGACACGTTGAAGATATTTGCGGACAACCAGCGTCTGTGCCCTATAGTCGACAATCGATCCGACATCCAGCGCGTCTCCAGCCAATACGACGAGGTCATATCCGGCGGCCGATCGCAGCAGCCAGTCGAATTGCGGCAGCGAATAGTGCAAGTCGGCAACGAATAGACACCGCATCGTTCGCTCCGGTGGAATGCATTCAGGATAGCATGGCCCCGGCGGCGGCATGTAAGAAAGTGCGCCCTGCCGAAAATGTTCACCGCCCGCGCGGATGCGCCGCGCGATAGGCTTCGAGAAGCCGCCCGCTATCGACGGCGGTGTAGATTTGCGTCGTCGATAGCGAGGCGTGGCCCAAAAGCTCTTGAATTGTGCGCAGATCGCCGCCGCGTCCCAAAAGATGCGTCGCAAACGAATGGCGCAGCGCATGCGGCGTCGCGCTATCGGGAAGGCCAAGCGCGCCACGCAAACGCGCGACCGCGAGCTGGATGATTCTTGGGCCGAGCGGCTTGCCCCTGGCTCCTAGAAACAAGGGTTTTGCGGCCGCGAGCGGATAAGGGCAAAGCGCGATATAGGCGCCGATTGCCTGTTGCACCGGCGCGATCACCGGCACGCTGCGGGTCTTTTTGCCCTTGCCCACGATCGTCAAGACGTCGCGCCCGCCAACCGGCGCCTCGGAGCGCTTGATCGCCAAGGCCTCGGAGACGCGCAGGCCCGCCCCATAGAGCAGCGCCAAAACGGCGGCATCGCGCGCGATGATCCACTGGGGCCGGGGTTCGCCGGCGCGCGCGTCAACTTGTACCAGCTGGCACGCCGCATCGGCGCGCAAGGGTTTTGGCAGGCCGCGCCGGATTTTCGGCGGGCGCAGCGCCGTCAAGGCGATAGACTGGCCGTACCCTTTGCGTTCGAGAAAACGCCCAAAGGAGCGCAGGCCCGCGAGCTGGCGCGCAAGCGACCGGCTGCCCGCTCCCGCGCCGCGCCGCGCCGCCAAAAAGGCGCGCAGATCGGCGGGCGCGAGGCTTTTGAAAGTCGCCAGAGAGGGAGGTTCGCCAAAATGCACCGCCGCAAATTGCAAGTACTGCCGCAGATCGCGCGCATAGGAGGCAGCCGTGTGCGGCGAAATGCGGCGCTCGCCGTTAAGATGCGCGAGCCAGTCACGCGCTTGCGCCGCCAGCTCCGGAGCGGCGGGCAAAAAATCGGGCATGGCGCTTGCCGCCCCGGCGGCGCGAGAAATGCTCATGCTTGATCATATCACCGCCGCGCCCTAACAATTCATTGCATCCCATGGCCGGACCGCCGGCCGCAATGCGAGAGGCGGACGCCCTCATGTCATTCGTGCGATTGACACGCCCCGGCGGCTCCCTGATCGGCGCCGCCGGCGCGGCCGAAGTTCCCGCAAACCGCCGGGTGCCGCGCAAAAGCCGGTCATAGGCATGCGGCTGCGCGCTGATATTTGGGTCTCGGCCTATTTGCGGCGCTGCGCGCATGAAGGCGCCAGTGCCGTGCTGCGCCGGCGAGGCGCTCCGGAAGCCGGCGCGATTTTTGTTAAGATCGACCGGCTCGACGGCTCCGCGGCTCTCTTTGGGCCGGCGCCGCAAAGCGAGGTGAAAGATGGATACGAGCGGCTTTTCGCGCGGCTCCATAGCGACCCCTGGATCGCTCCCGCGGAGGCGGACACCAAACTTGCCCGCGAAATCGGCTTCGACCCGGATCTTTGGATCATAGAGACGGAGGATCGCCTCGGCCGCACTTTTTTTGATGTCGCCGAATGATTTTCCGCGGGATTTCCATGCGAGCGATTGTCCCAAATGTTTCACGCGAAACATTTTGGTGCGGCCGGTGGCCGGGACAGCCTATATTCGTTGGGCGGGACGTGACAGAACGATACTTTAAGATGGAGGTTCATTGTGGAATCCACCCATTTCGGAATCGAACAAGTCACCGAAGAAGATCGCGCCTATAACGGATCGCGTTTTTCAGAAGTGCGCGAGGCGGTCTTCGCCAGCCCCTACCAAAAAGTCTGGGGCCGCGAGGGCGAGCCATCCCTGCCTCATTACGAAACGACGCTCGCAAATCTGCTCCGTGGTATTCTCCCTTTTGGTAGGCATTACTACTTTGGCCAAGCTTCAAAACGGACTGTCGACTCCCACGCTGATTTGCGCTGGGGTCCGGACGGAAAGGGGTTCCGCCGCATTATTCATCCAAACGGCGTATGCCTGACCGGATTGTGGGAGATCACGGAAGAAACGGAATATTCGGGCTATTTTAAAAAAGATAGCCAAGGCTTGGTGGTCGGACGCTATTCCTCTGGCTCGACCGAGGTCCAACGCGGCAATCTTCGCCCGTTGGCGCTGGTCGGTAAGCTTTTTCCCACCACAGACCCCAACCATATGGAGCTTCTTCAGACCGCGAATTTCATCACGATGGAGGACATCGCCGGCACGCACACCGGCTATATCAACGACGTCGAGCTTCGCAATGCTCCTGATATTGCGTTCGGGCGCCAGCCAAGTCTGATCATTCCGGCGATTGTTTTTGCCCTTGTCGATAAGAAGGCCGGCCTGCGTCAGGTCTACCCGATCGCCGAACTCGGTAAACCGCTGGACGAACCCGCGCGCGCGCCCGAATTCATGCGCCTCCTCGTCGCGTCCGATCAACCAAGGATCGAAGGTGAAAAGCTGGATATACGTGACGAAGTCTTGGGTCAGATATTCGACAGGGGCGATCCTGTTCCAAAACGCAAGCTCATTTTTCACGTCGAAGTAACGGATGAAGGGGCACTACATATTGGCTTGGGCTCCTTAAAGCGAACATTCAAGAATTGGCGCCGGATCGGCAAGCTGACCTTCGACAACGCGGCCGCCTCCTACAACGGCGACTTTGTCATTCATTTCAATCACCCGGTCTGGCGCGACGACAGGAATAATCCGGCAACGGCCAATCGCGCGGCGATCTCGTAAGCCTTGAGCATTTGGATACCGGTCTGCTTGAAAATGCTTTAGGTATCAGGGAACGCCGGCGCGCTTGCCGCCGCCCGTAGCCTTTATCGCCGGGCCCGGAGTGGGATGACTGTCATCGTGGTGAAGCACTTCCTTCAACCGGTTGCGTTCGAAAATGATGACGACGAAAATCGACAGGAAAAAGGGAATGAGCAGGTAGGAAACCCGGAACGCCAGCAAAGCCGCTAGCACTTGAGATTTTGGCATCTCCGGCATGGCGCTGATGAAGAACCATTCAAAAACGCCCAAGCCGCCTGGTGCATTGGACCAGAGCGCGGCGGAAAACGAGGCGATGAACACCCCGAGCACGGCGAAAAAGCCGGGATTGCCAGCCTCCGGCAAGGCGAAATAAATGATGCCTGCGGCACCAATGAGTTCCAGGGGCGCCGCCACCAGTTGCCGGATGACGATACCCAATTTCGGATATTCCAGTCGGAAGCCCTTTATGATCAGCGGCCTAAATCTGAAGATGGAACCGATCACATAGATCGCGATGCCGCTGAGGAAAACCGCACCCACCAGCCGGGCGATCGTTCGATCCGTGAGAACCCTGAAGTTTTCCGGGAGCATGCCGCGAAAGCGGCTTAACTGCTCCGGCTCCAAGACCGAAATGAGGCCGCCAAGCAACACGGTGCCGAGGACGAACGTCAACGAGCAGACGGCGACAAGTACCGCGACTTGCGCCACGCTCAGGCCTTTCGTGTGGTAAGCGCGGTACCGCACCATTCCGCCCGAGAAAACCGTCGCTCCGATATTATGCGCGAGCGCATAGGTCGTGAAGGAACACAGCGAGATGAACACCCAGGAGATGTTCCTCACGCCGAGATGGAGCAGAGCAATGCGATCGTACCAGGCGAGTGCCGCATAAGCGACGAGGGTGGACAGGATCGCCAGCAGATAATGCGCGGGAGAAATCGATTTGAGATGTTCCCACACCTCCGGCCCAACAGCTTCGCCCTTGAACTCCCGGTGGAGAAGCCAAAGCGAAACAGCAACCGCGGCGAAGCCAAGCAGGGGCCAGAAAAAATCGAGAAGGCGCTTCATCGCTCTCCGCTTGGGATTGATGGCCGCGCCGCGACGCGAGCCCCCAGAATACCCCGGCGGCCATCCCTGCACCATGCCTGCCCATATTTCAAGGGGGAACTTGAGAAAACCGGGGGCACGCGCAACCATCGCCAGTGTCTCCGCGACGAATGATCAAAAGCAAAAAAGTTCAGATCTAAATACGCCGCGAACGCACCCCTGGGGTTACGTCCGGCTCAGCCTCTATCCCGCCAACAGGGCCGGCGCGCTTGCCGCCGCCCTCAAGGATTCGCGCGTTACTGGGATCGGCGAGCGTTTCCTCAAGAAATTGGCGGGCCTCGTCGAGCTGACTGGTCAGCTCCCCGGCCGAACGCTGCAGATTGTCCCGCCGCGCGCGGGCGGCGCGCGCGTAAGTCGGGTAAGCGAAATGCGATGTATCGGATATGCCAGAGCGTTGCTCCTCCAACGCGATTTCACGGTCGAGTTCCCGCGCCATTTTGGAAAACTCGGCGATCATCGTTTCGATTTGCGCGACGCGGCGGCGCGTCTCGTCGACCTGAAAACGCCTGAGACGCGCAAGTGTATCCCGCGACTTCATTGTTTCAACTCCAAGACGCGGGCTCTACCTGAGAGAAGGCCCCGAAAAAGGGTGCCGGACTTTTCGACAACGACCTGCTCCAACGCGATCAACATGGCGCGGCTAACCCGGGGGAGACGCGCGATCATAACTCTGCCCCAGTAAAGTTGCCCATTCGTTACCCGCGACCGGCCCTACGCAATCTTTCTCGGCCGCGGCCGGCGTGTATACTCGCGCCAGGCCCCGATTCGGTGTTCGCGGGACCGGCGCGGCGCAGGTTATCCTTCGTCGCGCAAGCTTGGTTCGGCAAGAATCGCGGCACGAGACGGAGAAACGAATCAACCTTGACCGTGGCAAGGCCGGCGGCGGCAAACCGTCTTTCCGCTGGAATGTTTTTGTTAACCAATACCCGTTAAGGTTACGGAATTCGTAGCGAGGCACTCTTTGCAGGGCAACCGGCCGAAACAGCCGCCGCGGGGGACTTCAAGCGAACTTGCGCGCCGGCAAGGCGACCGACGGGGGGAAGGCTGGGACCTCACATGCGCGTTTTACTGATTGAAGACGACAGCGCGACGGCGCAAAGCATCGAGCTCATGCTCAAATCCGAGAACTTTAATGTCTATACGACGGATCTCGGCGAAGAAGGCATCGATCTTGGCAAGCTTTACGACTACGATATCATCTTGCTCGATCTGAACCTCCCGGATATGTCGGGCTATGAGGTCCTGCGCACCTTGCGCGTCGCCAAGGTCAAGACGCCGATCCTCATTCTTTCGGGGCTCGCCGCGATCGAAGACAAGGTCAAGGGTTTGGGGTTTGGCGCGGATGACTATCTGACCAAGCCGTTCCACAAGGACGAGCTTGTCGCGCGCATTCAGGCCATCGTACGGCGCTCGAAAGGCCACGCCCAATCGGTCATCGCGACCGGCGATCTCATCGTCAATCTCGATCAGAAAACCGTCGAGGTGGCGGGCGCGCGCGTGCATTTGACCGGCAAGGAATATCAGATGCTGGAGCTGCTCTCGCTGCGCAAGGGCACGACCCTGACAAAGGAGATGTTTCTCAACCATCTCTACGGCGGGATGGACGAGCCGGAACTTAAGATCATCGATG
>VDMG01000205.1 GCA_006514895.1 Beijerinckiaceae bacterium
CACCAAAACCGACTAAATACCGGAGAGCAACAAGGCCGCACACACGCGACCGCCAAATCGCCATTCTCGAACTTAAAAGGTTTTTTTTAATGAATAAATTTTTTGAAGACGAAGTTATTGAAGAAATTTTCTATGACATCTGGCACAAGGCTGGGGCGAGGCTGCATTCGCCGACTTGGGGCGAGGCGGCAAGCCGAATGTGGGAGGCGGCACAGGAGAAGACTCGGCGAGGCCTCGACGGAGAAAGGGAGTGGGAAGCCCTCGGGGCGCTGGTTTGCCTAGCCGCTCGTCACTTCGAGGACGACCTCATGGCCGAAAGGTTCGAAGCCGAAAAGTTAAAAAACGCCAATTCTTCAAACACATAAGGATTTTTTATTCGATGCCCCATAGCAACAACAATCCAAAATTTATGCAGACGGATTCCCGGGACATGCCCGATTTTGCCGGCTTGAAGACTGAAGAAAAAATATTTTGCGACACACCCACCGAGTTTAAAATTACGCTCGGCCGGGGGAAGAACCAGCTGGCGTGGGACCGCCAGGCCACGGTCTCTTTCGACGACTTCGCAGAGGAATTATCACAGTCGCCAGTCGGGCGTAAAGACGGCCCTTGCTACACGCCCGCTATTTTCAGCGGCAATAAACGAAACAAGCAGGAAGCCGTTGAGATCGGCATCGCCGCGCTCGACGCGGATTGCGGCCACACCCGTAAAATGACACGAAAACAAATGCTAGCGGCCTATACACCAGACCGCTGGCCGGCCCCCGATCTCAGGCTTCAGGAAGCCTTAGGGTCGCAGCACGAACTTGTTCTGGCCCATCATGAGGCCGGCCATGCCGTCGCCGCTTGGTATCTTCAATTTGATGTAATTGGTGTGACATTGGGGCATATAGAACATCGAGAGCCGCCCGGCATCAACTTACCGCCTGGGGCAGTGTGCGCGAGACTGATAGAGGACGCCCATTGTCTATATTTCAAACCCCCTCATTATCTGAAGGGCGCTCCGCTTCGTCTCAAGATCGAAAACGAAATCATAACCTATCTAGCAGGCGCTGCCGCGGAAGAGCGGTTTACTGGCAGGGGTGGTCTTCTTCATATGCCGAAGACTGAGCAGGATTTCGCTACCCACGGCCGCTCCGGCACCGATTACATGCAAGCACTTAAGGCCGCGAGCGCGATATGGCACACTGGAAAAGAAGCCGAAGTTTTTCTCAGTGAACTGAACGAGCGTACCCACAAATTTATCGATCACAAATGGCGGGATGTGAAAATTATCGCGGAGGCTCTTTTGGAAAAGAGAACGATTGACGGGGAGGTGGTTAGAAAATTGCTTGAGGTAAATGGCGGGAGATTGGTGACGGAACCTACGTGAGAGTTTGATAGACCCTGATACGCGCGCCCAGGGGACTGTCAGGAATCTTGTGTGTGGGGCCATAGTGAAACCGCTGGAGGCGGCGCGACAATTGTTGGTTCGATGTCGATGGAGGTGATCTTGCTCCAGCGGCATTTGCAAACCTGTTCCGACTCTGCGGATGACACAAGAGATGGGCGTCAGAGGCCCATAGGGGGAATTGGTAGCTCTTGTAGATTTAGTCCGGAGGAAAAATCGGTCCTCCGGAGCGAACTACATCGGTGAAGCTGGCACGAGGGCCCGCAACGCGGGGCCTTTTCTAGCGCTACGATCATGGACATGCCGCTGCGACTTCGATTAACCCATCGACGTCGACCGGATGGACCAGTTCAGTTCGTTGGGCCCAACGGTGGGTGGCGGGCAGGCCTGAACTGTCGTCGTCATCGATGAAGCGCCGCAGTCCTTTATGGATCACGTTGGGTCGTCATGATGCAGCCCTCGTGACAGTCGTGCGCTTGATATTATGCTCTCATATCACCCTTCCTTGCGTCTGGGCGGTTCGATGGGCCCCGCCGGCACGCTCAGCCGATCGCCCAGGCGCGATAGCGTCGCCGGCCAGTGATCTCCCGCAGTCCTGTGCCCAGTTCGGCGATGAGGTTTTGGGCCGCCTGCTGGCTGATCTTGAGCTCTTGGGCGATCATCGGCGCGGTGACGAGCGGGGTGTTGAGAAGAAGTACGGCCAGCTGCGGCATTTTCGAATTTTCCCTGCGTCCCTTGCACTTCCGTTCGAGAACTTGTCTCGCCAGCATCAATCTGTCGTGTTGCGCCAGGCCCTCGCGCGCGGCGGCTTCCACGATGGCGAGCGCCTGCTGCAATTGCTCGACGCTTGTCTTGGCGGATCCCGGTTTCGGCCGCAGGGCGCGCAGGCCGAGGTGAAGGCTGATCAAATGCGCCTTCGCGCGGCGGCGGCGGCGCAGATAGAGGGCGGCCAGCAGTGGGGCGAGCCACGCCTGGCGCTGGATCGGTTCGGTGGCTTGCCAGGCGAGAGTCAACGCAAGCGCGCCGAGAACGGGCGGATACCTCTCGGCTTCCGTGAGGCAGGCGCACCATTCGGCGAGCCGGCCGGCTTCGTTCCAGTCCTCGTCATAGACGAACGTGTCTCTTGGTGCCTCGGACGGCGATGAACTGATGCGCTCCAGAGCGCCACTCGCGGCCTCCGTCGCGGATTTCAGCTTGGCGATGGCGGCGGAAAAAAGCGTATCGCCCACCATTTCCACGCCGGATTCCAATACGCCCTTTACTGCGGTGTCGCCTTCGCTGTTTCGTTCCGTGTTTCCGGCTTGGTGTCTGCCCCGGCCAATGAAGCCCAAGAGTCCAACCGGCGAAAGCAGGGTTTTGGGATCGCCGTTCCAGGCTTTGCGGCGGAGGCGGAGATAGGCGTGGGCGCGCGTGAGTTCGTGGCTTGGGCTGCGGATGTCCATGTTGGCATCGTGGAGGACAAGGTCTTCGAGATGGACGAGAGACCCTTCGGCCCAGAGCGCGGCACAAGCCTCGGCGAAATCCGTCCGCGCGATCCAGCCAGCATGAATAGGGCTAGTTTGCAGCCGCTCGTCGAGGCGGCTCAGCGAGTCGTCAGCGGCCGAGAGGGGGACGAGGAGGCTGGCGACGTCCGCGTCCCGCAAAGCAAAAAGCCGCCCCAGGCGCCTCGTGCTGAGGCCATTGGGTCGGAGAGGTTTGGCGGGGTGCTGAAGCATCGATAAAAAAGCTCTAGAATCAGAGATACAATGCACGACAATCAATCTATCATAGGATTTACTTGTTTCATAGAGGGTCCCTGAGCCAGCCCTAATTTCCTATTGATTGCGAGTCCCAGTTTTGAGGCTCCGCCTCCTCCCCTGCCTGTGGCGACGGGTCGTAAGCGGGTCTTTTCGAGTGACGCATCGGAGCGCCCGTTATCGTAGCCGTATATTGGCCATTTGACGGCGCCGTCAAACGGCCGTTTACTCATCATCTATGAGTTTGTACAAAATGCCCACTAGACCGCTCGTAACGCTGATTCGTGCGGAGATTCCGCTCGCCAGAGGCTTGCCAGGACAATAAATGCGTCGATCCGCGGCAAAAAGCGCTTCACCTGCCCCCAGCAGCCCCTCCGGCCGCCTGCTCGGCTACGCCCGGGTCTCAACTGAGGATCAGGCGACGGACGCGCAAACCGACGAACTCGGTTGCAGGCTGCGAAGTGATTTTTCGGGAAACCGGGTCCGGCGCCTCCCGCGTCCGTCCTGAACTCGCGAGCCTCATGCGAGAAATAAAGGCAGGCGACGTCCTCGTCGTGGTTCGGCTCGATCGCCTCGCCCGTTCGGTGAGCCACCTCCTCGAGACGATCGAGCGGCTCGAAGAACGTGGCGCGCATTTCCGGTCGCTGCGCGACCCCATTGATACATCGACGCCGCAGGGCATGTTTTCCTTGCAGGTGCTGGGGGCCGTCGCGCAGCTCGAGCGGGCCCTGATCTCGGAGCGCACCAAGGCGGGGATCAGAGCGGCGCGAGCGCGCGGCAAGCTTCCGGGCAATCCGGGGCTGCGGGAACGGCGCCCGGAGGCTTTGCGCAAAGTCTCCGCCGCGCGCGATAAAACCCATGTCGCCGCCCTGCTCTCTTCCATGGACGCCTGGCTTCCGACGGTCCGCCGGATGCGGCCCGATCATCCTTGGGAAGATGTAGTCCGTGTGCTTAATACGAAGCGCCCAGCACGGTTGTGGACGGTCGAGCGTCTGCGCCGGGCCGTGCGCCGCCTCGTCCGGGAGCACCTGGCCGAGCCGCATCTGATTGAACGCGCGCGTCGCAAGCCTTCGGAGGATCGTCTCATGACGCTCGTCGCCGGCATCGCCATGGCCAATCCGGATATGGTGCTGCGGGACATCGCGGCCCAGCTCGAGGCGATGCGCGAGCGCACTCCGCGCGGCGGCCGGCATTGGTCCCCCTCTTCGATCAAGAACCTGCTCGATCGGGGAAAACGATTGGGATTGGTGAGCCCCGGCGAAACGGCTGGCTTTATTTAGAATTGTATTTCTCATCCCAATAGGCGCGTCTTATCGAGGACGATGGATTTTGGGGGGATTTGGGTCGCATTAGCCGCCAAACTGGCGGGTAGCGACGTCGGTTCCCTCCCTTCCCCTGCTCTGCCGCCGCACCATAACGAGGGGGCTGGGTGGGTTTTGAAGGCCCGTCCACGCCGCGCGCGCGGCACAGACGGAAATCTTTATTGCCATTCCAAAAGGTGATGTGTACAATTAGCGTAGTGTATACACATCGAGGACCTATGCGCACCAATATCGAAATCGACGACAAGCTGCTCGCCGAGGCCATGGCCGCCTCCGGTCTCTCGACAAAGAAGGCCACGGTCGAGGAGGCCCTCCGGACATTGGTTCGCCGACACCGGCGCCGGGCCGCGATTGCGGACATGATCGGCCTCGGCTGGCAAGGCGATCTCGACGCACTGCGGGAGGGCCGCTCAAACGAACCTCGGCCATGATCGTCGTGGACAGTTCAGTCTGGATTGCGAACCTGCGCGATATCGACACCAAGGCGGTTCGCTCGCTCAGATCGATTGAGGATCCCGACGATATTCTCGTCGGCGATCTCATCCTGCTCGAGATGCTGCAAGGCGCGCGGAGCGAGGCGCACGCCGCTAGGCTCGAGACCGCCCTGCGCCAGTTCCGGATCGAGAGAATGCTCGACGAAGAGCTCGCGGTCCTCGGCGCACGGCACTATCGGACCCTGCGCGACAAGGGCGTGACGATCCGCAAGACCATCGACCTGATCATCGGGACGTTCTGCCTGGCGCGCGGCCATTTTCTGCTCCATGACGACCGCGACTTCGACCCCATGGCCGCGCAGTTGGGATTGCGCGTGATCTGACCCGTTTCTTGGAAGCGCCAGCTGCCGCCTCGATCCGCGCTCGCGTTAAGCCGGCTCAGGCAGGCGAAACGGCGGGGTGGCGGAGCGCATGGCGGCGCTTTGTCAGCTCAATTCACGCGCTAAGCGCCGCGCCCGTCGCGCGATGTTGCATTATCGAAGATCGAGCAGCAGATTGTCGCCTTGCGTCGCATCGAATCTGAGCCGGTCGCAAAGCCGCCGCAAGTCACGCATCGTGACGCCGGCAATCGTCTTGGAACGAACGACCGGCATCCACTTGTCCCTCAGGCTGATTCAATCGTTCTCACGCGTAGTTCCACTTTACCGCGCGTCTGGTCGCTTGCTGCGACGTCACCACAAAGAGATGCGACGACCAACAAAACCGCCGATCCGTGTGCCTCCCCCTGGATGGCTTGATTGCCTTCTATTCCCCCGCGTTAAGAAAGCGTTAACCCAATTCTCCTTGCTAGTCCTCGCGAATCGGACATACTGGCGCCAAATCGACCAAAGTGGCGATTTTAGCGCTATTTCTCGCCGAGCCCATAGCATGCTGTCGCTTCCATCTTTCGAATTCGACGACAAAATCCTCATGCAGGGTGCAGAGATTTCGCGCAAGCTCGACCAGCTTCGGCAGGAGAAGTTTCCTCCGGATGCAAAGAAGACCCTGCGTCGCTTCCCGATGGCGGAGGTCGCCCACTATCTCGGAGTGAGCCCGAATAATCTGAAGCGCATTCATCTTGAAGGCAAGGGGCCGGATCCGCTGATCACGATCGGCGGGCGGCGTTTCTACACCGCCGATCAGATGATAGAACTAAGGCACTTTCTCGACAAAGATCGTCGACCCGACGCGAAGAAATACGTTCCGCAGCGCAAAGCCAATGAAAAGCTGCAGGTCGTTGCTGTCGTGAACTTCAAAGGGGGCTCTGGTAAGACCACGACAACGGCCCATCTCGGGCAGCACCTCGCCCTAACCGGACATCGTGTTCTAATCGTGGATTTAGACCCGCAAGCGTCGCTTTCAGCCCTCCATGGGTTTCAACCGGAACTAGATCGGAACCCTTCTCTCTACGACGCCCTTCGATACGACGATCATCGAAAGCCAATTCAGGACGTCATCCTAAAGACGAACTTCCCCCTCCTAGATATCGTCCCGGCGAACCTCGATCTGCAGGAATACGAGTACGATACACCTCTCGCGATGCAGACATCGCAGGAAGGCAAGCGTTTCTTCACGCGACTGGGAAAGGCGCTCGCTGACGTCGACGATCGTTATGACGTCGTCGTCATCGATTGCCCGCCGCAACTGGGCTACCTTACTCTCACTGCCCTCACCGCGGCCAACTCGGTGCTGATCACCGTGCATCCACAGATGCTTGACCTGATGTCCATGAGCCAGTTCCTGCTGATGCTTGGGAACATTACGAAGACGATCAAGAAAGTTGGCGCGAACGTCAGAATGGATTGGCTCCGCTATCTGATCACGCGTTACGAGCCCACAGATATCCCCCAGGCCCAGATGCTAGGGTTCATGCATTCAATGCTCGCGGAGGAAATCTTGAAGAGCCCGATGCTCAAGTCGACCGCGATCTCGGATGCAGGCTTGACCAAGCAGACATTGTATGAAGTCGAGCGCGCGAACTTTAATCGTGACACATTCGACCGCGCGATTCAGTGCATGGACGCCGTCAACTTTGAGATTCAGGGCTTGATTCATCTGGCATGGGGGCGGTTCTGATGTTGACTGCCGTAAAAACCTCACAAAAGTGCTTCTATTTCAACGTGCTAAGTCCATTGGGAGGCGCGATTGGCTCGTAAAAACCCTTTCGCCAATCTACTCGATGATCGCAAGACGCGAGAAGCGCAACCTGCGGTCGATTACGCCATGAAAGGCGCCTCGCGGTCTATCCTGAGTTCGATTGACGAGATGGCGGCGCGCGCCGACAAGCTCGTCCAGGGCGAAACAATCATCGACCTGGACCCGGACTCCGTCGATATCTCCTTCGTTCAAGACAGACTTTCGGCGGACGATCAAGAGTTCGCCGATCTCGTGGAAGCGATCCGCGAACGTGGACAAGATTCTCCGATTCTCGTCAGGCCGCACCCGTCGAATAACAGCCGCTACATGGTCGTTTTCGGACATCGCCGTCTCCGGGCCGCCAAGCTGCTCGACCGTAATGTGCGCGCCGTCGTCAAGGACATGAAGGATCGCGAGCACGTCATCGCGCAGGGGCAGGAAAACTCCGCTCGCGCGAACTTATCCTTCATAGAGAAAGCATTCTTCGCCGCCAATCTCGCTCGGCTCCATTACGACGAGGATAATACCGTCATTCTGACCGCTCTCGCGATCGACCGGACAACCCTCTCCAAGATGCTGTCTGTGGCCGGGCTGCCGGGCGAGATCCTTCAAGCGGTCGGTGCGGCGAGAGGCGTCGGGCGTGACCGCTGGTACGAGCTGAAGCTCCTGCTCGAGAAGCCTTCCAGCTATGAGGCGGCGGTGCGCGCCATCAGCGAAGACGGCTTTTCAAGCCTCCCAAGCGACGACCGTTTCAACGCGCTGATGGTGCGTCTCAAGACGACCAAGACAGCGACGCGCGCCCATTCGGAGCCGAAAAAGCGGAACTGGACGCCGGAAGATGGCTCACTTTCGGCCGAAATGACGGCGGAAGGCAAACGTTTCACCTTGGCTCTCAAGGCCAAGGGAACGGACGCAAAAGCGTTCGGAGAGTACCTGTCGAAGAACCTCGCCCATCTCTACGAGGCTTTCAGACAGGATATTAGATCGACCAGGAATGGAGATTAACAAGGCAAACAAAAAAGGCCCCGAAAGCGAGTTCCGGAAGCCCTTCTCTTCGTGTGGTTACAAGAGAATCGCATTTCCCGGATTCACAGTCAAGCATCTTTAGCGTCGTTTCGGCGGGCAGGTTTCTTTTGCCCCGCGGCATGTGAAGGAAATGGAAGTGCAATTATCAACGACGCCCTTCGGGCGGCCAACGCTGGCGCTCGCCCGCGAGGTAAGCCAACCGATCGCCCCCCCACCCGGGAAACCGGTTCGCAAACGGACTGCCTTCCAGCATTTTTGCGCCGCGCGCTCGCACATAGACGTGTCGGAGCAATCGCTAGCGGCGCTTCACGCGCTGTTAAATTTTCGTCGGGAAGCTGTGCTTGCCAGCGACCTCTCAAACTACGAAATCTTCTCGCGCGCACTCGCTAGGGCACCAGCTTCGCTGCGCCCAAAGCTCGCCCTCCTGCACGACGACGGCCCGATCGTCCGTCGCGACTGTCCAAACGGCAAGCGCTTCACCCCCAAAGGCAGGGAAGGAGAAATCCCTCTCGCTTCCGGTGTCGATCTTTCCCCGATCATCGGGCGGACGAAGGTATTTGCGTTGTCGGCCGAAGAGGTTCGGGCCGAAGAAGGGGCACCCACGCGTGGGCGCGATATCATCACGGCGCCCATCGGCCGGTGCTGGGGGATAATTTTACTCGGCGACGCTCCCAGGCGAATAAACGCATCAACCAGCAGACAGCGTGCCGAAAACTACTTGCTGTTCGCGCCCGGAAGGAGGGCAGGCGATAAACCGGCTTTCCTCTCCAGAACATTCCTCAAAATAGAAAGGTCGATCCTATTCGCGTTCGCGCCGCGAGCCCGGAGAGTCGTCTCGCGCCCTCCGCCGATGCGCGTTGGGCTGCGTCAATCCGGCTCGTCGCTCTCTCAGGGCGGCCACAGCAATGAAGTTTCGACGTCAGCATCTTGGCGAGACCGGCGCCCCGCGGCAATTCTCTGAGCCCGCTGAGTCCAGCCAAACAGTTCTTCGCAGCATCCTAGTGCTGCGCGGAGGAGTGCACCGCGTACCCTATCAATCCATTAGGAGACATTAAGGCAAAGAAAAAGCTCCCGAAGCGTCGCCGCTCCGGAAGCCCTATCCTCTAAACTGACAATTCAGAGATAGCGCTTCCAGCCAATTTTCGTCAAGGCTAAACGCCGTTTCAGCGAACACTTTTTCTTTGCCCGAAGAAAGGCAAAGACCATGCAAACCTCTTCCTCAACGACGCCCTTTGGGCGGCGGCCGTTCTCGCTCGCCTTGATGGCGAGCCAGGTCGCCGCAAACGATCGCCCGCCCGAGACGATCGTCCACAAATGGCAGGTGTTCGACGCCATCCGGCAGGGCAGGGGGGCGCTCTGCGTTTCGGACCGCTCTCTAGCGGTTCTCTACGCCCTGCTGACCTTCCACCCGGAAACCATGTTGGGCGGGACCGACGATATCGTCGTCTTCCCGTCGAACAGGAATCTGGTTCAACGCGCCAACGGCATGGCGGAGAAGACACTTAGGCGCCATTTGGCTGCGCTCGTCGAATGCGGGGTCGTCATTCGCCGCGACAGCCCCAATGGCAAACGCTACGCACGGAAAGGGGAGGGGGGCGAGATCGAAAAGGCCTTCGGCTTCGACCTCACTCCGATCGTCGCGCGCGCCGCCGAATTCCAGCGTCTCGCGGCCGAGGCGAAGGCCGAGGAGCAAGTCATTCGACATTTGCGCGAACGCATCGCCATCTGCCGGCGCGACATCGACAAGATGATCGCAACCGGCAGCTATGAGGGCGTACCGGCAGACTGGAACGCCTTCCGAGAAGCTTACAAGCGCCGCGCAGGCCGACGTCCCCGGACAGCGACATTGGCCATGCTCGAACCTTTGGCGAGCGAGCTCGAGACCCTGATGCGGCAGATCCGCGACATCCTCGAAGCCCATGTCAAAACCAACAATATGTCCGGCAATGCCGGTCAAAATGACCGGCAAATACAGAATTCAAACCCAAAAGCTAAAATTGAATCTGAACTGAGTCTTCCAGAAGCTCAGGCCGAAACGCCGGAGCCTCAACCGGAACGGTCGGCGCCACAATCAGGGCGCCAGGCTTCAAAACTCCAGCAGCAATCCTTCCCTCTCGGTATGGTCCTCGAAGCTTGCCCGGATATTGTCGACCATGCCCGAGACGGCATCAAATCCTGGCGAGACCTCGTCGCGACGGCAGCGCTGGTGTGCCCGATGCTCGATATCAGCCCGAGCGCCTGGGAGGACGCCAATGAGGTCCTGGGCCCGAATGACGCGGCGGTTGTCCTCGCCGCGATCCTGCAGCGATCGAGCGCGATCACCAGCGCTGGCGGCTATTTGCGCAGTCTGACCGAGAAGGCGAGGGGAGGGGCCTTTTCCCTCGGTCCCGTGCTCATGGCGTTGATAAACACCAACCTCCGCGATCGTGGCCGAAAAAGAGGGTGAGGATGTCGCGCTGATGTTAATTGGGAGTGGGGAAAAGGTAGGGGTCACATGTTGTCTAACCTGGAATCCTTCGAGCGAAGTGTCTCTTTGCCCTTAATCTGTCAATCGGCTTCCAAAATTGGCTCTGACTCAGATTTGATGCAGTTTGATGGATACCTGACGCTGTTTTCCACGGAGAATCAGCGCCATGCATCGAGCTCTTCGCCCATCCAGTGTGGTTCCGCCGGGCTTCGTGCGCATTAGTACTTCTCTGGTGAAGAATCAACAAAGCGACGAAGGTGCAAGCGACGAAGTGGGATTTTTCAAGTACGATCTTTCAACCCAAAAGTGGTGTCCGCGTCTCCGTTACTACGTGGCGAGCAATCGGCGGCCTAGGTATATTGGAAGGACCATTTCCAGAGATTGCGATTGAATCCGGCCGATGGATTGTGAACCCCACAGCCGAGATTGCCGTACGGAGCCAGATGTTTGGCGAATGCAGGCTCGCCATTGACTTCCGAAACCCCTTTGCGACGCAGACTATTAGGGTAGCAGGATGTTCGTTAACAATAGAGCAGGCCACGATAACTAGGAAACTGAACATAAATATACCATTTAATGCAATAAATGGAATCGTTTTGTAATTCAGGTCGAGTCGTTCACCCCCCAACCAGACGGCGCCAGGCAGCTGGGTATAGCGTTGGAGCGCTGGAAAGGAAACCACGCCATGATAAGGGATACCACGAAAGATGGCGGCTGTTGCCGCCGACATCATGCTTTTCGACAATTGGTTCGACGCGATCGAGGATGGGGTTCGCGATCGTGTGCGCGGCTTCATCGGGACGATGCTGGAAGAGGAGCTGGGTGCCGCCTTGTCGCGGCCGCGCTACGGACGACGCAAGGCGACCGGGAATGAAGACGCCGCCACGCGCCGAGTGCGCCGCGCGTTGAAATCGGTTTCGCCGGGGCAGTCGGCAAGGACGTAGTCAGTCGAACCTGGCGCAAGGTAAAGGGCGACTTGGACGCCTGGAACGCGCGTTCGCTCGCGGCCGAGCCGATCATCCGCCTCATTCTCGATGGCACGGTCGTGCGCGTGCGGCTCGACAAGAAGGCCACCTCGATCTCGCTTCTCGTCGCGCTGGCGTGAGACAGGTCGGGCAGAAAGTTCTGCTTGCGATCAAGAACATGGGCGGAGAGAGCGAGGCCGCCTGGCGGGCGCTGCTCGACGATCTTATCCAACGCGGATTGAAGACGCCGGAACTCGTCATCGTCGACGGCGCGCCGGGGCTCGAGAACGCGCTCGCCGCGCTGTGGTCCGATGTGCCGGTTCAGCGCTGCACGGTGCATAAGCATCGCAATCTGCTGGCCCATGCGCCGGAGCGGCTGCACGAGGAAATCTCGAACGACTACAAGGATATGATCTACGCTGCGACGAAGCAGGAGGTCGAAGCGAAACGCAAGGCGTTCATCCGCAAATGGCGGCTGAAATGCAAGGCCGTCGCCGACAGCCTGGAAGAGGCCGGCGACAAGCTGTTCACCTTCACGCGCTTTCCGCAAAGCCAATGGAAATCGATCCGCACCACGAATGCGATCGAACGCCTCCACGAGGAGTTCAAGCGAAGGATCAAGACGCAAACCGTGCTGCCCTGCGCCGAAACAGCCGCCATGTTGTTCTGGGCGCTGATGGCGTCGGGTCAGATCATCATGCGAAAGGTCGA
>VDMG01000175.1 GCA_006514895.1 Beijerinckiaceae bacterium
GGATTCCGGCGACTGCGTCGTCTATCCGGACGGCTCGCTGGTGAAGGGACCGAAGGCACTCTGCGAGCTCCAGGGTTATGTTTACAGCGCTTGGATCCGCATTGCCGAGGTGTTTGACGCGCTCGGCAAATGCGACCGTGCGGGGGAATTGCGTGCAAAGGCAGCCGCCTTGTTTGAACGGTTCAACGCGGCCTTTTGGGATGACGAACTCGGCTTTTATGCCTATGCGCTCGACGGCGATAAGAAGAAAGTCCTGACCGTCGCCTCGAATGCCGGCCATTGCCTTTGGTGTGGCATCGTGCCTCGCGAGCGGGCCAAGCTTGTTGTGGAACGCCTGCTGGCGCCGGACATGTGGACAGGATGGGGTATCCGCACGCTTTCGGCGAGCAATCCGGCATTCAATCCGTACAATTATCAGACTGGATCGGTGTGGCCGCACGACAATGGGATCATCGCGATGGGGTTCAAGCTCTACGGCTTCGGCGCGGAGGCGGGGCGGATCGCGCACGACATCAGCATCGGAGCCAGTCATTTCCTGCTGAACCAATTGCCCGAGCTCTACACTGCTTTTCCACGCGATGAGACGACGTTTCCGGTACAATATATCGGCGCGAATGTGCCGCAAGCCTGGGCAGCCGGATCGATCTTTATGCTGACGCAGGCCATGCTGGGATTCTTGCCCGACGCGCCACGGAATAAACTCTATGTCGATCCGTTGCTCCCGGACTGGTTGCCGGACATAACGATTCGCGATCTTCGCTTAGGTCAGTACAAATTCGATATCCGCTTCTGGCGCGAGGGTGAGCAAACCGAGTTCGAAGTGCTCAACGGCGACGCAAAGCTGGTGGAACGTTGTGAGGTGGGAGCCAAAGCTGCCCAGCTAAAGGACCGCTTCGAGCCGATCCACAGTCGAACGGCCGCAGACAATTAAATCAGGGAGGCTGAGCCAATGACACACACCGACGGTCGCGCCCGCCCGGCGAAACCTCTGACCCTTGCCATCGACGTTGGCGGCAGTCATCTCAAGGCAGCTGTCCTCAAAGCCTCAGGAAAGATCTCTACGGGTCCGCTGCGCGTCGAGACGCCAAAGCCAGCCACGCCCGATGCAGTTGTCTCGGCGTTGGTTAGCCTCTCACAACAGCTCGGCCAGTTTGATCGCGTCTCGATCGGCTTCCCGGGCGTAGTGCGGGCGGATTTCGTTTTGACGGCACCCAACCTCGATACCAAAGAGTGGCATGGCTTCAGGCTCGGCGCGGTCTTGGCAAAAGATTTGGGTAAGCCAGTTCGCATTCTCAATGATGCCAGCATTCAAGGCCTCGGGGTCATCACCGGGCGAGGTCTTGAATGCGTTTTAACATTGGGCACAGGAATGGGCTTTGCCTTGTTTCAAGACGGGAAGATCGCCCCGCATCTGGAGCTCAGCCAGCATCCCATTCGCAAACATAGGACCTATGACGAATATGTGGGCAAGGCGGCGCTTGAGTCTGTCGGCAGGCGGCGCTGGAGCAAACGCGTCCACAAGATTATCGCTATTCTGGAAACCGTTTTCGCCTATGAGTTGCTTTACATCGGCGGGGGTAATGCAAAGTGGATCGAACCACCAATACCTCCCCACGTGAAGATCGTTCCCAACATCGCCGGGATCACCGGTGGCGTGCGGCTTTGGGACAGACGGATGGATCATGCGTTTACCGAGCAGCCACCCGCTTTTGCCGAAGCGCAGGCTTAGGCTCCATGCCGCAACTAGTCTATCCCTCGCGCTCGAACGTATCGAGGATCCAGATCGGGTCACAGAGCGCGACACAGAGCCGTTCTTGGCACGTGTCTGAGCTTCTTCACGTTCACTCCACGAACAAACGAATTGTCGCGGTTACGGCCGTCAATCGCGTCGAGACGCCCACGCAGCCGAGACCCATGTTGGATGCGATGGGACCGCACTTCCGAGCTTGCGATCCAACATCAATGTCTCTCCTGATTCTTACAGTGTCCGAAATGGAATTTTATCACATTGCCACGCCTTCGAACACCTTCACCCATTCCAGATATCTATGGGCGATGTTCTCGACTGCCTGCTGGCGTTGGATTTTGCCATCGCGCCACGCGACCAACGGTTCCCAGAATGAAGTCCGCCCCACCGCAAACCCGATGAATCCCGGCACGCCGGCCGCAATGCGCAGCCATTCCACCACCTTCTGTTCGTTTGAACCGCGCCCAAGGATGATGCATCCGACTTGCTCGCGACCGTCGCGCCGCGCCGCTTCGGCGATCTTGAGGCAATCCTCGCGTCGATCCAACCCTTCGATCTTCCAGACATCGGGCTCGACACCGGCATTCTGAAGCTGCGTGAGCGCCGCCACCATCAGCGAGGGCCGCAGGTCGCGGTCATATAGGTGCTGATCACCCTCGACGACATCCAACTGCGCGTGGGTAGCGGGCACCAACAGTTCGAACATGAAGTAGAAGTTGTGGCTGTGGCAGTAGTCGCACAGTTCCTTGAGACGCGCGGCTTGCCGGCAATTCATCGTCTCGTCATCCTCGGGATTGTAGCGCACCAAGACCTTGACGAAGGTGGGTTTGAATTGCTCGATATGCGCGGCGTATTGCGTGCCGAACTCGAACTGAAATTCGGCCTCGCCGCTTTTTTCCGCCGGCATCGCGGTGATCAAGCTATTGGCGGATGCATCGCGCAGGATACGCGCGCCAAACTGCTCATCGACGAGGATGCCGGCCCGGTTCTTCGCCAGACCAGTGCCGAGAGCAAACTTAAACCCGTCATATATAACCTCTTTGGTCCGGGCGATGCGCTCGGTCTCATCGGCGCTCAGCGCCCCGCTCCATCCATAAAGACCTTTTTCGAAGGAGCTGCGATGGTCAAACGGCAGAATGTACAGCGGCTTATTATATCCGATACGAGGGTCGTTGCTCATGCTTGCTTTCCTGACCATGGCGCTACGCGGGTGGTTCGCGTTGGCTACGCCTCTGATGATAGCGCATTTGTAGTGGCCTGCGCTTGGAAAGTTCTCTGATTGACGATCCCGCAACTGATGTTGATCAGCGCCGCCTCGCCTGCACCGACCCAGCAAGGCAAATTTTTCTCCGGGGCCGATCGTCGGTTGGATTTCTTGGGCGCCTGGAAGCCAAAGCTATGGCACCACACTCACTCCTCGCTCTCTTGATTGGCGACATCCACTTCCCGCAGATCGAGCTCCCGCTCGATCCGGCGCCGCGCCTCGTCCTTTAGCGCACCGCTGCGGTAGAGCTCATTAATGTGCTGCCGCTCGGCGGCGATCAGCAAGAGTTCGATCTCGTCATGGAGCTCGGTGAGCTTTCTGTGGCTGTCATCCCCATCGCTTCTGTGCGCGATGTGCTTGAGCCGGTCGCGTTGACGCGCGCGCAGCGGCCGAATGAAGTCGTCAGAGAGATTACGTTCCGACGCAAGCTGGTCGAGCTGCTTGATCGCTGCCTCGATCCCTTGGCGGCGAGCCTTGTACTCCTCGACTTCGCCGTCGTGACGCTCTTGGCGCCCGGCATTGGCAAGGCCGAGGGCACGGATCACCGTCGGCAGCAGCAATCCTTGGCCGACCAACGTCACCAGGATGACGGAAAACGTCAAAAAGAGGATGAGATCGCGCCCGGGAAACGGCTGGCCGTTCGCAGTTGTAAACGGGATCGCGAGCGCCGCCGCGAGCGAGACGATGCCGCGAATCCCAGTGAAAGCCAGCACGAATGGCCACTGCCAGGGCGGCGATGGATCCCTGCGCCTGAGGGGTGGAAAAAGCCAGCGCGGAAGATAGGCCGCGGGATACATCCAGACGAAGCGGGTTATGATCACCACGGCGCTGACGACGGCAGCGGAGATGGCCAGCTCGGGCATCGCATGATCGCTGATGCGAACGATCAATGTGCGTGCCTGAAGGCCGGTGATGAGAAACACCATGCCTTCGATGAGATAGATGAAGAAATCCCAGAAAAAGATTCCCTGGAGACGTGTCGCGGCACTGATTAGGCGAAGGCCATTCCAACTAATGTAGAGCCCCGCAGTTACGGTGGCGAGCACACCAGAGCCGCCCAGATGCTCGGGTGGCCAATAGGCCAAGAATGGCGTTAGAACCGAAAGCGTGATTTCGATGCGCGGATCATGCACCCAGCGCCGCAGGCGCAATATCAGCCAACCGACGCCGATCCCCCAGACGATTTCGCCGGTGACGATGGCAGCGAACATTCCTCCCGCTTGACCGAGCGAAAATACGCCGGCGCTCACGGCGGCCACCGCGAAGCGATAAAGAATGAGCGCGGTCGCATCATTGGCAAGTCCTTCGCCTTCGAGTATGACGAGGATGCGCCGGGGGAGCTGCATTCGGCGAGCGATGGAGAGCGGCGCCATGGCATCTGGCGGCGAAACGATGGCGCCCAACACGAAGCCCACCGGCCAGGGCAGCCCCAGCACCCAATGGGTTGCCGCGGCGACGGCGATGGTCGTGAACACCACGCAACCCACAGCCAGCAGCGAAATTGGCCGCAGATTGAAGCGGAACTCGCGCCAGCTCATCGCCACCGCGGAGGCGTAGATGACGGGTGGCAACACCAGAAGCAGCACCAGTTCTGGAGCAAGCTCCAAGGCCGGTAGGCCGGGAACGAGCGCCAGGACAACGCCAGTCAGCACCAAAAGAATGGCCGGCGGAATTTTGAGTCGTTCGGCGAGCACCGCAACCGCCGCAACCACAGCCAGCAGCATAACGAGAGTCGCGATCGTTGAAGTCATGCGTGCACCTGACGGCGAGGCTCTACCGCGACCACGCCGGTCTCGCTTGTCACGTCAACCATGTCTCTCTATCCTCCGCGCCGCGACCAGGCGCAATATTTGCTCAAGGGGAAAGACGATGGCAAGCAGAACGTCGGAAGCCGAATGGCGGGGCGATCTCAAGGATGGGCAGGGCGAAATCAAGCTCGGCAGCGGCGCATTCTCAGGCAGCTATTCCTACCACTCCCGCTTTGAAGATAGTGCAGGCACCAATCCAGAGGAACTGATCGTCGCGGCTCATGCGGGTTGTTTCTCCATGGCCCTGGCGGCGGCACTTGCCGCGGCCGGGCATCCACCCGCGAAGATCCATACGACAGCTAAGGTGCATTTCGGCCCGGTGCCGAACGGCTTCGCGATTTCCAAAATAGAGCTCACGACCGAGGGCTCGGTGCCCGGCATCGACGCCACGGCTTTCGAGAGGACAGCCGCGGAAGCCAAGCAGAACTGCCCCGTCTCGAAGGCGCTGAAAGCGGTGGAGATCACGCTTGCCGCACGACTCGTTTAGGGCAGCAGTGCGGCAGGCGAGGCGCCGTAGCTGTCACTTAATTTGAAAATGGCGGAGGCTTCATCGTACTCACACGCGATGCCTTTGCGACATGGTGGCGGGACCGAGGCCTGAAGGCTTTCTGCGTGCACAAGGTGCAAGGTTTATGAGCACCGGGTTCGACCCAGACATTTCTCGCTGCCATGCCGCCGCCGGCCGAACCTTTAACTTTCAGCGCCATCTCATTTCAGCTGTCGCGACATGACTCACAAATGGTGGGAGACCGCCACGATCTATCAAATCTATCCAAGGTCCTTTCAGGACTCCAACGGTGATGGCATAGGCGATCTCGATGGTATCCGGCAGCGGCTCGATTATCTCCTTTGGCTCAGCGTCGATGCGATCTGGATTTCGCCGATCTATCCCTCGCCAATGCATGACTTCGGTTACGATGTCGCCGACTTCTGCAGGATTGATCCAATCTTTGGCTCGCTCGAAAGCTTTGACCGCCTCATTGAGGAAGCGCATGCAAAGCAACTCAAAGTCATCCTCGACTTTGTTCCCAATCACACGTCGATCGCGCATCCTTGGTTTGAGGCTAGCCGGCAGTCGCGCGCCGATCCAAAACGCGACTGGTATATCTGGCGGGACGCGGCGCCAGACGGAGGCCCGCCGAACAATTGGATCAGCAACTTTGGCGGCAGCGCCTGGACATGGGATGCAGGGACGGAACAATATTACTATCACGCCTATCTTGCCGAACAGCCCGATCTG
This sequence comes from Beijerinckiaceae bacterium, assembly GCA_006514895.1. GTDB lineage: Bacteria > Pseudomonadota > Alphaproteobacteria > Rhizobiales > Beijerinckiaceae > Methylocapsa. Next base: position 6,060 of record VDMG01000175.1, read on the forward strand.
AATTGGCGAAATCCAAACGTCCAGGCGGCGATGCATGAAGTGCTGCGTTTCTGGTTGCGGCGAGGGGTCGATGGAGTCAGGGTCGACGTGATGTGGCATCTCATCAAGGATGAGAAATTTCGTGACAACCCGCCCAATCCAGCCTGGACCAAGAATGATCCGGAAATCGATCGTCTGCTCCAGATCTATTCGACAGACCAGCCCGAAGTGCATGATGTGGTCTCCGGGATGCGGAAGGTGCTCGAGGAATTCGAGAATCGGGTATTGATTGGCGAAATTTATCTGCCGGTAGAAAAGCTCGTCGCCTATTACGGCCGGAACCTCAAGGGCGCGCATCTACCATTCAACTTTCAGCTTTTGAATACCGCCTGGACGGCACCGCACATTGCTGACTTGATCGAGACTTATGAGGCGGCCCTGCCGGAAAGGGGGTGGCCAAACTGGGTTCTCAGCAATCACGATAGAGCGCGCATAGCAGCACGCGTCGGACCGGAACAAGCTCGCGTAGCGGCCATGCTGCTCTTGACCTTGCGGGGCACGCCAACGCTGTATTACGGCGACGAACTCGGCATCGGCCACGTCGAAATAGCGCCAAATTTCGTTAGGGACCCTTGGGCAAAGCATGAGCCTGGTCTCGGCGTCGGGCGGGATCCCGCACGAACACCGATGCAGTGGGGTGCAAGCGCCTATGCTGGCTTTTCAAAACATGAGCCTTGGCTTCCGCTCACGCCCGACCATGAGGCACGCAATGTCGCGGTGATGAGCGATGACAAAACTTCAATCCTTTTCCTGGTACGAAGCCTGCTCAAGTTTAGGCGCGAGCATGAATCGCTCTCCCTAGGGGGATGGCGTCTTCTGTCGCAAAATAGCGATGTCCTCGCCTATGAGCGCTGCAATGGCAATAACCGGATATTTGTCGTACTCAATTTTACCGCCAATCCGCAGGCCTGGTCCGCACCCATATCAACAAAAGTCAGGATCGCGATCTCCACCTTTGGCGACCGTCGTGGCGAACCTATCGGTTCGACCTTAAGTCTGCGCGCAAACGAGGGCCTGCTCATCGAGGCGGCATAAGGGCACCGTCCACGCCGCCCGCGCGTGGCCTGGAGATCGAGCATCGGCATTGCACCGGCCGATGGCAAAACAACGGGCAGAAAATTCGCATCAACAGGCTCGACGACGAGAACGCAAGATGTAGAGTGTCAAAAGTGCGAGGTCAGCCCAAAGGTTTCTGTCGATCCGCGTTACGATCTACAACACATTTAACGTCCATGCCACCTCATCTCAGCAACGACGCACCGAGTCTTCAGGGCCTCGGCGATGCGGACGAGGCAAGAGGTCGTCGCCGCGGCGTGATTTCGGCTATTGGAATCCGACGAAGCCGCAACCAATTTTCAACGTGAGAGAGTCTCTTGAGACCGGCAGATGGGAAATAAAAACCAAAATCCCGGCGGTTCGCGCGCTCGCCGTTGGTTCGGTTACCTTTGGCACGAATGGATTGTCGAAAACCGGCGTCCAATTGCTCCAGCTTTCGCCCGGCCAAATCCGGCGGAGTGGAGCGATAACCGGATAACCGCCGCATGGCTCGGGCACGCAACGGTGTTAATCAATTTTTTTGGAATAAAGATTCTCACCGATCCAGTTCTTTATCCGCGGATCGGAATCCGGTTGCCCGGACTTACACTCGGTCCCAAACGCCTGACCGCATCCGCGCTGACTGTTCACGACCTTCCCAAAATCGACATCCTACTTCTTTCCCACGCGCATTTCGATCACTTCGATATGCGCACACTCCATCGATTTGATCGTTCGACCACGATGATCACGGCCCAACGGACAAGCGATCTCCTGCGTTGGAAGCGATTCCACGACGTGAGCGAACTGCATTGGAACGGAATTAAATCTGTAACAACTGTCGTCGGCAAGATCGACATCGTCGCGTTTCGTGTAAAACATTGGGGCGCGCGGAAGCGGCGCGATACCTATCGCGGTTACAACGGCTACGTTCTCGAGAGAAATAATAGGCGGATTGTTTTCAGTGGTGACACCGCGCTGAGCGATTCGTTTGCAGAGTTACGCGCTTGCGGTCCCATCGATTTAGCGATCATGCCGATCGGCGCTTACAATCCCTGGATTCAGTCGCACTGCACGCCGGAACAAGCCGTGCAAATGGCCAATGAAGTCGGCGCTCGTTTCATCATGCCGGTCCATCATCAAACTTTCCGCCTCAGCGCCGAAGATTTTCACGAACCGATCGAGCGCTTCCAAACCGCGCTCCATAAGACACCGGAACGCATCGCCCTCCGCGAGATCGGCGAGACATTTGTGGTCCCGTAGATAACGTGTCGAACACTGAAATTCTATTCCCCCGTTTGCAACAAGGTTCCCGCCCGTCGCGCGCTGGCGAGCAGCCGCGCAAAGCCGAAGGCGGCTCCCACGAAAAGAAGCGAGTCAATCGCGAGCCCGTAAGCATCAGATCAGCGCGCAGAACATGGTCGATCAGCACGCGGCGCAGGCCCTCGAAAACATAGGTCGGCGGCAAGGCCCAGCAAATGGGTTGCAGCCAGCTGGGAAGAGCCGCCACAGGATAATAGACGCAGCCGAGCGGCTGGATGATGAACATCAGCGACCAAACAAGATTTTCAGCGCCCAGCCCGTAGCGCAACAGGATTCCCGAAACCAGCAAGCCGGCGCTCCAGGCAAAGAAGATTAGAACTGAAGGGAGCGAAAGCGATGCCCAACGCCCAGTGATTGAAGCCAAAAAATGCGATGGCCATGAGCGTGACCGGAACGACACCGACGGCGAGCCTTATGAGGCTCATCACCATCAGGGCGACGACAAATTCGGCGGGCCGCAGCGGACTCATCAGCAGATTGGGGATGTTGCGCGACCACATCTCCTCAAGAAAAGAGAAGGAAAATCCTTGCTGGCCGCGCAGCAGAATATCCCATAGGAGGACCCCGCCAATCAGCGCCCCCGCCGCTATGGCGGCGCTATTCACCGGCGGCGCGACGCCTTGGGCCTGGACGAGATAGGTTTGCAAAAAGCCCCAGGTGAGCATTTGAACCGCCGGCCAATAGATCATCTCCAGTATTCGTGGCCACGACGAACGCAGAAGATAGGTATAACGCAGCACCATCGCACTGACGCGGCCCAAAGAGAAGGCGGCGGGATTGCTCATGATTCGACTCGACTTTTGCCGTTCATGCGCCCACGCGCCACGTCGAGGAAGACATCCTCCAGATTACTGCGCCCATAGCGCGCGAGAAGCTCCATTGGCGACGCGTCGTCGACGAGGCTGCCTCGTTTCAGCATGATCACTCGATCGCACAGGCGTTCGACCTCCGGCATATTATGCGAGGCGAGCAGGATGGTGCAGTTGCGGTCGCGGCGATGCGACTCGAGATAGGCGCGCACCCAATCCGCCGTGTCAGGATCGAGCGAGGCTGTCGGCTCGTCGAGCAGCAGCAATTCGGGATCGTTGATCAGCGCCTTTGCGAGAGCCACGCGCGTTTTCTGTCCCGCCGAGAGACTCCCACTCGCACGATCGAGAAACTCGGCTAGCGCGAGATCCTCGGCGAGTCGCGCGATTTTCCCCTCTATGTCGGTAATGCCGTAGAACCGCGCGAACACACGCAGATTTTGCCGCACGGTAAGGCGATGCGGCATGTCCACGTAGGGACTCTCGAAATTCATGCGGCCGAGCACATGGTGGCGCTCATGCGCCATGTCGCGGCCAAACACGCGGATCGAGCCGCTCGTTGGCTCGATCAGGCCCATGATCATGCCGATAGTCGTCGTCTTGCCGGCACCATTGCTACCGAGCAGCCCCGTCGTCGAATCCACGGTAAGCGAGAAGGAGAGCGGTCCAGCGGCGACGGTTTCGCCATAGGACTTGCAGATGTCTTTGACGGTGAGGGCGACGTTCGACGCGGGAAGAGGACTGGACATGCCGCACCTAGAGGGGGATCATCGACCGCTACCACTGCGCCTCGTCGGCGTCCGCCGATCGGTGGCGTTCGCCCTGTCGATCCCAATCACCATTGGCGAGGTCCTGTTCCCGGTACCAGTGCCATGGGCACCCCCCCCAGCGTACAACTACCCGCCACAATATCCACCCCAGCCGCCGCCGTATGAGCATTAACCGGGCTATTGACAGAGAAGAGAACCAAATGACTAAGCGGGAGATCATAGGACGATACGTGGATGCCCGTCTCAAGGGCATTGAAGCAGTGCGCGAGCTTCTCATGGCCGACAGGGATGTCCGTCGGCTTTTTGGCGCAGAGCCAGACCCGGGTGAGGATTTGGAGACCGTCGTGAACGACTATATCATGGGATCGCGCCAAGCGGCCGATCGGGCCCTGCGCGAATACGGGTTTAGCACCGAGGCGGCATTCGAGCTGCTAATCGCAAGCGGGAAGATGTCCGCCGGACAAATGCGCGAGGATCTCATTGACATGTTTGAAGAAAATTTACGAAAAACAGGGTAACTTTAACGCATGAAACGCGACCCGGCCGGTAACCGTAAATTAATGCGTGAGATAATTGCTGTGATGCGGCAGGCGAGAGAGCGACGAATCCTCGCTGTGCGCCTCGAAAATTGGCAGCCGCGGGCGCCAAATCCCTGCGTCCACAAATGACCGTCGGCGACGCTCCATTAGCCGCCTTTTTGCCTCGCGACCGCGGCTCTGACATCGTCATAATGACTGCCTGCACTATCGCGCGGTGGCGGCTTCGTGCTCGTCGACGGCGCGCCGCCAATGGCCTTCGCGGCCGACCTCGATTGCTGGACGGCTTAACGGGCGGGCGCGGGCGATTGCGGGCCATCTTTATCTCCTGTACGTGCGGCGACATCGTGCAGGCCAAATCATAGGCCTCGTGAAGCGACTGCGCCTGGTCGCTCAGGAGCAGCTCCCGCACTTGGTTTTCAACCAAGCGGCATGAATTCGTTGCGCGGGTCGGCGCGAAAGGCCCGCGATCGTCGCGTTCGCTCCACCAGATGATGGGCTTGTTGAGGCTGAGTTTGCCGCGTTCCGGAGATTTTGGCAGTGTCAACCCCCGACACAGGTACCGCCAATAAGTCTTCGACGTCGCCAAAGCTCAGTGTGCACCGAGATAGAACCAGATTGCCGTGAAAGCAATACCTGGCCTGGATCCAATGAGGGATGATACAATACTCGGAACTTATGGTTTTCGCGGCAAGACGAGGTGGGTCGCCATGGCTGGAGATAACGATGAGATTTTCGGCGCGCCGCCACGAAAGGCAGCGTCTTCTCACGAAATCGGACAGAATCTCGACGACCTTTCCGTCCGGGAAATCGACGAGCGCATTACGGCGTTGCGGGCCGAAATCACACGGCTCGAGGAGGCGCGAAGCGCCAAACAAGCATCTCTCAGCTCCGCCGCCACTTTTTTTAAGCCCAACAACTTGAGCTGAGTCAATTGAGCCTTGCCTGCTCTGATCCGACGACGAGAACGCAAGATGCAAGCTTTCAAGGGCACCAGTCGGCACAAGATCTCTTTCGTGCAGCAGCACCATCTTCAACGTCCAGCAGCATCTCAGCTGAGCAGGAATGCATCAAGCGCTCAAAGGATCGCTGATGCAGACCTGAAGGAACTGGGAACGGACGCGTCCGCGACGAGTGAGGCTCAGTTCTGCCAATCAATGGCTAGCCCGCCGGTAACGTGATGGTGTGGAGCCGCCACATGCAGATTAGCACAATCGGCATTGATCTTGCCAAGACTGTATTTCAGATTGACGCTGTTGATGCGGATGGGACGACGGTTATCCGCAAACGTCTCAGACGGGCGGAGGTGCTTTCGTCCCTTGCGGGTCTCGAACCCTGCCGGATCGGGATGGAAGCCTGCGCGACATCGCATTATTGGGCGCGCGAACTGACAAAGGTCGGGCACACCGTAAAGCTGATGCCGCCGGCTTACGTGAAGCCCTATGTCAAGCGTGGGAAGAACGATGCCACGGATGCGGAGG
>VDMG01000145.1 GCA_006514895.1 Beijerinckiaceae bacterium
CCCAAGCGCGTTTCCCTTTGGTCTCGGCGTTTTGAGACTTTGGGCCTCGTAGGCCCCCCAGACGCATATCGGCCGATGTTCATGAACGACGCTGGACGCGTCATCATCAATGACTGGACTATCGGCTTCACGCTCGGTCTCGGGATGCGCTCCAACGCCTGGTCACGTGTTCTCCTCTCGGGCGCCCGCTCAATCTTGATGCCGCTCCTCGTTGCAAACGACATCGGCCGGAAATTGCTGCCAGACGTATCGACCCCCGAGAAGGATCGGATCAGAACTTCAGCGCACGACCACATCGCGGATTCGGTGATTGCGCTCCAGCCTTCTGCGCTCCCAAACGCGCCAGCAGCAAACGGCTCACTAAACTACGTTCATCCCGGCCTCGTAACTGAACCGCCGGCCGCCCGTGGTATCGGCGCACCAGTTACGGATCACCGGCTCGATGCCCCGGTCCTGCGCGTCGTGAAGTTTAAGCGCATTGAAGCCTTTACCTCATGGACCTCGCCGCCGGTCACATCGAAGGTCAGCGGGTCGCCTTTGGCGTTCGTGCGGAGGTGGATTTTGGTCGAGAAGCCGCCGCACGAGCGGCTGAGCGCTTCCTGATTTTGATTTCCCCTTTTACACCGGCTGCATGCTGGTGCGCCCGCACGATCGTGGAATCGATGGCATGTTCCTCGCCGGTGGGAGGGTCGAGACTCGCCAGCGTTTCGAAGGCCGCGTCCCACACTCCGAGCTTGCTCCAGCGCGAAAAGCGTACGAAGACCGAGTTCCAATTGCCGTATCGTTTGGGCATGTCCCGCCACGGCGCGCCGGTGCGCCGAACCCACAGAATGCCGTTGACCGTTCGCCGCTTATCGGGAATGGCTGCGCCGCGTTCGCCCCGATCCGGTAGCAATGGGTTCAGAATGCACCATTCCGCGTCCGACAGATCGCCTCGACTCAATCCTGCCTCCCCCAGAAAGGCGGCCTCGTATCAAAACTCGATTCCTCAGTCAAAAACCATCAACACGACCTAGTGCGGCGCATGAAATTGCCGACGATGGGAAGGACCCGAGGGTCGCGATCGAGTTTGAAGAAGCGAGGCTGGGATCCGCCATTGTTCCGATCAGCGGCAATGGCAGCTGCGCATTCTGCGAACCTCTGTGGTCGTCGGTCTCGACGAATCCGATCGGCGCCAGCGAGATTGGGCTGGCACGTCAGCAGACGCGCCAGCTTTCGATTGTTATCGCCACAGCTGACCACTGCAGTCGGGGCGCCCCACAGATCGATGTGTGTCAAGAAGGTCCGCGTCAAAGCATCGATGTAGTGACCGAAGAGCAGCAAGCAGACTGCCTTGTAACTTTCGGCAACAAGAAGATAGCCCGGCTGGCCAGCCGGCAATTCGACAAAAAGATCGATAGCGACAAAGCCCGCAATACCGCGCGTACGTAAACGAAATCGCTCATAAGGACTTGGCCCAGATCCCGTGTAAAGGCCAGCGGCAAAAAGCGTCAAAACGAGGAAGGGGACGACGATAAGTCTTGTGTTCGGGGGCAGCAAGCCGGCCAATCGTATCAAGGCGTCGCTGGACCAGATGGCAGCAAATGCGGCGACCAGATCGCCGCATATCAGCGACGCCCCGACGACAGGCTTACGAAACCGCTTGATGAATCCAGCGCCGCTACTTCGCCACCCACTGCGCGACGACGCACGCCGCAAAAGGGTGGCACCGCTCTCTGCCATTTTCGTCGTCCGCTTCGGTTCGCAGTGTCTGCCGGCATCAACCGGTAAGCACAGTCGCGCTCGCCGACAACTATTCGGCGGCGATCCCAGCAGATCGCCCGCGCTGGCTGGACAGCGACACGCGCTCCTCGATCCATCGATAGGTCGGAACGAGCCCTTGTCGCAACGGAATTCTCGGCTCCCAGCCGAGGACCTTTCTCAGCCGCGAATTATCGCTATTGCGCCCACGCACGCCCTGTGGACGTGAGGTGTCGTATCGCTTCACCAACGATTTTCCCGCAATCTTGGAGATGATGTCGACAAGATCGTCGATACTCACCAATTCGACAGTTCCAAGGTTGAGGGGCGCGCAATAGTCGGATCGCATGATGCGGTAAATGCCCTCGATACAGTCATCGATATACATGAATGACCGCGTTTGTTTCCCGTCGCCCCAGATCTCGATTTCGCCTTTGTTTGGGACCGACGCGACCTTTCGGCAAATAGCTGCTGGAGATTTCTCTCGCCCTCTGTCATAGGCGCCGAGTGGACCATAGACATTGTGGAAGCGTACGACCCGTGTCGCAAAGCCCCAATCCTCGGTGAAGTACTGACAGAGCTTCTCCATATAAAGCTTTTCGAGCCCATAGCCCTCCTCGGGATCGGCGGGGAACGCGTCCTCCTCCCGCAACGGCACGACGTCTGGCTTTGTCTGGAGATGCTGAGGGTAGATGCATGCCGAGGATGAGAATAAGAACCGCTTCACCTCGTCCTCGCGGGCAGCGTGGAGCATATGAGCATTGACGAGCGTGTTATTTATAGCGATGCTTGCATGGGACGAGGTAATGTAGCCGATACCTCCCATATCGGCAGCAAGATGATAGACCTCATCGACACCCTTGGTCACTTTCAGACATTGGTCGTAATCCCGGAGGTCTGCAATCACGAAATCATCAGCGGCCGTGTTTTCGTATTCGGGTTCTTTGATGTCGACGCCTCGCACAGCGTATCCTCGTGTGACGAGGTACTTAACTAGATGGTGCCCGATAAATCCACCGGCGCCAGTAACCAGTACAATCGCTTGCTCTCGCATGACATGTCTCCTTCAAAGGTTATCCCCTTCTAAGATCTGATGTCTCCTCGATCTGGTGTTTCCTCAAGGAGAGTACCAACCTACACAAAACATATTGAGGAAAAAGGCTGACCAACAACTGGAAACAATGAAGTAATCCAGTTTCTCCTCGAGGAGGCTTATCCTGTTGTCCCAGGTGCCACTAAATGTGGTATGCCAGCCTAGCTGAGCCGCCGTTGGGGTGGTCGCGACGGGGCGCTCAATGGCCAAGGGACGATCACTCTCGCAGTTCCAGGAGACATTTCCCGACGAGGCGAGCTGCGCGGCGTTCCTGTTCGAACGGCGCTGGCCGAAAGGGTTTGTCTGTCCCGGCTGCGGCAAGCGCCGAGCGGCGTCGCTGAAGACCCGCGCTCATACATACGAATGCCTCGATTGCGGCCGACAAACCTCGGCCACGGCGGGAACGGTGATGCATCGTTCCAAGCGCCGCTGACGGTGTGGTTCTGGGGCTGCGCATCTCATGGCGACGCATTCCAACGGCATGTCGGCGCGGCAATTGGAGGACCAACTCGGCGTCGCCTACAAGACCGCCTGGTTGCTGACGCAGAAGCTGCGGCGATCGATGGTTGATCCGGACCGCGAACCACTGGAAGGAGTTGTCGAAGTCGATCAGACGGAAATCCTCTTCCGCGAAGGCGGTGCGTTCTTCGATCCGGGCAATGCCGGGAAAATCCTCGTCATCGGCGCCGTCGAGGTGATTGATCGCGATATCAATCGAGCCAAGCCGCGCCGGAAGCGGGCGAAATACCTCGATACGCGCTCTGGCCCATCCGCCTCGCCATGATCGCGGACAATTCCGCCGCGTCGATCGAAGCTTTCGTGAAGGCCAACGTGAAGCGCGGAACCACGCTGATTACCGACGGCCACGCGTCCTACGGATGCGGCTGAGCGAAAGTCGGCGGAGGCATGGCGACGATCAGGGCGTGCCCGTTCCGCCTCCACTTGTGAAGCAGCGACCCTCCCGCCGGGCAATATGGTCATGTGGAGAGGGTTGTCGCGCATGACTGATGTCGAACTGGGCGCCGCCATCGGCGCAAAAATTGTGGGTAATTGAAAGGCTCGTCGGGCGCTTACGGATCGACTGCCCCCAAGCACCGATCCGATAACTAGAACTATGCATTGGCGCCACCCTTCTCGGCAACGGTCACGTATACGAATCCTGCGGATTGCAATAGCGGAAAATTGTGGTCGGCCAAGCGCTGGAGTCTACGGTGCAGTGCCAGTCCCAACGACTGTGGCAGTTCCAAGCCCAAAAAAGAAAATGGTCCGAACCCAACTGTAACGCCTTGCTCTTTCTCCAGTCCGGCATTCGCAACCAGTCGATCGAAGCGGCGAATCGAATATGAATGATCACGAGGACCTGGACGTTTGCGTCGCAATCCGGACCAATCGAGGAATTTGCCCGCCCGCCGCCTCACCGGCCCGAGCGGCGGAGTCGAGAGCGGGTCCAGAATGCTCCGGAGAGCCCATTTGTTGTCGACGGACAGGATGACACGACCGCCAGGTTTCAGAACGCGAGATACCTCGCGCAGGGGCTTGCGGGGATCCTCCAGCCACTCCATGACGCCCACCACGAGGATGAGGTCGAACACGCCATCGGGAAAGTCGAGATCATGTATGTCGCCCACGCTCGTGACGACGCGTTCTTGGAGACGGGCTTCGGCCGCGCGCACTTGCGTGCGATCGAGTTGGGCCTTTACTAAATCTATCGCATTGACGACAAACCCGCGTTGCGCAAGGGCGACCGTTGCGATCCCAGGGCCGCATCCGACATCGAGGCAACGAGATCCCGGCGGCAATCGAAGACCGTCCGCGAGCGAAAGAGCGACCGCGAGGCGCGACTGATAAATAGTGGTATATACCGTCTGCTCGCCGTCACTGGCATAGAACTCCTCCCAACGGGGCACCGTCGATTCGAAGTATGCTGACACGAGCTCTCGCTGGGTCGTCTGCGTATTGGCCATGAACGAATCCTTTCGCTCTGCTTCTGCCATCGGCGTCACAGGGGCCGGTGCGCCCCCGCGCGGGTGTGTAGGGACGCGGATCAAGATTAAATTTCTGCCCATAGAAACGGCAGAACGCGATCGGTGACCAAGCTGATGCCGAGACCAGGGCGATCCGGGATGCGCATGAGGCCGTTCTTGATGTCACCTTCCGGAGCATGGTCGACAAGTTGAAAATGCTCCCGGGGACGATATGGGTATACCTCCTGAATCATGAAATTCGGTATGCACGCGTCGAGCTGCATGGCTGCCATCGTCGCGACCGGACTCGCGCATACATGCGGCGCAACGCATGTGCTGTATGCCTCCGCCATGGCTGCGATCTTCTTCGCTTCCATGATGCCGCCAGTATTGCCAATGTCCGGCTGCAGTATGTCGGCGGCGTGGGCTTCGAGGATCGGGCGAAATCCGTGGCGAGTATAGATTCGTTCGCCGATGGCGAGAGGCGTGTCGACGTGATGGGAGATTTTCAAGAGGGCGCCAAGATCGAAGGGGTCCGCCGGTTCCTCGATAAAGAGGATATCCAAGTCCTCCAGCCGGCGGCACAGTCGGATGGTCTCGCCCGTGGTCAAACCACCGCTCAGATCCACTAAGATTTCGATGCCGGGGCCAACTGCCCGGCGGATAGACAGGACCCTTTCGACAGCAAGATCAGCGGCCGAGCGGTCGACAGTGCGCCTGGAGACGTGCTCGATGCCGCCGTCTGGCCGCGGCGTTGCCAGCGGATAACATTTCAGTGCTGTGTAGCCGTCTCGAACGACGCGTTCGGCTGCTCCGGCATATTCGTTCGGCGTGTCGCATCTATAGGACCACCCGTTAGCGTAGGTCCGCACATGATCGCGCAATTTGCCTCCGAGGAACTCGTAAACGGGGATGCCAAAGGCCTTTCCCTTTATATCCCACAGTGCCTGCTCAACAGCGCTCAGTCCGGCGAATACGATCGACCCCCCACCTTTGGCCCAGAACGAGTGATCGTACATATCCGTCCAGATCTCCTCGATCCGGAACGGATCCCTGCCAAGAAGCATGGCCTGAACCAGGTCTTTCGTCATACCGGCAGCCGCGGTGCCGCCTATGCCGTAAGCGACCGCCACCTCGCCGATGCCGGAGATGCCTTCGTCAGTGAGGATTTCAACGAGCACTGGATGCAAGCTGCCGACACTGACGAGATAAATTCTGGCGCCAGTGACTTTCATATGATTGTCCGCCCCTTTTGCGATCCCTTAAATCCGTTCGCTCGCTTTCGGGAACGGAAGCGGTTTACCCGGTCCCGGGTGGCTCGGACGATATTGGCAACGACGCCCACAACCGGCCAAGGATCGTCCTTGGCGATGAAGCTCATTTCTTCCACCCCGCGTAGCGACTCGCGCCAACCGCGCAGCGTCAGTTTGCCGTCTCGATAATAGCGCAGCGCCGAGATCCAGTCGCGATCTTCCACGATCCACTTTCGGCCTTCCGGTGTTGTGGCTGGCAAGACCTGTCGTCCGGTCATGTCCTGGTAGAGTGCACGAGCGACATCCATGCCGTTTGCGCCAACGAAAAGCCGGAACATCGCACCGATACGCGGATTGATGTCGTTTACTTTGTAACAGCCATCACGCGCGTCATACCGGTAGCCGAGATCGAGCGGCCCGCGGTATCCGATGGCCATCATGAACTCGATTGTCGTTCTCTTTACCTGCTCGTTGTGCACACAGATGCCGAGGGATGCTTGCCCAAAATATGGAGGATAATTGCGAAGCTTTCTGCCGGTGAACGCGACATCGCATTTGCCGTCACGGTCGAAATAGCCGTTGAACGTCCACGTCATGTCGTCGCCGCCAGGGATGTATTCTTGTATCATCAAGTTCGACTTTGACGGATCCTCGATAGAGTCATAGAGTTCGAGAAGCTCGCGCTTGGTTTGTGCCAGCCGAACGGGTAATGCGTTCGGCCCCGAGCTAATCGGTTTCAGCAACACGGGAAAGCGTGCAGTCGCCAAGTACCTGTCAATATCGAATCTCGAATGGGGAAACGCTGTCTCCGGGGTCGGCACATTCCATTTTTTGGCTAAGTAATACATCTCCTTCTTGCTGCACAGCGATCGTAGTAGATCGCGACCTTGATGGGGAAAGTCGAACCATTCGGTAAGCTGGTCGGCATGGTCGGCGATGAACATGGCCCCGACATCGCTCGTCGCGGTTAGGATCGAGCGGCGTCCGATCAGTTCGCGCAGATCCTTCAGGAACAGCAGCGACTCCTCTGGCGCGGCGGTATCGACGTCCCATACAATGCATTCCCGGCTGTATCGTGAGAAGAATCCGGGGGTCGCTCGGTTTCGATGCACCACGTAGACCGGCACGCCCAGACGGCCAAGGCTGCGCACGATCGCGAGCCCGCCATGTCGGAAGCAGCCGAGAAGGACGACTGGGGTCGATGCATCCTCACGCATCCCCGAACTCTTTCTCGCGCTCGGCCTTGGGCACGGCCGTCGACTCCATGACCACTTCGCCGTCTCGCAACGAGAATGCACCTTGCAGGTCGTCGATGTGATCGAGGATGAATTCCAGATCCTCGATTTGACCGCTCTTCCGAAGATACGCCGCGCTCTTTCCTTTGATCCAGTCGTCCGTTCTGGCTCCCTTCCACCGTTCGATGATCTCCGCCGTCCTCTCGTCTTTGGGCCAATAGCCAAAATCCCTCAAGACGCCAGCCAGCCAGGCGCAACACATTTGATCCTCTTCGCGGAATTCACCTCTCGTACCCGCGCCTATCACCGCAACATTCGAAAACTTGCCTACGAGATGAGTGGCGACAGAAGTGTAATTCCGAAGACACGCTAAAAACCCAGCCTCGCATTGCAACGCCTCGTGACACACACGGGTGCCGGATGTGGACAGAAGAATAGCGGGGCGGTGGATATCGCTCCGCGCCGCCAAAGCGGCCGGACTGTTGTTGACATCGAATCCCGCGGTCATCACGCCATTCTGTTCGCCGACCAACAGTGGATCCTCAAGCTTGGTGGCGAGTTCAAACGCGGCTTCCACGGTGGGCACGGGAAAGCACCGGCGACCCATCGCAACGGCCGTGATTGCCGTGGTGGTCGCGCGAACAACATCGATCACGATCACTGCATATCCGCTGCGGTACCGAGCAACACTTTCCGACAAGCAATCAATAACTACGATGTCGTCCATGATATTAATCAGTCCATACGTAAGTGCACATTCAGGCGGCGTATTGGAGGGATGGCTTCTGATAGAATGAGCGGATTTTTTGGGGGGTCGTTTTGCAGTTGGCGCATGGACGATCGCACCTTGCGTTCGAAGTCATCCTTGCCGGTGACGGCCATGCGGCCGACAGTATCGCTCTTCAGATGTTTCCACACCAACTCGTCCGGATTGCGATCCGGCGAATAGGGAGGCAAGAAAAACAGCCGTAATTTTCCGCCGAGAGTGTCAACGAACGCCGCAGTTTTTTTGGCACGATGCGCGGGACCGCGGTCGACAATGAGAAAGATCGCGCGCTTCGCGCCGGCGACCAGGCGTTTCAGGAACTCGATGAAAACAGCGGCGTTGACGCCGCCTTTTTCCTTGATCATGAACCGCATGTGGCCACGCGAAGTGATCGCCGAAATTAGGCTCATGGCGTGGCGGCGCCCGTCGTTTTGACGATCGGTGTTTCGCCTTTTTTGCCCCATGTGCGCCCCGCATGGTGATCGGAAAGGATGTGAGCGGCATCGCCGAAATAGATGTCGGCTTTCTCCCTCTGTGCCAAGGCCTTGATCTTCGGGTATTCCTTCTTGAGCCACTGCTGAACCAAAGCCCCGTCGCGTTCGAGCGCGCGATGTAACGGCTTCTGGCAGCTGATGCCGAGTTGCGCCAAGAGACGCCCCACCGAATTGGCGCTTAGTTTTACATTGAACTTGTCCTTGATCAGCTTGGCCACCATCTCGCGGGTCCACAACGCAAACTCGAATCTCAGTTGCAACGGGTTCTTCCGCGTCACCGTATCGTAAACCCATTGCAGCTTCTTGCCGCCCAGCTTTGGCGGTCTTCCGAACAAAGGTTGCGCTTGCAAGCCGTCCCAGCCACCCCGCCGATACCGGGCGAGCCATCCGTACATCGTACGCCGGCTGAGCGCAACACCCTCGAAGCTTTCGCCAGCCTGTACGCTTCGCACGGCGCGGATGCGCATCGCTTCTAACGTCGCGTGAGCCAGTTTGCGGGCATCATCTTCTCTCATGCCAGAACGGAACCATTCCAGCTCCATCACGTCAAGTCAAATGTGAACATACTTATGAGCTGATTAATAGAACTCCCTAAACAGAACTCTGCACGACAGATAATGGCCGCAGCTTGGGATTGCCGAATGCATCGGAATGCAGGCCGCGTCTATAGATCTCGACGCGCAACAGCTCCTCGAGCCTGACATTGGAGAGACGCACATCGCGACCGAAGTGATTGATCAACGCGAATTGGCTAAGCTTGTTCGGAGCTTCGAAGGACACTCGGTCCAAGCCGAACGCTGCGGCAATACGATCCGCCAAGGAGCCGTCGAGATCACCATTGTCATCGAAGAGGCCGACGCCTCGGGCCGATTCCCGCGCCTCGACGACGAGCTCGACGGCGCCGGCATCGAGCCAGCGGTTTCCCTGGGCGACAAGCTCCTCCACCATATCTGTTCTGAAGGCGCCGTCGTGTTTCTTGCCCAGCTCGAACTGCACTTCCAGGCCACGCTCCTGCGCCATGTTTACGACGGATCGCGCCACGAGCGGCATGTCGGTGAAGCCTTCCCCGGCCTCAATTCGCGTTACGCCGACGTCCGCACAGAGGTCGAGGTAAGCGGGTAACTGACCCTGGGCGACGGCGATTTCGAAAGGACCGCCTCCTGTGACAGTCGGCACATGATAGGCTTTGGCCGTGGCTATCTTCTGACGCGTGGCGCTTTCGTCCGCGATCAGCCAGCAGGCCATCGAAATCTTCAAGATCCAGATCAGATGATGGCTTTGAGCCAAGTGGCCCTTCAATGTTATCGGATCATAACCTGGATCGAATGCACTCGTAGACGGAACGATGCTCGGCACACCGATGACCTTGAGGTAGTCGCTGGTATGGTGTTTCACGGTGGGCCTCCTTCATTAGGACTGGGTGACGGCAAGGGTGCAAGCCGACTCACTCATCAATGCGAAGCTATGTATTTCCCGTGACAACGCGTTTCTGCTCCAGGACCAGGTGTTGGGATCCGTGCGAGCGAAGTATCGGACTCCCGCGGTTGGCCAAGGACTGAAGCCAATGCTGCAGCTTCAGGCTTGCAGAGCGAGGCAAGATCTCTCGGTTGAAGAACGTGAATGGCCCGAATCCAAGGGCGACTCCGTGTAGTTCCTCGAAACCCTCTGCGGCGAGCAACTGCCGGAACGTGCGAAGCGAAGTCAATTGTGAGCGAACGCGGGGCGGAAGCCAGCCCCATGCGCGCAGGATGTCGCCCATCAGCCTCCTCGGCCGTCCCAAGAGTGGGCTCCGAAGAGGGTCAAGAAAGTGACGAAGCTGCCACAGATTATCCACGCTAACGATCAAGTGTCCGCCGGGCCGAATGACTCGAGCCATTTCCCGCAGCGGCTTGCTTGCCTCCGGCAGCCATGGAAGTACGCCCAAAGCGAGGACAAGCTCGAAGGCATCGTCAGAGGAGGGGATGGCGTGAACGTCGCCAATTCGAGTCGCGACCCGAGAGTTTACTCCCGCTTCGATGGCGCGATTGCGCGTCGTATCGACCATGACTCGGAGCGGGTCCAGCGCATCCACCATGAAACCTCGGCTTGCCAAGGCGACAGTCGCGTAACCGGCGCCGCCGCCGACGTCGAGTACTCGGGCCCCGGGCAATAATTGGAGCGTATCGACCATTGCGAGCGCCGCGCGTAGACGTTCCTGGTGAATCGCTTCTTGGATGCCTTCACGCTCATAAAGCTCCGCCCAATTGGACGCCTGTTGATGAAAGAACGCGTCCACCAAGCACTGGTGACCAGCCATATCCTTGGTTTTGAGCCTCTGCATGTTCCTAGTCCCTCCGAGCGCCGAGTCCGGCATCCGCCGACGAGCGGCGCATTGTCCGACTGCGTTTGATGGCCGTGCTCGTTGCAGCTTTGCACTTCGATTGCCCCACTGGCGACGCTCTCCATAAATATAACGTCCGCGTGCGCCGCCTCGGAGGAAATTATGGCTGCAGAGTTGGCTCCTAGTGATTACCCCCTTCGAAGCACGGCTATCGCCTTGGCGGCTCGAGTGGAGCGCTCGCCGTGGCCGCGACCGATGCGATGAGCATTGCCGGCGCCAGGGCAAAAGGCTTGCGCAACGCTGATAAGGGCAAAAGGCTTGCGCAACGCTGATAATTGCAGTCACGCCTTCGATCCTCCCTCGCTCGACTTCGATCCTCCCTCGCTCGACGGAGCGCATTCCCGAGCAGAGCCATGAAGCTTTGATGCCGCCCGGCAGCCACATTCACGCGGATTACCTCGATTTCACCACGCCACATGCCTTGCTGCTACTTATGGGCGATTGCCCAATCAAAACGCCGACGCATATTAACGCATATTGTTGATTGGAAAGTAATATTAACGCATATTGTTGACGCATATTGTTGATTGGAAGGTAGCAGTTGGGAGGTGCGCTATGAAAAAGCGGGTTCTTGTAACAGGTGGCGCCGGCTTTTTGGGCTCGCATCTGTGCACGCGACTGCTGGAGCAGGAATGCCAGGTGCTCTGCGTCGACAATTTTTTCACGGGAACGCAGCCGCTGCTCGACGATCGCGCCTTCGAGGTCATGCGTCACGATATCACTTTGGCTCGGGATCGCAGACGAGATCGTTCTGCTACGTCGATGACATGATCGACGGCCTGACGTGGTTGATGAACGTGG